>WRCY01000014.1 GCA_009783695.1 Oscillospiraceae bacterium
CAGGGTGAGCAGGGAATTCAAGGTGAACGAGGGCCAAAGGGTTGTCGCGGACCTCAGGGCGAGCAGGGTATACAAGGCGAGCGCGGCCCAATAGGACCGCAGGGTATGCAAGGCGAGCACGGGATAATCGGACCGCAGGGTATGCAAGGTGAGCGCGGACCAATAGGACCGCAGGGTATGCAAGGTGAGCGCGGACCAATTGGACCGCAGGGTATGCAAGGTGAACAGGGACCTATAGGTCAGCCGGGCGAACAGGGGGTTCAAGGTGAACCGGGACCTCAGGGCGAAATCGGACCGCAGGGTATGCAAGGCGAGCGCGGACCAATCGGACCGCAGGGTATGCAAGGCGAGCAGGGACCTATAGGTCAGCCGGGCGAACAGGGAGTTCAAGGTGAACCGGGGCCTCAGGGTGAAATAGGGCCGCAGGGACCTCCGGGTGTATGCGGTTGTGAGTGTTTGAATACAGGTGAATTAATCAGAAACGGCGGAATGGAATTATTCACGGGAAATGTTCCTATAAACTGGACTACTACGAGCCCCGACGCGATTTCCCGCCAGACGCAGCAGGGCGGAGTTCATTCGGGGCAGGCGGCAGTCGGAATATCAAACGGCGGTAATTTAAGCCAAATTGTTCCCGTACACACAGGCTGCACATATGAATTATCGTTCTTCGCACGAGGTGAAGACGCGCTGGTGGGCATTACCGCGACGGTTACGTTCAGAACAAGCAGCGGTGGAGAATTAGGATTGGAAATCATCATCAGGCAGCAGGATTTACCAAACAGCAACAGAGACTTCGGTTACTATAGAGGTATTACAATTCCTGCACCTGCAGGCACGTCGTCAGCAGAAATAAAATTTGAAATAAATGCTAACGGCGAACAACATGCGATTATAGACGATGTTTCTTTTTCCGCTCAGTAAACACGGATGTTGACATTCCGCCATAGCTGTGATAAAATGATAATGTTGCCCCTTTTTACCGGTAACGTGTATCATTTGCGGCTATGGCGGAATTGGCAGACGCGCCGGATTTAGGTTCCGGTGGGAAACCGTGCAGGTTCAAGTCCTGTTAGCCGTATAACCCCCGTCTACCTTTAAGGAAGACGGGGGTTTTTCTTAACTTTATTGAAAAATCATTATCAAGTTCAGATATTTTATTAGTAGCGAGCCGCATAAACAATAATCTTGACATTTTGCATTTTTTGTTGTAAAATAGTTTTATATTCAATACAGGAAAAATACTTACATAGAAAGGTATGAAAAAAGTGAAAAAAGCATTATCTTTCATTACATCATCAGCGTTTATCTTTGTTTTAACCGTGATTGCGGCGATGGCGGCGCCCGCCGACCACCCCTGCCATGAAGACAACGGCGGACACCTTTACAGAGCCGTTAACTCAGACGTGCATGACTGCATGCGTGACTGCGGTTATCTGCCTATTGATAACCGCCATGACGGGCACAGATGCGAAGCGCTCGACCACTGGCCTCCATTAAACTGTACGAAATGCGACTGGAAACGTCCGGATGCTGTCGCTTGCGGAGTCTGCGACCCCTGCATAAGAGATTGGGAAGATTGTGCGCTTGACTGCTGTCCTGTCTGCAGCTTATGCGGGGACTGTGACAGGTGCAACGCTTCCGACCCTGAACCTGAAATTCCGGCTGAGCCCGAACCCGTTACGACTCCTGATGAACCTGCCGTAATCCCCGCCGAACCGGAAATCCCATCCGATGAATCTGCCGAGCCTCCCGATGAATCTGTCACCCCTCCTGTCATTGAAACGGGCGCAGGCAGAGGAGGAACAGGCGGCGATACGGGCGGAAGCGGCTCCGGCGGCGTTAACTTTTTTACCATTGCATTAGCGGGTTTAACGGCTGTTGTATTTGCAGCGGCGGCTTTCGGGGCGACTGTGCTTAAAAAAGCAAATGGTTAACCGATGACTTTAAATCCGTCATCTTTTTTACAGCGAGGATTTAGGTTTATTGCAGAAATATTTATATAGCATAAATTTGTTGACTAAACGGCAAATTTATGCTATAATTACGTTTATGAAAAATTCTAATTTTGAAAAAGCCGCAGAGGCGTTCCGTGACGCCTGCATTAAAGGTGTCGGTCTGCCGCCTTATGACGAGCAAATCAAGGCGGCATTTGCGCTTTATAACGGCAAAGTAATTGAAATGAAAACCGGCGAGGGCAAGACTATATCAGCGGTAATGGCGGCGTATCTGCATTTTTTAGATAATCGTAAGGTGCATATTCTGACATATAACGATTATCTTGTAAAGCGCGATTATAACTGGATGAAGCCGATATACGACCTGCTCGGCATGAAAATCGCCTATATAGTCGAGTCGACGCCTAAGGCTGAGCGCAAAGCAGCTTACCGCGCCGATATAGTCTATAACACCGCAAAAGAATCCGGCTTTGATTTTCTTAGGGATTTTGTCTGCGACAAACCTGAGGATGTATTGCATGATAAGTTCGATGTCGCCATTGTTGACGAAGCGGACAGTATTTTAATAGACGAGGCGCGGATTCCGCTTGTAATTGCGGGAAGTGTGCCTGCGGATACTTTCGCCGGGCTCGAAAAGGCGCATGAGTTCGTGAAAACACTGACTGAAAAAGACTACGGGATTTCCGATGAGCTCGACAACGCCTATCTCACTGACAGAGGCATTGAAAAAGCCGAGAAATTTTTCGGTGTCAACCTATATGACGAGGAGAGCCGGTCGCTGCTCTCGGATATAAACGACTGTCTTAACGCAAATTTTGCTCTCAAAGAAGATATTAATTATATTGTTAAAGATAATCAGGTATTAATAATTGATGAGTTTACCGGCAGGGCGGCGTTAAACCGCCGCTTCCCGGGGGCCCTGCAGGGCGCGGTAGAGCTCAAGCACGGCATAAAAGCCGGGCAGCGCGGTATTGTGATGGGTACCGTTCCGCTTCAGTATTTCATGCGGCAGTACGAGCATCTTTCGGGAATGACGGGCACAGTTTATCCGTCTGACGAGGAGTTCGAGCTGCTTTACGGCTTAAAATCAGAAAAAATCCCGCCGCACGTACCCTCCCGCAGAACCGACCATCCGATGGAAATATATTTCAATAACAAAATAAAACTCGCCGCCGTGAAGCAGGAGATAATCCGCGCACATAAAAAAAACCAGCCTGTTTTAGTAGGCGCGGAGAGTATAGAAGAAAGCATAAAGCTCGCGGCAGAGCTTCAAAAAGAGGGAATAGAAGCAGCCGTTTTAAACGCCAAGAATAACGAGGCGGAAGCAGAGATAATCAAAAACGCGGGAGCGGCCGGAGCCGTTACAATTTCCACGAGCATGGCGGGGCGCGGCGTTGACATTCTGCTCGGAGGGGCATCCTCCTCAAACGAAAAGAGCAGGGAAGCTGCCGCAGAAGCGGGCGGATTATATGTAATCTGTACGTCAATGCGCGAAAGCTCGCGGATAAACCGTCAGCTGCGCGGCAGGGCGGGGCGGCAGGGTGACGTGGGAGAGAGCAAGGCATATACTGCGCTTGATGACGAAATAATGATTAAATACGAGCTCGAAAAACTGATTCCGAAAAACCGCTACCCAAAATTCACGGAAGACAGAATTACCGAAAGGGCAGTCGTAAAGGAAGCAGGGCGAATCCAGCGCATTTCCGAGGGTGACAGGCTTGACGAGCGTAAGCGGCTGCTAAAGTTTTCGATGATTTCCGAGAAGCACAGGGACGCTATTTTCAAGGCGCGTAAAAAATACGTAACGGGCGAGAGCGAGCCGTCATTTTGGCAGGAGTCAAGCGCCGCAGCACATAGCATTGGTATCTCTCCATACGATGAAGCAGTAAATAAATTCGGCAGGGAAGCCGTAAATAATCTACAGCGCGAACTGGTTCTCAGCGTGATTAATGGGGCGTGGAGCGATTATCTGGATTACACATCGTCGCTGCGCGAGGGGATTCACCTAACAAGCGTAGGCGGGAAGAATCCTGTCGAGGAGTTCAACATAACAAGCCAGAAATATTATGAAAGCATGGAGGAGCAGGTACTCGGCGAAATGGAGCAGGGCCTTGAAAAACTGCTCATGCTCAACAAAATAGAAGATTTTATTATCAGCAAACCCGAAAGCGTCTACACCTATTTGCAGAATGAAAGCGCGGACGAGCTCGTAAAGAAGCCGATTCTTCTCAAGTTTGTCGACGATACAAAGCTCATTGATGATGAAGACGATGATACCTCTGCAGTTTTAGAAACAGAAAAACCAAAGAAAAAAAGCTTTTTCGGGAGGCTCTTTTCGTAATGGCATACAAAGGACTTAATGAAAATATGAATACAATTGCGGCTGTTGCAACCCCGCGCGGAACAGGCGGACTCGCGGTAATCCGTATATCGGGCGGGGAAGCCGCTGATGTGGCGCGCAAGGTCTTCCGTGCCGCCGGCGGTAACGAAATCGGGAAGTCGCACGTTGCTGTTTACGGTAATATTTTCGATGGCGGCGAAAAGCTCGACGATGGTGTCATGACGCTTTTTCTCGCGCCGAACAGCTACACGGGCGAAGACGTCGCGGAAATAACCTGTCACGGCGGAATTTATGTTACCGAGCGGGTTTTGCGCGCCTGTATTAGTGCGGGTGCACGTCTTGCCGGGGCAGGAGAGTTCACAAAACGCGCCCTGCTGAACGGTAAGCTCTCGCTTACGCAGGCAGAGTCTGTAATAGATATAATCAATTCGCATAACAAACAGTACCTAACATACTCCCTGGCACAGCGCGAGGGCGCACTTTACCGCAAAATCGAGGAGATTTCCGCGATTATTCTCGACATAACAGTGCAAATCGCCGCATGGATTGACTACCCGGACGAGATACTCGACAGCTATGAAACAAGCTCGTTTTTAGGGCAGCTCGCCGACTGCAAAGCTAAACTGCAGTTGCTGCTCGAAACCTTTGAAATAGGTAAAGTGCTGCGCGAGGGTGTGCTGACTGCAATAGTCGGAAAGCCTAATGCCGGCAAATCTACGCTCATGAACCTGCTCGCTAAAAGCGACCGCAGCATCGTCACTGACATCGCAGGAACCACACGCGATATTATTGAAGAGAGCGTGAACATTGGCGATATGGTTCTGCGGCTCTGCGACTGCGCGGGGCTCCGAGATTCGGGGGACAAAGTCGAAGAAATAGGCGTAAATATAATGCTGAAACGCCTTGAGCAGTGCGAGCTTGCGCTGGCTGTATTCGATAATTCGTGCCCGCTCGAAAAGGAAGACTACACGCTGCTTGAGAAACTTAAAGGCAAAAATGCGATTTGTATAATAAATAAAGCCGATTTAGAAAACCAGCTGGATTTAACATTTCTTGCAACGCAGTTCCGCAACGTGATTGAAATCACGGCGAAGGATTCATCGTCGTTCGAGCCTTTAGCGGCGGTGATTAATAAAACTCTCAAACTTAAACGCGTGGATATGTCGGCGGGTTTCATCGCCAACGAGCGGCAGAGGGAATGTGCGCTTATCGCTGAAAGAGCCCTCGGAAAGGCAATCGACGGCATTACGGCGGGGCTGGCGCTCGACACGCTCGGCGTAACGCTCGAGAGCGCGCTTGAAAGTTTGTACGAGCTTTCGGGTAAAAATGTAAGCGAAACAGTAGTAGACGAAATTTTTAAAAGATTCTGTGTGGGGAAATAGTATTTTTAAAATAAAACTGTTGAACGGGAAAACAGTTTTATTTATACATATTAGTAAAGAAAGGACATAATAAAAATATGAACAAACAAAAAATATCAATCCGCGATTTATGCTTTATTGCACTTATGGTTGCGGTTGTTACTGTTTTGGCGCAGCTGACGGTGCCTATGCCTCTCGGCGTACCGCTGAGCCTGCAAACATTTGCCGTTATGCTTACGGGAATCATTCTCGGCGCAAAAAGAGCAGCGATTGCACTCATCGTTTACTTGCTGCTCGGGGCAGTGGGTATTCAGGTATTCGTTCAGTTCGGGAGCGGCTTTCAAAGGATAATAGGTCCCTGGGGAGGATATCTTATGTCCTATCCCTTTGTGGCGTTTATAATCGGGTTTGGAGCAGACACTGGTAAAAAGCATTGGCTTGCTGTTTGCCTTGCGGCGGGTGCGCTCGTGAACCTTTCAATGGGAACATTATGGCATTCCTTTCAGAATGAAGGCGGTCTGGCGGTGTCGTTTGCTGCATGTTTTATGCCTTTCGTCATACCGGAGGTGATAAAAATAATCATGGCTTTCAGTGTAGGGTTGCCGGTGCGTTATGCCTTGAAAAGAATAAAAGAAAAGGGAACAGTTTAATTGTTTTCTGCATAGAACTTGCTGACCTGCTCATAAATTTCTTCAGCCATCGCGACAATCGCGGGGCGCGCAGCAGAGTACGTAATCTCGCTGTACGGTGCGAACGAATAGAAAACGAGCGCATACGCGAAAAGGATTTCTCCGTCATCATCATAACTCACGACAATCGCCATATCGTGGTCTGCGGTATCGTCGCCGTCTGCGTACGAGCCGGTTTTATTTGCGACTCTGACATTTGCGATTCCCTCGGTCGCCGCCGGAATTTTTTCACGGGACCAAATCGTCCCGAACATAATGTCGAGCATCTGCCTGTAAGGTTCCTCGTTTCTGCGCTCCCACAGCCGCTCCAGGAATTCAACCGTATCTTCGACCGTGGTTTCGTTATATTTGTTGTTGTGGTGGTAATTCCGCCAGTCTGAGTTAAGATCCGTGCCGGGATAATTTCCGTCAAGCCAGCTTTGTATGTTTGCCCGCCCAAAGCGTGCAACGAGCGTGCCCGTGCTTTCATTGCACGACATTTGAATCATCTGCTCGATGCTGTAAAGCAGCGTATAGCTGTCATATACCTCATCGGGGCTTGCGTTGCCCGCATGGATTTGCAACAGCGCATACTCCATAATCATAGATTTTATGGTACTTGCCGGGTGGATTCTGCCCGAGTCGTCGATATACCTGTAGCCGCCGGGGTAGGTGAGGTCTGCCATTCCCACATAAATCCTGCCATGACTGCCGCTCAAATGCGCCTTAGCAATCTCTATGAAGTCGGGCGGCTCGGGGCGCGCGGGTTCAGGCGGGAGGGGGTAATCCCCGATATTGTCATCGTCAAAAGAAGCTGATGAATAATCTAAGACCGTCAGTTTTTCATCATTTATTCTCAGCTCCCCGCCGCTGCTGCAGGCGGCAAATATAATCAATGCCGGTATTAATCCCATTAGCTTCTTCATATTTTCATTAAGTCCTTTCTTCACCAATGAGGAATTGAAAAGTTTCGTTTTCCCCGATTCAGTTATATTTATTTTCAAACATATTTTTATTAAGTCCTTTCTTCATCAACGGGGAATAAAAAGTTTCGTTTTCCCCGTTTTTATGTCAGTTTTTTCAAATATATTTTTATTAAGTCCTTTCTTCACCAATGAGGAATGAAAGGTCTCGTTTTCCCCGATTCAGTTATATTTATTTTCAAACTTTCTGCACTTCCTTTACTTTAATAACTAAATTCTACCATAAATTCGTTGACACGTCAACGTTTTTGTGGTATAATTAATGGCGTATATAAAATAAAGTGAAGAAAGCAAGAAAGTAAAAGCTTTTAAAAATCAAAAACATTAAAACGGGAAAATGATGAATTTAATTCCTCGTTGGTACAGAAAGGATATGTAAAAAAGATGAAAAAGGAATTGCTTCTCGGCAATCACGCAATAACAAGAGCATTATATGAGGCCGGCGTTGAGGTTGTATCAAGCTATCCCGGAACCCCGAGCTCCGAAATAACCATGAACTGCGCCGCTTACAAAGGTACGGGAATGTACGCGGAATGGGCGCCTAACGAAAAGGTGGGCATGGAAGTTGCAATCGGCGCAAGCATAGCGGGCGCACGGGCTTTTTCGGGCATGAAGCACGTAGGCTTAAACGTCGCCTCCGACCCGCTCTACACCGCCTCCTATTCGGGCGTAAACGGAGGGCTCGTATTCGCCGTAGCGGATGACTCGGGTATGCACTCCTCGCAGAACGAGCAGGACTCACGCAATCATGCAATCGGTGCCAAAGTCCCCATGCTGGAGCCGGCAGATACCGGGGAGTGCCTTGAATACACGAAGCTTGCATTCGACATGTCTGAGGAGTTCGACACGCCTGTGCTTATTCACCTCACCACAAGAATCTGCCACTCGCAGGGTATTATTGAAAAAAGCGAGCGGGTTGTTAAAAATAAGGAGCCTTATAAAAAAAACCTGCATAAGTACGTGATGATGCCGCTTTTCGCGCGGGCAAAGCGCGTTATGGTTGAGGAGCGGACTAATAAGTTAATCGAATACGCCGAAACCTCGCCGCTTAATAAAATCGAGATGAACAGCGATGAAATCGGTATAATTACCTCCGGCGTCGCATATCAGTACGCAAAGGAAGCGCTCGGCGATAAGGCAAGCTATCTTAAATTGGGGATTGTAAACCCTCTTCCCGTAAATCTTATTCTGGGCTTCGCCGCTAAGGTAAAGAAGCTTTACGTTGTTGAAGAGCTCGACCCCGTAATCGAAACGCACTGCCGCTCACTCGGCTTAAACCCAATAGGAAAGATGCCAAACGGCAGGGAAGCACCCATTTTCTCAAACATAGGCGAATACTCGCAGAACATCATAAGGGAAGCAATACTCGGCGAAAAAATCAGCTTCAAAGAATTTCCCGAAGCTATTCCCGTTCGTCCTCCCGTGCTTTGTGCGGGCTGCTCGCACAGAGGCGTGTTCACGGTGCTGAACAAGCTCGGCGTTGTGGTCAGCGGTGACATCGGATGCTACACGCTTGCCGCTACGCCTCCGCTTTCCGCAATGGATATGCAAATCTGCATGGGCGCGGGCATAAGCATGGCGCACGGCTTCGTAAAAGCGCGCCCCGATTACGCGGACAGGACAGTCGGTCTGATGGGCGACTCGACCTTTGTGCACAACGGCATTACAAGTCTTATTGACATTGCATACAACCGCAGTAACACGCTGACGCTGCTGCTCGACAACCGTACTACCGGCATGACCGGCGGGCAGAACCATCCGGGCAACGGGCTCGACATTTACGACGACCCCGCTCCCGAAGTAGACTTTGAAGCGCTTATAAAATCAATCGGGATTAGTAAAGTCAAGACTCTGAGCCCCGACAACTTGAGTGAAATTGAAAGCGTCTTAAAGGAATATCTTACGCTCACCGAACCCGCTGTCATTATCTTCAGCAAGCCCTGTGCGCTCACCAAGGGCGTAAAGCATAACCCCGCGCTTACCTGCGACGCAAATAAGTGCACGGGCTGCAAGATTTGCATGAAAGTCGGCTGCCCCGCACTCACCATGAAAGACAAAAAGGCGGTCGTCAACAAAACTCTCTGCGTAGGCTGCAAAATCTGTTCGCAGCTTTGTAAGTTTGACGCCTTTAATTAAATAAGTATTAAGGAGAATCATCATGTCAGAGAAAAAAGCAAGCCCTGTAGCGTATTTATTCTTGTTCCTCGCAACGGCAGTTACCGGCTCTGCACTCAGCTTCCTCTATCTTTTGATAAACAGAGTGAACCCGATTATCTACCTCAGCATACTCGCGGCTATTGCGCTCGGTGCGGCTATGGGTTTCGTTTCAACGAAAATTGTGAAGCTGTTTAAGATTAAATCCGTTGTTCCCGCGGTCGCCGTGGTAGTGCTTGGCTGCCTTGTCTTTACATACTTCAAGTGGGCTTTGTATGTTGCGACCGACGCAAGAAGGGAATTGAATGATTGGAGCTTTGAGGAAATATATTTAAGCGCAATTTGGATTGAAATTTTAAATAACGAATTTGTTGACGAAAATGATGTAATTTACTCTAATTTAGAGCATATAATAACGGATATGCAAAACTTCTCCGCTTACGATTACGGGATAACTGATAACGAATTAGCGTTATGGTGGGCATATGGAGCAGAACTTCACGAACTTTCAAACAGAGATATAAGAAATCTTCAAGCCATTTCTTTTTATGAAGCAATGGGATTTGACTACGATTTCGGCATGAATCCGAGGATTGCCGCTAATGAAATAAGAGAAATTATCGGCAGTTCGGGTTTTATTTACATCAAACATTTTGGTGAGCATGATGAAGCTCCTACTGTTGTTTATTTCATGACAAGCCCTGCAGCGCTCTTTGACGCGGTTGTACGCATTAACGGCGAGGGGCGCTGGACGTACTCTTCCTCGCCCGGCTCTTCCGGCAGTGATACGCTTATTAGCGGCGTTTTCCTGTGGATAGTTTGGCTTGTGGAGTTCTTCATTATCTGCGGTTATGCTGTTATTGCCGCGCCTAAAGCAATTAAAGCGCTTAACGCGCCTCAATCGGAATCTATGGTTTTCAATTACGACACCAATCCGCCGCCTGTTTCTGCAGTTTCACAAAACGACAGCGGCTGGGGAAACAGCGGCTTCGGTGCAACCGCGCCTTTGGAGCAGGTTGATGAATTCGGGCGTCCGATTGCCCAGTCCGACCAATTTGACAGACCGCTTAGCCCGGTTCAAACCATAAACGCAGTCGAGGAGAGCAAAGCAGAATGATTTATGTGTTTTTGGCTGACGGCTTCGAGGAAATTGAAGCGATTGCGCCTGTTGATTTGCTCAGACGGGCAGGGAAGCAAATTTTGATTGCGGGTGTCGGCGGTAAGGAGATTGTAAGTTCACGCAATGTAAAAATAATCGCCGATATTGAAGCTTCCGAAATCGAATTAAACAGCAAGCTTGAGATGATTATTATCCCCGGCGGTATACCCGGGCGTGATAACCTTGAGGCTTCGGAAAAAGTCATCGAAGCTATTAAATACTGCGCCGATAATGATGTTTTTATTGCTTCGATTTGCGCCGCACCGTCGATTATTGGGAAAATGGGCTTGCTTCAAGGCAAGCGCGCAACCTGTTATCCCGGTTTTGAAAAGTTTCTTGAAGGTGCAGAGATTTGCGTTGATTCTGTTGTAACTGACGGAAAGTTTATTACAGCAAAAGGCGCGGGGAATTCGATTGAGTTCGCTCTAAAGCTTGTTGAAGTTCTTTGCGGAAGTGAAATAGCCGGCAACATGAGCAAGACAATGCAATGCTGACTAAAAACGAAATAAGACGCAGATTGCTGCAAAATCGTAAACCCGACTGCGAAAAAGACTCTTTAATCTTAGAGAATCTGCTTTCCTTAAAGGAGTTCAAGGAAGCAGATTTGCTCTTGACCTATATTTCAACAGAAAGTGAAATAGACACCCGCGCTTTAATAAATGCTTGTTTTAAGCAGGGAAAGCAAGTGGCAGTGCCGAAAACCGATATTCGTGAGATTGTTTTTCATGAAATAAAAAGTTTATCGGAAACTGTTAAGGGTAAATTTGGAATTCGCGAGCCGCTTAAAACATGTAAAATCGCGCAAATTAGTAGTAATACGCTTTGTATCGTGCCGGCGCTCGCCTGCAATGAGCGCGGGTTCCGCCTTGGCTACGGCAGGGGGTATTACGACCGGTTTCTATCAGGATACAGTGGGAAAAGCGCAGTTTTATGCTATAATGAGAACATTTTTGAAATACCCGTTGAACCGCACGACCGCGCGTCCGGTATGATTATAACAGAGGGAGGGACTTTACATGGAAGATAGAACCGGCGTGTTCGCGCTTGCTGACGTTATAAAAGAAAGAGAAGCCAAAGAAGCAACGAGAGAAAGAAAAGAAGAAGACGCCCTCGCTTCCATTTTTGCAAAAAGAGGCATAGCCGCTGCCCCTGCGTTGGAAAGCAATCCGAACCTCGAAAAAACCGCTGTCATTGATAAAGTTAGGCCGAATGAAGTAAAACCCGCCGATATCACCGCAGAGCTGCTGCCGTATGAAGAACCGGAGCAGTCGGAAAGCGACGAGCCTTTTTTCATAGAAAACGCCGCTCTGAACAGAGCTAAAAACCGGAGAAAAAGAGAGCAGCAGCGGGAAAGGCAAATACGCAAGCTGCGTGCACGGCAAAGCCAGAAGACGTTCGTGTACGTTTTCGTCGGGATTTTGTTAGTAGTTTTAATTATATCTATGTCTTCGTTCTTGGCGTATCACATAGTACATTTTTCGCTGGATTTCACAGGAATTACAAGGAACGAGGTTGGCGCGGAGGTTATAATCCCGCCGAATTCAACGACCCAGGAAATCGCTGAAATCCTGCATGAAAAGGGGATTATAAGCCAGCCTGCTTTTTTCGTGACGTATTCGCAGCTGTTCGGGCATGACGGGAAGTATCTTGACGGGCTTTTTTATCTTGAATCCTCTATGACCTACAGCGCGATTATACGGACGCTGCAGTCAATAACGAGAACACGTGAAACTGTGCGCGTAACGATACCGGAGGGACTGACGGCGCAGGAAATCGGGCTGCTGCTTGAAGAAAACTTTGTATGTCTTGCCATGGATTTCGAGCTTTTTTACACAGAAAAGCTGGATGTATACAGCTTTGAGCGGAGGGTAACAGAAAGCCCGATGAAATTTCATCAGCTTGAGGGTTATCTTTTTCCCGACACCTACGAGTTTTTTGTGATTAATGCGCTGCGCGACGGCGTAGACCTCGACTTCATCAACGATGACGACAGGCAGTCGATTCAAAATAACGCAAAAACAGCTGCAAACAGGCTTTTTAATACTTTCAACTCGACAATTACCCCCGAGCTTTATAAAACTATGCACGAGCAGGGCTTTACGCTTGATGAGCTAATTACGCTTGCTTCGATGGTGCAGGCGGAAGCGGACAACTCCGCGGATATGAGGCTTGTCGCTTCGGTGTTTTTAAACAGACTCAACAGCACGGATTTCCCGCTTTTGCAATCCGACCCGACGTCGTATTACGTGCGCGACTTCATATTGCCGCGTATTCCGCAGAATAACTTATCGCGTTATCAGGATTTGATGGACGCTTATGACACCTATATTACCGCAGGTCTTCCGCCGGGACCGATTAACAACCCGGGAATCGATGCGATTATGGCTGTTTTAAATGCGCCTGCCACGAATTACTTTTACTTCTGCGCAAATATCGAAACGCGCGAGGTGTTCTATGCAACCAATCTCACCGACCACGAAGCGAATCTCTCAAAAGTCGCGCAGCAGATGGCAGAGTCGGCAATGGAAAGAGCATATGCGTTAGCTGAAGCGGGGTGACGGGCAATTGACAATTAACAATGGACAATGCACAATGCCACTTGAGCTTCTTGCACCTGCGGGCTCACCCGAAAGCCTCAAAATGGCTGTGCTTTACGGTGCAGACGCGGTTTATCTCGGCTGCAGGGACTTCTCGATGCGCGCAGGCCCGGAGAATTTCACGCCCCTTGAACTTTATGAAGCCGTAGCTTTTGCGCACGAACACGGCGTAAAAGTATATCTTACCTGTAATATAATTCCCACAAACGGGGAGGCAGAGCGCTTCCCCGCGTTTATTACAGAAGCGCAGAAAACGGGAATCGATGCAGTAATCGTAGCGGATTTGGGTATGCTTGAGGCAGTCAAAACGCACGCGCCAAAGCTTAACGTGCATATTTCAACACAGGCGGGCATTATAAACTTTGCCGCCGCTAACGCCTTTCACAAGCTCGGGGCGAAGCGCGTGATTCTTGCGAGGGAAACAAACCTTGCTGAAATTGCGCAGATTCGCGCAAAAACATCGCCGGAACTTGAGCTTGAAGCGTTCGTACACGGCGCGATGTGCGTTTCTTTCTCGGGGCGGTGTCTTTTGTCGCAGTATCTCGTGAACCGCGACGCCAACCGCGGCGAGTGCGCCCAACCATGCCGCTGGGGGTATTACTTGGTGGAGGAAAAGCGCCTTAATCAGCCTTTTGAAACCGTTGAAACCGAACGCGGCACATTCATAATGAACGCCAAGGATTTATGCATGATTGAGCATTTAAATGCAATGAAAGAAGCGGGCATCAGCTCGTTTAAAATCGAGGGCAGAGCGAAGTCAGCGTATTACACTGCTGTGATAACAGGTGCCTACCGCGCAGCGCTTGACGCGCTCGACAGGGGAGAGGAAGTGCCGCAGTGGGTTTTGTGTGAGGTATTCACGGTCAGTCACCGTGAATACTGCACGGGGTTTTACTTGAATCATGAAGACGCAGCACAATTTTATGAGGACAGCGGTTATGTCCGCGAATATGACTTTATCGGCGTTGTGAATGATTATAAGGACGGCGTCGCCGATATTACGCAGCGGAATTATTTTAGTATTAATGACGAAATTGAAGTTATTGCTCCTAAATCCCCGCCTCAGAAGCTTTTAATAAAATCCATGAAAAATGAAAAAAACGAGCCCGTCGAAATCGCAAATAAAGCGACCGAAAGGCTGTTTGTTGAGTGCGATATGAAGCTGAAGCCGTTTTCAATACTGCGAAAACCCGTTATATAGTCGTTTAACTTAAGAAGCATGAAATGCTTTTTAAGTTCGATGCGCTTTGCGCATTGGTCGGCTCTGCCGACAAACGCCGTATGAAATCGTAACTTCCGCGCCTGTTTCTTAAGTTAAATTATTATAACCGGCTCATATCCGTAATAAACATTGTCATGATTTTACGCACGATATCAAGCGGTCTTTCCAAAAACCTGCGCTCAATATCCCGCGCGCTCTCCTCGGAGGGCGCGTATAAATTTATCTCCATCATATCCGGCCCGCCGAGCTCGTTCAGGAAGCGGATATTAAAATTGTATCCTTTTTCACGTTTCTGCACTTTCCAGCTCACGGTCTTGCGAAGCTCGATTTCGGCGTGAATCCGCTTACCCTCGCGTATCGAATTCTCTCTTACAGAAAGCGGAACCGAACCTGCTTCGGCTGCGATTGTGCGTCCATTGTCGTTGATTTCGTAAAACCTCTCGCCTTTTTTCTCTATCAAATCAGCGAGCTTTCTGTTTTCCAAAACCCCGAAAGCTTCGGTCAAGTCGAAGTGGTTAACGACTTCATCGAGGGTAAGTATTTTTGTGAGCTGATACTGGGTCAGCGCACCGAGCTCATTCAGCAAATAACAAATGAGCACGGTGATTTTAAAGGAGTCTGTAAGTTTTATTATTGGCTTTTCCATTAATTTTTCACTTCCTTTATATCTTTCATAGTCCGATTTTTTAGGAAAATAAATAATTTCGGCGAGATTTTTTTAATAAACCGCTTGAGTTTAATAAAAATATCTTCGTTTAATTTCGCAGTTCTGTAAAGGAATTTCCTCGGATAATACTTCGAGGTTATTTTTTTATCAAGCTTGGCTTCTTTTTTATCCGCTTTTTCAGCGGGAAGCGCGAAAATCGCGCGGTATTTTTTCACGAGCTTGTTAAAATTGAACGCCATATATAAAATATCATACTTCGGATATTGCGGCATGCGAAGCTGCACAGGGTCGTTGGGGTCAACTGCAGGGTCGATGAAACCTGCGTCACGGGCAGTTTTTTCAAGAATCGTCATGGGATAGGGATAGAAAATATTCGGAATCACTTTATCGACGGAAAGCCGCGCGTTAAGCTTTACGGTTTCGAGAGAAAGCTCCAGCGTTTCATAAGGCAGTCCGACGATGTTGTAAGTCAGCGTGGTTATTTTATATTTTCTAAACCACTCCGCAACAAGTATCATGTGTTCATTTTTCATCGCCCTATGAAGATATTTCTTGCGGAACTCCTCATTACCGTTCTCGAGCCCTATGTCAATCATGTAACAACCGCCGTCTTTAAGCAATCTCACCATTTCTTCATCAAGAATATCGAAGCGGAGGTTACAGTTAAACGGAAGTCTGATTTTTTCAATGTACATCGGCATAAATTCAAAAAACCACTCCCTGTACATATTAAAAATAGCATCGCGGAACTCGAAGTATTTTATAAACGGATATTTCTCAAGTAACAGTTCAAGCAGCTCAATTGCCTTTTTCGGACTACGGAAGCGGGTAAATTTATTTTTATTGGGATAGATGTTGCGGAACTGCGAGTTTCCGCAATAGGTACAGGAAAACAAACATCCGCGCGAAAGCATGACCATCGCGGTAAAGTTTTTGGAGCGGTCAAGATTAGCATAGTCGAACAGCTCAAAGTCCGGGAAGGGAAGCGAGTCTAAATCCTCAATCAGCGGAGCGACAGGGTTTTTAATCACCTCGCCGTTTTCCTGCTTGAAATAAATGCTTTCTATGTCCGTGCGAGGCGCATTGTCGCGCATTGAATCCAATAGTTCTACAAACGGATACTCACCCTCACCGACAATAACCATATCTATTCCTTTTAGTTTAATGCACTCGTCGGGTACTAAAACCGCATGGTATCCTCCGATAACCACGGGGGGGGCAAGAGTATTACCGCCTGTGGCACGCCGGTCTTCGTCTAACCATTGTGCCATCTCGGTGATGAACGGCATTGCTGTCGTGCGGGCGGAAAATCCGATTATATCTGCGTCAAAGCCTTTAACTGCGGAAATAAACTCCTTCCGGGAGGGCATATAAAGCTGATGGTAGAGTTTTACATCGTAGCCCGCCTGCTTCACCACCGCCGAAATCGAAGCGAGTCCCTCGCTGTAATTTCCGAGTTTGTTCCTGTTATATTTATCTTCTTCAAGGAAGTCAGGGTAGATTAATAATAACGTCAGCTTATTTTTCATTTTACTTCGTCCTCGCTCTTAAATCCGATAAATCACATTTAAGAGATTTATTTCTTGAGTTTAATTTTATCATAATATTTTCCATAAGTCAAGCATATAATTAAAGGACAAGCAGGAGAAAAACGGCGGTACAATACGCTTTCAGCCCGCTTGAAAAAGGTTACAACAAAATAAGGCGGCGTGAATTATGTCAAATAAAGACGAAATAATTAACGAGTTGTACATATTAACTCAAAAGCTGAAATTCCATGAGCATGAATTTAATCTGACCGACGACGACGACCTTATCGAGGCTTTAATTTATGAGCAAAAGGCGTTGCAGTCGCGATTTTCATGCCTCATGAAGCGGGCTCGTGAATTGGAGATTGAGGTTGGTTTTTTTGACCGCTGCGTAATTGAAAGCAAGGAGTATAATTAAAATTAATAATATAAAGAAATAAAATAGGGAAAATGCTGCTATTAACCCGCTTTTGTAAAGAAAGGAATTTTTAAGAATATGTTGAACATTATTTTTATATTGATTGGTGTTATTTTATTGTTTAACTTTATAAAAGTGCTCGCGGCGAGTAAATCGCCGCTAAAAAAAGCCTCAGTTTCCATGTTTGCCGGAGCAGCCTCACTTGCCGCCGCAAGTCTTATTACAGGACTTTTGGGCGTACAAATTATGGTAAATCTGTTCACGGTTTTTATCTCCCTTGTGCTCGGTGTGCCGGGAGTTGTCCTGATTTTATTAAAGACATTTTTAATTTAGCCGTAATATTATAATAATATCCGTCTGAAAGGGCGGATATTTTTACATTTGACTTGAAAAAATTTTTATGCTATACTATAAATATTAATGATAAGAAAAATACAAAAGCTTTAAAAGCAAATTGCGCTAAATCGGGGAAACGATACTTTTATTCCTCATTAGTGCAGGAAGGACATGGTAAAACTATGACTATAGGTGATATTGCGAAGCTTCTTGAATGTGAGGTTCTCTGTTGTGAAGACAGGCTCCTGAGCGAGGTACATACCGCGTGCGGCTCTGATATGATGAGCGATGTGCTTGCTTTTGTAAAAGACCAGGCGGTGCTTCTGACGGGGCTGTTAAATCCGCAGGTCGTGCGTACTGCGGAAATGATGGATATAATCTGCATAGTTTTCGTGAGGGGGAAGAAGCCCGACGACAGCGTGGTAAAACTTGCAGCTGAAAAAAACATAGCTATTCTTTCCACCTCGAGCCGTATGTTTGAGGCTTGCGGTATTCTTTACGAGGGCGGACTTCGAGGCGGAGCGTGCGCTAAAACGGGAGGTGCATGATTATGAGTGCGAGCGTACTTCAACTGCACTACGATGTTCCCGGCGACGACTTCACCCGTGCGGGTGAGGCGAGCTCCGCTATAAAAAATAAACTCAAGCAAATGGGAATTGCGCCCGATGTTATACGCAACGTTGCGATAGCAACCTACGAGGGCGAAATAAATATGGTAATCCACGCAAACGGCGGAACAATTGACGTTACGATTGACGCGGACGCAATTTCACTGGTTCTGAAAGACACCGGCGCAGGTATACCGGACGTTGAGCTCGCCATGCGCGAGGGCTACACCACAGCAAAGGAAGAAATACGTGCGCTCGGATTCGGCGCCGGTATGGGGCTTCCGAACATGAAAAAATATACCGACGAGTTCGAGCTTAAATCCGAGGTAGGGCAGGGAACGGAAGTCAATATGAAAGTTTACCTCAAAAAATAATTTAAGAGAAGATGATTAATTTGCTTAAACTTAACGAAAAATATGACAGCTTTTTTCACTCCATCAGCCTTGACGCCGGCTCATGCAGGGGCTGCATTAACTGCCTTAAACGCTGCCCGACAGAAGCTATTCGCGTACGCAAGGGCAAGTCGGAGATTATCAACGAATACTGTACTGACTGCGGCGCATGCATACGCGTCTGCCCGCACCACGCAAAAAAAGCGACATTCGATTCACTCGACTATATGAGCGAATACGAATATAAAATTGCGCTCCCGCCGCCCGAGCTGTACGCGCAGTTTAACAATCTTGACGATAAGAATTTAGTTTTAAATGCGCTTGTTTCACTCGGCTTTGACGATGTTTATGAAGTTGCGTCGGCAGCAGAGCTTGTGTCGGAAATTACGCGCAAGCTGCTCAAAGACGAAAAGACACGCCTGCCGGTTATATCGTCGGCGTGCCCGTCAGTGATAAGGTTGATTCGCGTGAGATTCCCGAATTTGGTGGACAGCATTTCGCCGATAGTATCACCAATGGAGATGGCTGCAAACGCCGCTGTACAGCTTGCCATGCTCAGGACACGGCTCCCGCGTGAGAAAATCGGCGTGTTCTACATAACACCCTGTCCCGCAAAGGTCACGGAAATATACGCACCGCTCGGCGTTTCAAAATCGCAGATAGATAAAGCTGTCGCTCTCAGCGACATTTATCCTCGTTTGCTGCCGCTCATGAAGAAAATCGCGGCTGATGAAACCGGGAGCTTCCCGAAAGAGCTCGGCAAGGCGGGCAGAATCGGCATCAGCTGGGGCTGCCACGGCGGGGAGGCAGGGGGTCTGCTTACCGACAAGTACCTTGCCGTTGACGGCATCGAGAATGTTATAAAGGCGCTTGAGGACTTGGAGGATTCCAAATTCAAGGACCTTGAGTTCATAGAGCTCAACGCCTGCAGCGGCGGCTGCGTAGGGGGAGTGCTTGCCGTTGAGAATCCGTATATGGCGAAAGTGAAGCTTACGACTTTGCGTAAATACCTGCCGGTTTCCGGCACACACATAGACGAGGCGGTGCCGCCTTATGCCTACCACGACAAAAAAATCGAGTACCAGCCGGTTTACAGCCTCGGTGAAACGCTTGAGGAATCCATTTCGCTGATGAATAAGGTCGACGAGCTGGTCAAAAGATTCCCCGGGCTCGACTGCGGCTGCTGCGGCGCGCCAACCTGCAGAGCTCATTCCGAGGACGTCGCAAGAGGCATTGCAAGTGAGCGGGATTGCATACACATTCTGCGAAACTACGTTAATAAGAAAGAGGAGCTAAAAAAGTTTGAGGATTAAAACAACTGAATCGAGGTAAACGTTGTTTTTATGATTCGTTTGTTAGGAAAGGACTTTTAAAATTTTAAGAATAAACAACTGAATCGGGAAAACTTCGTTTTCATGATTCGTTTGTTATGAAAGGACTTTTAAAATTTTAAGAATAAAACAACTGAATCGGGGTAAACGTCGTTTTCATGATTCGCTTGTTAAGAAAGGACTTAATTAAATATATATGAAAGTTAAGGATTTGGCGCTTAAAGACGGCTTTGAAGTTATAAACGAGGGTGATTTTGACAGGGAAATCACGGGCGCTTACTGCTGTGATTTGCTCAGCTGGGTCATGGGGCGCGCCCCCGCCGGCAGCGCATGGCTCACGGTTATGGGCAATATGAACGCTGTAGCGGTGGCTGTTTTAGCGGATATATCTGTGATTATCCTCGCTGAGAGCGCGGCTGTTGACCAGCCGGCAATCGCAAAGGCAATGCAGCAAGGCGTAAACATATTAAAAACAAGCAAACCCGCATTTGAGTCGGCGCTGCTCATACACGAATGTTTGAGCTGACTTACGATTTACATATCCATTCCTGTCTTTCGCCGTGCGGCAGCGACGAGTCCACGCCGGCGAATATCGCAGGGCTCGCTTCTATTATTGAGCTTGACATAGTCGCGCTCGCTGACCATAACACATGCAAAAACTGCCCCGCTTTTTTCAAGGCGGCGCAAGGATTTGGCTTTATTTCGATTGCGGGAATGGAAATAATGACCGAGGAAGAAATACACGTACTGTGCCTTTTCGCAGAGCTTGAAGCCGCGATGGATTTTGACGAGTACGTGTATTCGCTGCTTTTCCCGATGAAAAACGATGTTAATGTCTTCGGCAACCAGTTTATCATGGACGAAACGGATAAAATTATCGGCGAGGTTGAGAACTGCCTGATAAATCCGGCTGCAATCGGGTTCCATGCGCTTGGCAGCGAGGTAAAGAGCAGGGGAGGAATTATAATTCCTGCTCACATCGAACGCGCTGCGTTCAGCCTTATATCGTCGCTGGGCTTTGTACCGGACGACTGCGGCTTTGACTGCGTGGAAATACGCTCTAAGGAAGCGGTTGATAATTTAAAAATGCAGCATGAATACTTACAAAAGTGTAGGGTTATACACAACAGCGACGCGCATGATTTGGAATCGTTGTCGATAGCGGGGAATAAATTAATTGTAAGTGAAAGAAATGCGAAAGGCGTTCTGGAAGCATTAATATATGGAGGGATTTGAAATGAAAAAAGTAATATCGGTTATCGCGATTTTAACGTTTTTATTGAGCTCATGCGCTTCCGGTGAAGATGTAATTCTTAATAATTTATCGGAAGAGATATTAAATGAAGTAATTAAGATTGAAGAGGAAATGATTGACGAAATTATTGAACTTTCCGAAGAATTCGTTCAACCTCCGCCAACTGAACCGCAGTATGAAGAAGTTGAATTGCCGCCGCATTTGGAGGACTTAAACTGGCTTGTCAAGCCCGGGTTTATAAACTATTCGCTCGGATATTGCGGTATGCACGATGCTTTCAGCGACGGCGGTATTTTTGTTGATGAAAGAACAGGCTTGCCGACAGGTCATGAGCACCATGCGCATGGCGGCGGTGCCAGCAGAGGTGCATGGATATATGACATTGAGCTTGATTTAATGGGTAAATCGGGAAGCGATTATAACGGTGCGCCTTTTATATTAGAACCACGCTCTGAATTCGCAGAGCTTTTTCCCGATGATACCGAGAGTATAAAAATAGTTTACAGCGTTGATTCTGCTATGAAATTTGAAGAAGAATATGTTTCAAACGAGCTGCCTATTTCCGTATATACAGGTGTCGCAGTGGCTGTCGGGAACGAATTGATTACTGATATTATCTGCGAAAGCGTTTGGCTTTCAATACCGGATAATAAATTTTGGATTCGGCAGGGGAGAAGAACCTCGGATAGAATCGGGTTTATTGACGAAAGCGGGAAGTATGGGGTTATAAACAGAAATGGCGATGTTGTGCTTCCTTTTGAGTTTGAAACAGTGCTTGTAATAGACGCTTGGACGGCGTTTGTTATGTTTGACGGTCGCTGGGGGATTGTGGCTTTCGGCGATTATTATCCCGACTTCAGACCGAGGGGCGCGGACTATAATTATATAGACGGCGATTATTTAAACGAGCAGTGGCGTGTGATTGAAAATGCGGACGGACTGCTCACAATCACCGACAATGACGGAAATATATTCGGTGGCTTGGATTTTGAAAAGCTCACGGGTAACTACGGAAAAAATATTGACGGTTTTCGCGGCGGCGGCGACGATATTTATTACATGAATGTTCGGGATAATGGTCTTTTTGTTAATTATGTTGAGCTCAAAAGAGAGTGGGCGGGTTTAATCAGTATCGCCGGCAACTGCCTTTCAGGCGATATATCCGAAGCGGTTCACTCAGCCGAGCTGTTAGCGGAAAAGTCAGTGGATTATATCAAAAGCTTAGGCTATGAAATTCACCATGAAATAAAACGCTTCCCGTCAATTCATATAAACGACGGTTGGGGCGATTATACTGCTGATGGTGCTTTCAGCGTTTATATTACTGCTACATACGGTGTCTTGTTGGAGGCATATTTGGAAAATGATGAATGGATTATCCGCGATTTTACATCGGAAGTCTGGGGTCATTATTAAAAATCAAAAAAAAGCTCGCTTATACAAGCGAACCGTAATTGAGATAATAACAAAAGAAGTAAGAGTAAAAATGAAAAAATACTAAGAACTTGGCATAATATAATAGATTCTCTCCCGCGGATGCGCGTAGGAGAGTTTGCCGCGTGCGATAGTCTCCATGTATTCTGCGAGATATTCCTCACTGCGGAGATAACGCTCAAGCTGTTCGTTTGCGGTGCGAACTTCCGTCAGACTTGCGCTGAGCACGTCCAGTTCATTACGCTTTTCCCGGATTTCAATCTGCGTTGATATAAGCAAAAAGACAGCATATCCCGCAATCAACAGCAGTATTAAATACGGGAAAAAGTTTTCACGTTTTTTTAACCGCGGCTGCCGCTGCGCCTTGCTTCCGGGTTTTCCTGATAATACCTTTGACGACATTTCGATGAACACCTGCGTTCGTTTTTACTTCGGGAGCATTTTTTGCTCTCGCTGTTCCTTTATTATACACCACTTTAACCCTGCTTTTCAAGTGGTTTGATGAATTTATTGCTTTTTTTCTAAGAAAAACGTAGATATTACCAATTTTAGTCTTCAAAAACTGTATAAATTTACATAACATTTTCCAAACAGGCACCAAAATATGCTTTTTAGTGAACACGAAAATTACTTTCATGCATTTCATGACAAATGATACAGCCCGTTTTATACACTTGACTATAAAATTAGACGCGAGCGAAACAAGCCGCCCTATTGTCAGAAAATAAACAGTTCCGCCGAAAATTATACCCGCTGCGTAAAACCAGCGGAAGCGTCCGCTCCCCAGCTCCATTGAGTAAGCAAACGCGACGAGCCCCGCCAGCGATAGAAATACAAAGTCGGTTATGCTGACAATGAGGTCGCTTTGCTTCTTAAAAAGTCGGATTATCCTTATAGCTTCATAAAAAACGGCAAGGAAGAAGCCCAGAACTGCAAAAGACGCAAGCTGCGAAAGGCTTGCGGAAATCGGCTCAAACATATTATCTATATTAGCCATGACATCACCCGTTATTTAAAAAACTTGGTTATAATATTATTAGGAACACGCTCGGTGTTATCGGTATAGACCGAGCTGTATATTCTACCGGTAATCTCCATATCGCCGCTCTCGACGTTCACTGTGACGACTTGAAGCTCTTTGCCTTTTATGCGCAGCTCGCCCTGCGTGGTGTAGGCGATTACTTCCGTTTCATTGAAGCTCCCAACCTCATGCACGCCGCTGAGAATAAGCTTCGAACGGTTCTCAAGTATAAAGTTGTGCGGCTTTGGTTTGTCCTGCATAAAAATCCCCCCTGCCTGTCCGAATAGTTAATTCTATTCGGGGCGGGGGAGGATTATTACAAAGCCTCATACATAAACCCTGCGGCGTCCTTGCCTACGGTTTCTTTAATCGCAAGTACTTTGACTTTAAGCGGCGTTCTGCCCATGTTTATTTCAATTATATCGCCGATTTTTACTTCAAGCGAGGCACGGGCAGGCTTATCGTTCACGGCGACCTTTCCCGCATCACAGGCTTCGTTTGCAACCGTGCGGCGTTTAATAAGGCGAGAAACCTTTAAGTATTTGTCAAGTCTCATATTTATTGAATCCTTTCTTCACAATAATTAAACATACACAACCAAAAAGGGGACCGTGAAGTCCCCTTAATTCTATTTCTTCTTCGAAGCAACAGCGTCTTTAAGCGCTTTTCCTGCTTTGAAAGCGGGAACCTTGCTTGCGGGAATCTTGATTTTCTTTTGAGTTTGGGGGTTTACGCCTTCTCTTGCCGCGCGCTCACGAACTTCAAAGGAACCGAAGCCTACGAGCTGAACCTTTTCGCCTTTTTTAAGTGCTTCAGTAATCGAATCGATAACCGCTGTTAAAGCCGCGTCTGCATCTTTCTTGGTAAGTTCTGCTTTTTGTGCAACTGCTGTGATTAAATCTGCTTTTGTCATTTTTCTTCCTCCAAAATTTTATTATGTTTGGCAGCTTCCCACAACTCGTCGAGTTCCGGTTGAGGTATATCGCCGAGGCTTTTACTTTTTTCCTCTGCTAACTTTTCGACTGCCCTAAATCGCATTATAAACTTATTTATCGCTCTTGTCAAGGCTTTTTCACTATCTTTTTTTAAAAATCTCCCTAAATTACAACATGTAAATAAAATATCACCAAATTCATCTTCTATTTCGTCATTATCTTTATTAATAACAGCAAATTCGAGTTCGGCTACTTCCTCCTTTAACCTTTGTATAACCTCATTGGTATCACGAAAATCGAAGCCCGCGCTTGCCGCCCTTTTTCCCACTTTTTCGCCGCGCATGAGAGCAGGGAGGAGCTTCGGAACATTTTTAAGGCTGTCGGAGGACTTTTCCTCTCCCTTGGATTTGCTTTTAAGGCTTTCCCAGTTTCGCAGCACTTCACCCGTGCTGTTTACCGTTAATTCACCGAATACGTGCGGATGCCTGTAAATCAGCTTCTTGCATATTTCATCGCAAACTCCGTTGAAGTTATATCCGCCGTTTTCATCGGCTATCTGCGCATGAAAGACGATTTGCAAAAGCAAATCTCCGAGTTCCTCTTTGAGAAGCGCTCTGTCGCCGCTGTCGATGGCTTCAGCAACCTCGTAGGCTTCCTCAAGGACGTTCATGCGTATGGAGGCGTGAGTTTGCTCAATGTCCCACGGACAGCCGTTCTCGGAACGCAGCAGGCGCATAATGGCAAGCAGGTCTTGGATATCGTAGTTGTTTTTAAGTTCAATCATATTTTAAGTATAATAAAGAATTAAGGTTTTGTCAATTGACAGATAAGAAATATTTAAGTATAATTAAGAGGAATAATAATTATTTATCCTATTTCGTATAATTAATATTATACGAAATAGGGGGAAGTGGAAATTCAAATCATGGAGAAACAAAGCTATCGCAACGACGCGCCTGCGTATCTGCTGGAATTTTTAAACTACGCCGCTACTGTCAAAGGCCGCTCGGAAAACACAATCATAAGCTATTATGCCGATTTGAAGCAGTACTTTCGCTTTATGAAGCGTAAGCACGGGTTCGCTTCCGGTGTTTCTTTTGAGGAAATAAAAATCGCCGACCTGCCCGACGATATTATTAAAAACTCGGGGCTCGGCGATGCGCTTGAATTTCTGCACTTCATCAGCTCCGAGCGCGGCAACAACGCAAAAAGCCGTGCTCGGCGCGCCGTGGCTCTGCGGCAGTTTTATAAATATCTTACTTATTATAAAGCGTGGTTCTCTGTCAGCCCGCTCGACCGTTTGGAAATGCCATCTGTTAAAAAGCCGCTCCCGAAGCACCTCACGTACGAACAGGCAATCGAACTGCTCAGCACAGTACCGGAGATGAAAAACATAGCCGATGCGCGGGATTTCTGTATACTGACGCTTTTTTTAAACTGCGGAATTAGACTCAGCGAGCTTGTGGGCTTGAATACAACCGATTATAAACAGGAACGCGACTTTGATACAGGCGAGCCTGTGCACACCCTTCGCGTTACAGGAAAAGGCAGTAAGGAGAGGATAATTTATCTTAACAGTGCGTGCGTTGCGGCTTTCGATGTTTATAAAAATGAAAGAGCAAAACTGCTTGCCGATAACAAAAGCCTTGCAAACGAAAAAGCCATGTTTTTAAGCAAGCAGAAGAAACGAATAACTAACCGACGGGTTCAGCAGGTCGTTGAGGAGGCGCTGAAAAGAGCAGGTTTGGACGGTATGGGTTTCTCGCCGCACAAGCTGCGCCACACAGCCGCCACGCTGATGTTTCAAAACGGCGTTGACGTGCGGGTGCTCAAGGAAGTTTTAGGACACGAAAACCTCGGCACGACGCAGATTTACACTCACGTAGCCAACAAGCAGGTTAAAGAAGCGATGGAGAAGAATCCGTTGGGCGGGAATCTGAAGTAGCAGCGATTCCAATGTATGCCGCCGGCAGCGAACCGTCCGCTTCCCTTTTGAATGTGTACAAGTTTTTGATTTTGGTAGTGTCAATAGTGCGAAATACCTCTGCAAGCCCTTTTCCCGTCAGCTTTGAATAAGCTTCCTTTAAAACCCAGAACCTGCACAGTAAATCCTGCTTGTCTTCTGTATCTTCGAGTAAAGCGAGTTCGCTTTTTGTACAAATTCTACGGGCTATTCTTATATTCATTCGGGATATTTCTTCAATATCAATGCCCACGGGCTCATTTGAAATAATAAAAGCAATTCCCGCACGGCAGTGTGAAATGCTCATATGCAGCTTTGAATTTGGGATAAACGGCTTTCCGCGTTCATCTTTGATATAATCAACACCGGTAATCCTTTTAAAAAGACAGCGCGCTAAAGCACGCTGTTTTTTTATATCGGTTTCATTGCATTTATAAAAGTAATAGTTCATTTTATTGTCCGTCAAGTTCGTCTTCAGGTTCAAAAGACTCAGGCTCGTCAAATTCATTTGCTTCTTCTGCCGCAGGCGGTGTTTCTGCCGGAGGTTCGACGGAGTTTTCCTCAGGCTCGTCAACTTCATCCGCTTCTTCCGCCGCAGACGGTATTTCTGCCGGCGGTTCACCCGCGGGTTCGTTCAAGTCTATGCTGATAGAACCGTCATTGCTTGGCGGTGGTGTTTCCGTTCTTCTCGCAGTCGTCACCTGCGCTTCTTCCTCTTCGTCCTCAAGCGGCGGTATTCTAATTATTTTTATATATTCGATGATAATCTCCTCAACCGGCTTTGACATAATCCCGAGCTCGTCGTCCGACGGATTCCCGCCCGCGACATAAACAGACGCGATGGCGTCAAGCACGGCGCCGCCCGACACCAGCTGCCCGAAAACGGAAACGCTTCCGTCAAGGTGCGGCAAGCCGCCGCGCGAAAGATACTGCTGTCTGATATTTTCCGGGATTGATTTCATTATGTCAAGGTTAATTTGCAGCCGTGTTCTCGCTTCGGGCGTGAGCTCCCTTCCGCTTTCAAGATAACTTTCGATGACCTCAATTTCTGCTTCAATGTCAACAGGATTTTTATTAACGACCACGTAAAACTGGCAGTAATTAAACATAAACTCGTCCGATACCAGCGCGAACGCACCGTAAAAATTCCGCGCGTTCGGAGAGGATTCAACAGTGAATAATTCGCCCAGTTCAACATTGCCTTCGGTTCCGTCAAACCCAACCGAGCCGCCTTGAATAATAAAATCAGGAATTACGCGGTGTATATTTCTGCCATTATAAAACCCGCGTTCCGCTCTTGTGGTAAATTCTTCGACAGCAACTGGGGCAAGCTCGGGAAACAGCTTAAAAACTACTTTTTCGCTGTAATCCAAAAACTTTATTTCCGCGTAAATGTCGCCCGGCCCCGGCTCGGATAAATCTGATATATTCCCGACAGAGCCGCTCGCCGCGTCATTTTTGCAGGATGAAAGCAGCAATGCTGCAGCAAGTAAAAAGCATAATAAACATTTTTTCATGCTTATAAAGTCCTTTCATTACAAAACATTATAAAACCAAAATGAAAATTTCATTTATTGATTTTTTACAATTTATTTTCATGCTTTTTAATTTTCGCTGTATTCCCAAAGCACAATCTTCTCAATTAATATTTCATCGAGCGGCCTGCTTGATTCTTCCTCGGTAGGCAGTGAAAGAAGCTTGTCCAAAACATCAAATCCGCCGGTCATATGTCCGAAAATCGTGTACATTCCCATCGCACCGGGCAAGCTCTCATGCTCATCTAAGGCTGTAATCAACTCCTCTGGGAACAGCTTTGTTTCGTCAGAGCGGACTGTGTTGCGCATCGCATCGGCGTTTTCATCGCTTAAAGGAACGCCTCCTATTAACCAGAACCTGCTGTCCCCGAAGCCCTGTCTGCCGGAAAAAGCAAGCATAGAGCCCTTAAACGGCCACAAATCCACCGAGTATTCGTTCTCGATTAACTTTCCGTCATTGGTCATGCCCTGATGCCCCTCTTCATCATACGCGCCGGTAAAAAGAATTTCACCTTTTATAAGAGCTACGACCGGCTTATTCTCGTAAAAACCGTCTTCGATTCTTTCAATGAAGTTCGCGACTGTATTGGGCGCGTGCTCCGGGAAAAGCATTGCCGTAATTTCACCGTACGCGGTGTGAACCGTAATCATCGGCTGACCTTCATGCGGCGGCTGGAGCTGAACTAAATCCATCTCGGAATAATTATAATCCCACACGGGATTGCGCGGCATATCGTAGAAAAAGCAGCCGCCTAAAAGCACTGCGATTATTAGCATTACCGGAAAAATTCTTCTCATTTATACTTTATTAAGCCCTTTCTTCACAAAAAAATCATTGCTTTCCCGATTCAATTGCTTTATTCTCAAACTTAAAATCTTAATTGTTAAGTTTTCTTAATTACAATGCCCTGCCGGGATTCCTCAATAGTATAGCCCAGGTTTGCAATTCTCTCTCTGATTTGGTCTGCAAGCGCGAAATTCTTTTCTTTTCTTGCCTCAGTACGCTTTTCGGCGAGCTCAAGCACCTCTGCCGGAATCTCGTCTGCTTTTGTGTAGAGCAGCCCTAAAATATTAGTAAATTCATTAAATATCGTATGAAGCGCTACTATATCGGCTTTTGTGGTCGCTTCGCCCGAAAGCGTTTTGTTAATCTCCCGCGTGAGCTCGAAAACAACAGCGAGCGCATCGGCAGTGTTCAAGTCGTCGTCCATGGCTTCGGTAAATCGGTTTTTATGCGTGTTTATAAGCGCCGCGACGCTTTCATTTACGTTTTCGCCTGTTTTCGTTCCGAGTGCGCGTTCGATTGCGTTTTTGCAATTGTAAAGCCGTTCTAAAGACGCCTGCGCGCTTTTAATTACCTCTTCGCTGTAGGTCAGTTTGCTGCGGTAATGCGCGGCAATCAGCATAAAACGAATGGGTTCATATCCATAAATCCCGGCGGCATTTCGTACTGTGAAAAAATTTCCCGCCGACTTCGCCATCTTTTGAGCGCCGCTGCCGTTCGTAACGACATTCACCATTTCGTTGTGCATCCAAATTGAAGCCAGCGGCTTCCCTGTCGCCGCCTC
Organism: Oscillospiraceae bacterium; assembly: GCA_009783695.1. Classification (GTDB taxonomy): domain Bacteria; phylum Bacillota; class Clostridia; order Oscillospirales; family Ruminococcaceae; genus Ruminiclostridium_E. The sequence continues at coordinate 29,436 of WRCY01000014.1, forward strand.
GCTTTGTGCGATTTCATTCTCGTGATGCGGGAAAATAAGGTCTGTGCCGCCGCCGTGAATGTCAATCGTATCGCCGAGATACTCGCGCACCATTGCCGAGCACTCGATGTGCCAGCCGGGTCTGCCATTCCCAAAAGGCGATTCCCAGAAAACTTCGCCCTCTTTTGCTGCTTTCCAGAGTGCAAAGTCCATCGGGTCACGTTTCAAATCCGACTCACTTACACGTTCGCTCGCCCCCGCGCGCAGCTCCTCGAGCGGCATTTTGGATAGCTTCCCGTACTCAGCAAACCTCTCCGCCTCGAAATATACATCGCCGTTCGCTTCATATGCGAAGCCTTTGTCAATCAGCGTTTTTATAATTCCGATGATTATATTCATGTTTTCGGTGACTTTAGGGTGAAGGTCGGCTTCGGAGATGTTAAGCCCCTTAGAATCTATGAAATAATCTTTTATTGCATTCTCGGACACTTCAAGCGCAGATGTGCCAAGGTCGGCAGCTTTCTTGATAATCTTATCGTCAACATCGGTAAAATTCTGAACATATCTTACTTTATAACCGCGGTATTTCAAGTATCGGCGCAGCACATCAAACACGCAGAGAGGACGCGCGTTACCTATGTGGAACAGGTTGTAAACCGTGGGCCCGCAGGCATAGATATGCACTGTATCGCCATTTACAGGTTTTAATTCTTCTTTTATGCGGGACATTGTATTATATATTTTCATGCTTATTTTCATTAAGTCCTTTCTTCATAAATGAATCATGAAAACAACATTTATGAAAAATTAAATATAGTATCGCCGAAGCTGTAAAACAAAATAGCGAGAACAAGCGAAACCCCGCCTATAATCCAGTTTCTCGCGATTTGCTTTCTTCTTCTTTCCTCGTCAATTCTTCTTTGCTCGGCGCGCTGTTCACGTTTGTTCATATTTTAATATGTCCTTTCAAAACTAATCTATAAATGAAAAGTATCGTTTTCCCCGATTCAGTGCAATTTATTCATAAGCTTTTGCCTTTCAAAACTAATTTATAAATGAAAAGCATCGCAATCTACTTATATAGCTTTTGCTTCAATAAATTTTCGCAGTTCTGTTACACCCTCGCCTTTTTCGGCAGAGAATTCGATAATTTCGATATCATTGAAAGGTATTTCGTTTTTTAGAGCAGCACGTCGCTGTTCACGCTGCTTTTTTCTTAGTTTATCCGCTTTTGTGAGCGCAATTACAAATGGAATTTCTTTCTGCTTTAAAAACGAAAGCATTAATAAATCATCTTCCGTGGGCGGATGCCGAAAATCAATCAGCTGTACCAAAAGCTTCACCCTGCCTGATTTCAAATACTGCTCAGTTAGCTCGCCGAAGCGCTCTTTTTCTGACTTTGCTGTCTTCGCATATCCGTAACCGGGCAGGTCTACAATGAAAATCCCGCGCGGCGACGGCGTGCTGTCTGATTTGAGCCAGCCGGTCGTGAAAAAGTTAATCGTGACTGTTTTTCCCGGCTTTGAGCTTACGCGGGCAAGTGACTTGCGGTTCAGCAGCTTGTTGATAAGCGACGACTTCCCGACGTTACTGCGCCCGGAAAAGGCGACCTCCGCCCTGTCCTCATCTGCCGCGGGTATCTGTGGAAACTGCCCATAGGAAGCGAAGATTTCGGCTTTGTTCCAGTTAATCATCATGTAAAATCCTTTGTTATAATCCGATTAATCAAAATCATGTTAAATCCCTGTTCTAATCCGATTTATCAAACCCATGTTTAACCCTGTTCCAATCGGATTAAATAAACTCATATTAAATCTTCGGGAGTGATGAGATTTACGCCCGCCTTTTTTAATATTTTGCCTGCCTCAGCAGCCTTTTGCGCGTCCTTAATATAAACCGCTATACCTGCCTCGCTTTGGTTCTTGCCGATGAGCGAGTAGGAATACTCAATGTTTATTCCGTTGTCGCCGAGCAGTTTAATTACTTCATAAAGTGCACCGAACTTATCGGGAATCGTAAACGCAATCACATCGAAAACTTTTGCGGTGAAGTTTCCCGCGCTCAAGGCTTTAAGCGCGTTTCCGGTGTCGTTGACAATCAGCCGCACAATGCCGTAATCAGCGGTGTCGGCTATATTCATCGCGCGTATGTTTATCCGAGCCTTGTTTAAAACCTCCACAATCGCGCATAATCTGCCCGATTTATTCTCAACGAAAACCGATATTTGTTGAAGCATATTCTTAATTAAGCCCTTTCTTTACAAAACCGGCATGAAAACACCGTTTACCCCGATTCTGTAATATTTACATAAAACCTTATTAACTCCCGAATTTATTTTTAATCTTCCTGTTATCCACAACACGAACCGCCTTGCCCGTCGAGCGGTCAAGCGATTTGGGCTCTTTAAGTTTAATCGTCACGCCTACGCCTATTGCCGAGTCTATTACGGATTTTGCTTTCTTTTCATAAACCTGCAGGTCGGCTATGCTTCCGACTATTTCCGCGGGTGTTTCTATCTGTACCTCGAGTGTGTCAGAATTATTCACTCTGTCAACCACGAGCAGATAGTTTGTCGCCCTGTTGTCGAAGCCGAGCAGCGCGGCCTCAATCTGCGACGGGAAGACGTTTACGCCGCGTATAATAAGCATATCGTCGGTACGTCCCTGCGGCTTCAGCATACGAGCTAAAGTCCTGCCGCACTCGCACTTGTCATAAACGAGCGTTGCAATATCGCGCGTCCTGTAGCGAATGAGCGGCATCGCTTCCTTTGTGATACATGAAAATACAAGCTCGCCCTGCGTGCCTTCGGGCAGCGGCTGAAGCGTGTCGGGGTCGATTATTTCGGGTATAAAGTGGTCTTCGCAGATGTGCATACCGCACTGATAAACACACTCGCACGACACAGAAGGCCCCATCATCTCTGAAAGCCCGAAAATATCGTAGGCTTTAATCCCGAGCCCGCTTTCTATTTCGCGGCGCATTTCCTCCGACCACGGCTCTGCGCCGAAGACTCCCGATTTAAGCTTGAAATCGTCCTTGCTGAAGCCGTTTTCGTTCATGAGCTCAATCAGGCTGATAGCATAGGACGGCGTCATGCAGACTATGGTCGAGCCAAAATCGCGGAACATTTCGAGCTGGCGCATGGAATTTCCTGCCGATGCGGGAATTGTCACCGCGCCGAGTTTCTCAGCACCGTAATGCATGCCGAGCCCGCCGGTGAAAAGACCGTAACCGTAGGAAACATGCACAAAATCCTCACGCGAACCGCCCACGCTCACCAGCGAACGAGCCGCACACTCCGCCCAGATATCAATATCCCTTTGTGTGTGCCCGACGACGGTCTGCTTGCCTGTTGTGCCGCTTGACGCATGAATCCGTACGACCTCGCTCAAGGGCACGGCAAACATACCGTAGGGGTAGTTGTCGCGCAAGTCCTGCTTGGTCGTGAACGGCAATTTTTTTAAGTCCGCAATGGATTTTATATCCTCCGGCTTCACGTCCGCTTTGTTCATTTTATCGCGGTAAGGCGCAACGTTTTTATAAGCGTGCCGGATTTGCTGCGATAAGTGAAACGACTGCAGCGCCTCTATTTCATGGCGCGGCGCACATTCGATTTCTTTCATGTAATAGTTCATGGTTGGATTCCTTAATATGTTAAATAGATTTAATAATTTTCTTCCGGCAGCCTTACAATTTCAACATTCGTATTTTCAGTTAGAATTTTTACCAGTTGGGCAACACCAAAAATCTCTGTATTGGTATGACTCCCTATCATAAGGTTTATTCCCGCGAATTTTGAATACTGCTGTGAATACAAGCCGTATTCGCCCGTTATGTATGTATCGCAGCCGCTGTCAACGGCGGCTTTTATATCATTAGACATATTGCCGGCGCCTGTTACAACGCATATTTTACTTACAGGATTTTTATTATTTTTAAATGCTCTAATCGGTTCGCCGAGAATATCTGACAGTTTTTCGGAAAATTGCTCAAAATCAACTTGATTATCCAACTCGCCTATTACGCCCATAAAATATACTTCTTCATAAGGAACGGCTTTATTGCAGTTTTTTAAGTTTAAGGCATTTGCAAGGGACGAGCTTGTGCCGAAATCGGCGTCGTCAAGCGGCGAATGAAAAAAAGCGTGCGCGATATTATTTTCTTTTAAAAGTAATTGACATTGCTCTTTCATTCCGAAAACAAAAAACCAGGCATCATGATGCGTAATGATAAAATCTACATTATATTTTACCGCTTCTTCAATTGTTTCCGGTGTTAAGTTTACAGAGTATCCGATTCTCTTGACATTTCTGTCGATTTCATTGTTAAATCCCCATTCAGTTCCCATTTTCCCGTCTAACTTCTTTTGTTCAAAGAGAGAAATTAATTTTGCTTTTATATCTTGAAATTTCATTGTTATTTCCATTAAGTCCTTTCTTCACAAACGAACAGTGAAAACAACATTTCCCCGGGTCAGTTGTGTTTATTTTCAAACTATACACCTCCGCTTCTATGCTTTTCTCCCAAGCTCAAACGCCTTTAGGTTCACGTCAACCGCGGCAGCCGGTGCACATTCGCGTATTGCGGCTTCCCAGCGTGAAACGTCAAACTCAAGCTTATTTGACAACGCGCCCATCATGACTACGTTTACCGAGCGCGCGCTGCCCGCCTGCTCGGCGAGCTCAAGCGCGTTTAAGACAATCGAGTCGATTCCGACGCTCTTGATTTTACCGATAATATCCTCGTTATACTCCGCCGCGCCCGTGATTACGGGCATGGGTTCAAGCTTTTGCGTGTTAATAATCATGAGCCCGCCCTCTTTGACATAGCTCACCCAGCGCGCGGCTTCCATGAGTTCAAACGCGACGATAATATCAGCCTCACCTTTGTCTACGATGGGCGAGTGAACCTCCTTGCCGTACTTGACGTAAGTAGAAACAGAGCCGCCTCTCTGGCTCATGCCGTGAACCTCGCTCACCTTTGCATCAAAACCCTCCGCGAGCACCACGTGCCCTATAATCCTCGAAGCGAGCAGCGTCCCCTGCCCTCCTACTCCTACAAACATAATTGATTTAGTCATGATTTACAATTCCTTTCTTTTATATACAAGATTTATTAACTGCTTTAAACTTTTCTTCCAAAAAAACCGGATGATACGAAAGCTTTGCTTTTCGCAGGTTTTCGAGCCCCATGTCCTCTTCGCGGTTGATATAGTCATAGTTTACACAGGCATGATTGACAAATTCATTGTTAATGGCGGGATAAGCGCCGGGTATTCTCGCAAAAGCTTTCTCGGCGTGCACCACAAAGGTATCGCAGTTCACCGGCTCTCCGAAAGTAAAAGCTACAACTTCGCCGTCTATTCTAAGCAGCCCGCCGGTAAAATCTAAATCAAAGAAGTGCTCCAGTCCTGTATTGACCACACAGTTCTCGCGGACCAGGCTTTTGTCGCCGGTTGAGTTTGCCGCCGTTTCACACTCTTTTAACCAGCGCTCATTCATGCAGGCGCACTCGCAGATATTCTTCGGGGTTATCGGCTCGTAGCACCAATTGTTCATGCGAAATCTGTTTATGAAATTCCTTTTTGAGTGATACTTCTTGCCTTTAAGCTCCGACAAGTCGGTAAAATTATAAATATAATCGCAAAAAGCGCGGTCAGTACAGAATTCAAATTCATCCGGGTAGTTTTCATTAAGCCATTGCATCGATGCTTTGTTCATAGTGACGAAGCGAAGTGCCTCGCCGTCTTTAGCGGCATCTTCACGGAGAACTTCAACAGCTTCACGGAAGTCGCCCCTGCCGGCAGGGAAAAAGTATCCGCCATTCCCGCTTTTAATCAGGTAGAAATCCTTATAACGTGCGATTTTTGTATAAAAAACGCATTTCCACAGAAAATTATTGCCGAACGTATATTCACAGCCGCGGTAACCCGAATATGACAAGAGCTCTCTTGCCCACTTTTTATCTGAAAGCTCAACTTCCTTAAATTCTATCATTTTTCATTATGTCCTTTCAACACCAACGAAGAATGAAAAGTCTCATTTTCCCCGATTCAGTGCCGTTTATTTCAAACTTCATCCTACCTCTTTCCGACACTGCCGAGGTATGAAGGTTTTTTTAATACAAGATTTTATTTTCATTATTTATTATCCTCTGATTTGTGCGAATTATCTTTATATTTTTTTATGATACCATAAAATGGGATTTTAGTCAAGTGCTGTACTGCAAAAAATAGTTGACAAATCAAAATTTCTGTGCTATACTAATTTGGTTCATGAAAATGCTGGGCTATCGCCAAGCGGTAAGGCACCAGACTTTGACTCTGGCATTCTCAGGTTCAAATCCTGATAGCCCAAGCGACGAGCTGCCGTATATAAAATCAATGCCGTCATAATGGTTTGCATGGTTTTGCGTGTTGCGGTTTATATTCAGAACAATATAATTATTAAAACTTATCCCCGCTCTCCAAACGGATTGCGGGGATAAGTTCACAAGTTTTAATTAAGGCGGTGAAGACATGAAAAATAAATTGTTTACTGTTCTTTTAATTATGGTTTTATTTTTAACGTCATGCGCCGGCAAAGCCCGCGAAAAACCTGTCCTCGAGCGGGAAAGGCCGGGTACTGTAACAGAAGAAGCCACGCTCGCAGCTGCGAGCACGCTGCAACATGAACACCGCCGTACAGTTCATTTTAATGATATGGTTTATGAGCGCCCCGATGTCAATGAAATTCTTGAATCAATCCGCGGGCTGACCGAGGAGCTGAAGTCGGCTCCCGATTTCGACACAGTGCTGCTTTTGGAGCTGCAGCTGCACGAGGCGGCGGAGCACTTTTATACAATGAACTCTCTGGCTTTAATTCGGAATGACCTCGATATGTTTGACGATTATTATGAGATTGAATATCGGTTCATGAGAGAAGCTGATATAGATATTAAACTTGCGATTGCACAATTCAACCGTGAATTAACAGAGGGAGTATTCGCCGGGGAGTACCGTAAACATGCAGGTGAGCATTACTATGCTTCGCTGCTGCGCAGTCTTCTGTTTGAATGTGAGTCGGTGACGGATTACAAAAAAGAGCTTGCCGACCTTTATATTGACTACGAAGCGATGTTTTTTTCGCTCGCTGTTGATTATGAAAGATACGAGCTGACTTATAACGATGTTCTTTACGCGCAGTGGCTTGGCATGGATTTCCTGATGGAAAAATATCTGGAGCAGTATTTATCCCTATATGTTGAAATGTATGCACGAATTATTGAGCTTTATAAACTGATGGCTTATGAGCTGGGTTTTGACTGTGCTGCGGAAATGCTTTACCTCCTGCAGTTTAACCGCGACTACAGCCCTGATGATGCACGGATTATGTTTAATAATATAAAAAAGTATTTAGTACCGCTCACTCCCCTGCTCACAGGGTATGAGGAAAACCCGGGTGTGTTTAAACTGAAAGCGGTAATGGAAGTTATGCCGGAAGTGCTCGGCGGGCTGGACGAAGAGCTTGCCGGGGTATGGGATTTTATGATTAGGTACGGAGTTTATGATTTTGAGCCGCTGCCGGAGAAATCAGTTTCCGGATACATGGTTAACCTGTACGCATACGATACCCCGTTTATTTATACCTACTGGAACCATGATTTTTCGGGGGTTTACACCATTCTGCACGAATTCGGTCACTTTTACAACGACTGGCTCCGACTTGCTCCCGATAACTTTGATTATGGTATTCTTGACCTTGATGCCAGTGAATTTTACGCGGAGGGCATAGCTGTTCTTTTGCGTGAGTACTACTCCGCTTTTACAGACGAACCCGTTGTAGCTCAGCGTTTTATTATGTTTAATTCGGTTTATAACGCGATAATAGTCCAAAGTATGTTCGAGGAATTCCAGCTGCGTGCATTTGAACTTGAGGATGTCAGCGCAGACACGCTGGGGATTCTGTACGCACAGCTTTTCCTGGAGTACGGTTTTGAGGACGATTTTATGGGTATGCCGCTTGATGCGAATGTTCCGTATCACGACTGGCTGCGGATTTCACACTTCTTCTACCTGCCGTTTTATACCGTGAGCTACGTTACCAGCTCAATCGCCGCCATGCAGCTTTGGGAGATTGCTGCAGAGGATGCCGGCGCCGCTGCAGATATTTATCTGAACATGATTCGGCAGACGCAGGATAAATCGTTCACGGAGCTGCTTGAAAGCGTTTCTCTGCGCCCTGTGCGCGAGCCTGAAGTGCTGCACAGTATTGCAGAGCAGGTTAAAAGATATTATGCAAATTAATAAAAGAACGGCTCCCTAACTAAAGGAAGCCGGACATATCGCATGCAGCGTCATGCTGCTCGGGCACACTGCTCTGAATACGAACTGTAACATACAAATCTTTGAGAATCTTTAAAGCCGCAGGGATACTGCGTGCCGGGGCTCTCGACCCGAGCACACTGCTCTGAATACGAACTGTAACATACAAATCTTTGAGAATCTTTAAATCCGCAGAGATATTGCGTGTCGGGGCTCTCGACTCGAGGCGACAGGACTCGAACCTGCGGCATCTTGGTCCCAAACCAAGCACTCTACCAAACTGAGCTACGCCTCGGGAGTTATATTTAAAGAGGCGTATGCCTCTGAAATCAACTTTTTTATTATACTACGGCTTGAGATTTTTGTCAAGTCGAATTTTTATTGACTTATTGATAGAGATATGTTATAATTTTTTTCATATGGATAATATTAACTAATAGTTAGGAGGCATAATTATGGAAACCTCGACCTTTAAGCTTTTATGTGAAGCTTCGCAGCTCTCTTTCACCGATGATGAAGCAGCAGGCTTCAGGGAGCGGCTGGATTCATTGATTGAGTTCGCCGACATTAAAAGTATTAGCTGTGATATGAGCAGCGCTATTGAGATGAACAGCGTTTCGCTCGGTGATTTGCGTGAGGATACAGCTTTGCCCTCCCTCCCGCCGGAGAAGCTGCTCGCCAATACGGAGCCGCTTTTCGACTGTTACGTAATCCCAAAAATGATGGAATGAAGACTAAAATTAATAATAAAATCTGACGCTTTGGTATATGAATTTCCATGGCTCGTATATGCCGGAAAGGAATAGTGACAATATGTTTGACATAATGCAAGAAACAGTAAAAAGCCTGCGTACGCGGCTCGACCGCCGCGAAATCAGCGCGCAGGAGCTTTGCGCCGAGTTTTTGGAAGTATCGCATGCTATGAACCCCGACTTAAAGGCTCTCGCTCTCATCACGGACGACGAGGCACTCGCAGCTGCTAAAAAAGCGCAGTTGTGCATTGACAAGGGCAGCAGCGGCGCGCTTACGGGAATCCCCGCCGCCGTGAACGACAACATCATGACCGAGGGCATAATCACCGCCTGCGGCTCAAAAATGCTTGCCGGTTTTATCCCGCCTTATGACGCGGGAGTTATCGAACTGCTTAAAAATGCAGGCTGTGTGCTGCTCGGAAAGGCGGCTATAGATGAATTCAGCCTCGGCGGCTCGCCGCGGTCGGGTGTGGCGGTAAGCTCGGGCTTTGCGCCGTATTCGCTCGGTACTGATACAGGCGGCGCAATTCGCCGTGCCGCGGCTTTCTACGGGCTGACGGGGCTTCGTCCCACTTACGGGCGGATTTCTCGCTATGGATTGGCGGCTTTCGCAAGCTCGCTTGACCAAATCGGGCCGATTGCTAAGACTGCTGAGGATTGTGCTATTATATTAAACACGATTTCTGCTCGCGATGAGCGCGACGCGACCTCTTTCGGTAATCCCGACAGTGAAGATTTTACCTCCGGAATCAATAAAGGCGTTAAGGGGCTTAGAATCGCCGTTCCTAAAGAGTTTTTCAGCGATAATGTATCCGATGAAGTTAAAGCCGCAGTCCTTGAAGCCGCGAAAACGCTTGAAAAGCAAGGCGCGGAATTAACTGATATTTCTGTTGAGATGACCGAATATGCCGCACAGGTTTTCTGCATAATCGGGAGCGCGGAAGCCGCAAGCAACCTTGCGCGCTACGACGGCGTAAACTTCGGGCTGCGCGGCGAGGGCGCGGGTTACGCCGAGCAGATTGTTGACTCGCGTAACAGGGGCTTCGGAAGCGAGGTAAAGCGCAGAATCATGTTCGGAAATTTTGTGCTTTCGGGCGAGAATTACAACGATTATTTTATGAAAGCCCATGTGCTTCGCAGCAAAATCAAAGCTGAATATGATGAAATTTTCAAAAATGCCGATATTATTTTAACCCCGACAGTTTCCGATTTGTCCGAGAAGGATATATCAACAAAGCGGCATCTTGCGGACTTTTGCACAGTTTCAGCGAGTCTTGCGGGTCTGCCGTGCGTGACGACCACCTGCGGCTACAGAGCAAACGGGCTTCCCGTCGGTATGTCGCTCACGGGCAGGAAGTGCGGGGAAGCTGTGATTCTGCAGGCGGCAGACTGCTTTGAGCGTATATTCAGCCCTGAATTATTTGGACAGTTTTAAGGAAAACAAATATAAACTAATCGGGAAAACGTTGCTTTATTTCTCTCTTAGTGAAGAAAGGACTTAATGAAAATATGAAATTGATTCCGACCATCGGACTTGAAATACATGCGGAGCTTATGACTGCTTCCAAAGTTTTCTGTTCCTGCTCCGCCGAATTCGGCGGCAGCCCGAACAGCCGTTGCTGCGCGGGGTGCTCGGCGTTCCCGGGAACGCTGCCGATGTTGAACAAAAAAGCTGTCGAGCTTATAATTAAAGCGGGGGCGGTGATGAACTGCGAGATTGCCCCCCTTACAAGCTGGGACAGGAAGAATTACTTCTACCCCGACCTGCCCAAAGCTTATCAGATTTCGCAGTTTAATGCGCCTGTTTGCACGAACGGAAGCGTTGAAACGGACGGTAAAAAGGTTCGTATTAAACAGATTCATCTTGAGGAAGACGCGGGAAAGTTAATCCATGACCAGTCCTCGAAATACAGTCTCGCCGACTATAACCGCGGCGGAATGTGCCTTATTGAAATCGTTACCGAGCCGGATATGCATACAGCAGAGGAAGCTTGCGCTTTTGTTGAGAAAATCCGCTCCATGCTTCAATATGCAGACGTGTGCAGCGGCAGGATGGAGCAGGGCGCGCTTCGCTGTGATGTTAATATTTCGCTCGCTCCCGAAGGCGCGCCACTCGGCGTCCGCGCTGAAATCAAGAACCTTAATTCCGTGCGTTCGATTGCGCGGGCGATTGAACACGAGATATACCGTCAGACCGAGGCGATTCAAAATAATCAGCCATTAGTACAGCAAACGCGGCGTTTTAATGACGCGACGGGCGAAACCTACGCAATGCGAACCAAGGAAAACGCCCATGACTACCGCTATTTCCCCGACCCGGATATACCTGCGCTTGTGCTGACGGACAGCGAGATTAAAGCCATTATCGCGACTATTCCCGAGATGCCCGAGAAGCGTTATGCGCGGTACACAGACGAGTACGGCATTACCGCCGGCGATGCGGAAATTCTCACTGCAAACAAAGTTTTAAGTAATTTCTTTGAATCTGCGCTGAAAGAATATAACAATCCTAAAGCCGTCTGCGCATTCACACTGACCGAGCTTCTGCGCCGTGTGAATCTCGGCGAAATAGAGCTTGATTCGCTTCCCTTCTCTGCCGCCGATTTCGGGCTGTTAATTAAATATGGCTATACAGATAAAATAAACCGCGGCGATATGAAAGACGTTCTGCGAGCTATGATAGACCGGCGAGCCGCCGGCGGCAGTATTTCATCTTCACCCAAAGACATCTGCGATGAAATGGGCTTGTTCATCAGCGAGGATTTAGGACTTGTCGAGAGCGTAATTGACGAGGTAATCAAAAACAACCCGAACCCTGTTGCGCAGTACCGCGCGGGCGAGCAGAAAGTTTTCGGCTTCCTTATGGGACAGGCAAGCAAAGAACTGAAAGGTAAGGCAACCCCGGCGATTATAAAGGAAACGCTGGAGAAAAAATTGAAAGTGTAACCATGAAAAACGATAATAAAATTTCATCAACTTTATCGTTAATATTCGGAATAATAACCTTACTCAGTTTGATTTCATCTGCTTTATATGTCATCATCGCATTATCAAATGCAGATTTAAGCACATCAGACGATTTAGGTGTATTCTATATATTTTATATATTATTCGGAATCTTTATTTTTGACTTATTAGCAGAGCTCTTTGTTATAATTTCAACCGCCATGCTTATAGCCGCTATAGGTTTTCCTTTCAGTGTTGCCGGTACTGTACTGGGTATAATAGCAATTATAAAAAAACCGACAGGGAAGGCTATTGCAGGTTTATTATTATCGGCAGGTTATATTTTGCTCTCAATAATTTTAATCATTTTAGGTTTATTAGCTTGATTAAATAAAATAATAACAGAAAAGGACAATTAGAACTATGCAATTCACTGCTAACAAATACCGCACACACACCACCGCCATGCTCTGCGAAAATAACATCGGGGAGAGCGTCCGCACCTCCGGTTGGGTAGAAAACATCCGCGACCACGGCGGAATCCTGTTCGTGGATTTGCGCGACCATTACGGCGTTGTTCAGATTACGTTTCAGGACAGTGCAAAACTGCTCGACGGGATTCACCGCGAGTGCTGCGTCAGTATCGGCGGCGAGGTAATCAAGCGCGCCGAGGAAACCGTCAACAAAAAAATCATCACGGGTACTATTGAAATCAAAGCGAAAACCTTGGAAATCCTTGGAAATATCAGCGAGAACCTGCCTTTTGAAATCACCGACTCCAAATCAACCAACGAGGAGCTTCGTCTGCGTTACCGCTTTTTGGATTTGCGTAACTGCGACGTGCATAAGGCAATTGTTTACCGCAGCGAGGTTATTTCATATATGCGGCAAATTATGAACGAAATGGGATTTTTGGAGCTCAATACGCCGGTATTATCGGCTTCTTCGCCCGAGGGCGCGCGGGACTTCCTTGTGCCGAGCAGACGGCATCACGGCAAGTTCTATGCGCTTCCGCAGGCGCCGCAAATTTTCAAGCAGCTGTACATGATAAGCGGGTTTGACCGCTATTTTCAGATTGCTCCCTGCTTCCGTGACGAGGACGCCCGCGCTGACCGCACGGCGGGCGAGTTTTATCAGCTTGATATGGAGATGGCGTTTGCCGAGCAGGATGACGTCTTCAATGCAGGTGAGGAAGTGCTCGGCAAGACGCTCGAAAAGTTTAATATTACTGCTAACCCCGCCCCTTATCCGCGCTTGACCTACGCGGAAGCTATGCTCAAGTACGGCACGGACAAGCCGGATTTACGTAATCCGCTGTTTATAATAGAGCTGTCGGATTTGTTCGCCGGCAGCGACTTTAAGCCGTTCGCAGGCAAGACAGTCCGCGGTATACGCGTGCCCGGCATGGCGGCGAAGTCCAAGTCTTTCTTCAAGAGCATGGAGGAGTTCGCGCTGTCCATCGGAATGGGCGGGCTCGGCTATGTTGAGGTTCAGGAAGACACGAGCTTTAAGGGGCCGATTGATAAATTCATAACTGATGAAGTGCGCACGGAGCTTAAAACCCGAGCGGAATTGCAGCCCGGCGATGTATTGTATTTTATTGCAGATACCGCAAAAAACGCCGCGAGTTATTCGGGACAGATTCGAGTTGAACTCGGTAATCGGCTTGAACTTATTGACAGTAAACGTTTTGAAATCTGTTGGATTTATGACTTCCCTATGTACGAGGAGGACGAGCACGGCAAGCCCATGTTTTCTCACAATCCGTTCTCGATGCCGCAGGGCGGGCTTGAAACTCTCTCCGGCGACCCGTTTAAAGTACTCGCTTACCAGTACGACGTGGTGATTAACGGCGTGGAGCTCGCTTCCGGTGCGGTACGTAACCACAGCAACGAAATCATGGTCAAAGCTTTTGAAATATCGGGTTACACTGAAGAAGACCTAAAGAGCCGTTTCGGCGCGCTCTACGGCGCGTTCAAGTTCGGAGCGCCTCCGCACGCGGGCATGGCTTACGGCGTGGACAGGCTTCTCATGCTTATGCTCGGCGAGGACAGCGTGCGGGAGGTTATCGCGTTCCCCCTCAACGGCAACGCGCAGGATTTACTGCTCGGCGCGCCGTTGGAGGTGACGGAGCAGCAGCTTCGTGACGTGCATATAAAGGTTAGGGAGAGGCATTAAAATAAGAGGGCGAGGGGTTAACCCTCGCCCGATTTATTTTTATTTCTAAGTTCCTCCATAGGGGGTAGCTGCATCCCTTCTACAGTCGCGGCTATTCTGATAACTTCATAAACTTCTTTGACTGTTTCCGCGTTTGCAGTCCTTTCAGCTAATAAAGTTAATATTACCTTTGTTTCATAAGCCATCTTACTGCTCCTTTCGCTTATACCATTGTGTTTTTGAATAAATTATATAGCTCCGGCAGTGCCTTTTTAAGCGACACGGGGCGTTTCCTCTCCGAGTCCCAAAAGCAATGCCGCGTTTCCCCTGTTGTGTGAAGTTCGCCGGTTTTATAATCCCGGACCTCATAAGTAACGTACATGCGCGCGTTTGTGAGTGCGGTTATGCTTGCTTTTATCTGCACGGTTTCCCCGAAACGCACCATGGACTTATATTCGCAGGAGAGCCCCGTCAAAGCGAAGTCGATGCCTTTTAACACCGACTTATCATACCCGAAGCCCACCTGCTCCATGAAATCAACACGTGCTTCCTCAAACCATCGGATATAGTTAGAGTGGTGAATGATTCCCATCTGGTCGGTTTCATAATAGTTTGCCTTACGAATTAACGGCTTTATTAATTTCATTTTTATCGGTTTTCCCTTGCTCCGCTTCTCCGTCGGGTAAAACTGACGGATTGGCCAAAAGTTCTGCTAATATATTATCTATTTCCGATTGTGACAATACTCTCATTTAACCAATTCCCCTTTATATAAACTACAACTGTATTCATTATAACATAATTCCAATCGCCTGCGGCAATTGCGGCGGTAAAACCGCCGACGGCGCGAACGCGCTTAATTATTGTTGAAATAAAATCACCGTTTCGGCTTTGCCGAAACCATCCGCAAAGCGGATGCCAAACGCTTTGCGTTTTGATACGTGATTTCATTATAACATGAATCTGTTGTCTTGTCAACAGCTTTTATTACTTAAAAATACTTCCCCTCCCTAAATATTACCGCCCCCGTGAATGGGTTATAAATCAAGCCTTCGCTCCTTTTATCATAGAAAAACATCTCTGTCTGGAAGCATACGGGAATGAAAACCGCCTGCGTTAGCAGCGTTTCCTCCGCCTGCTCGTAAAGCCATGCGGCTTCTGATATATTCGCAGTGCGCCCCGCCTCCTCCAAAAGCCGGTTGAAATCGCTGCCGAGCGTGAACCTGCCCAAATAGGCATCAGGGCTGTTATACTCGCCTGTGAGCTTCATCATTGCAATATCGTAGCCGCCACTGCCGAGCGCACGGTCGAATTCACCCGCCGAAAGCGTTTCAATAGTGCAGAAGAAGCCGAGATTCTTCTGCCATTCCTGTAAAATCCTGCTTAAATATCCGAAAACCGCGCTTTCCTCACCCGCCGGAATAATCACGCGGAGCCCCGTCAGATTATCATGCCCTGCGGAAATCCTGCCGCGTTCATAAGAGGCCAAAGCTTCATCGGGGTCAAATTTAATATACGGTGAACCATGCATTTCAGCCCTCGCCGTGTAATACGGCAGCCCCGCAATGTTCGTAAAAACAGGTATGATTTCGCGGGCTTCACGGAAGCCGAAGTCACTGACACTAATTTCATTGCGGTCGAAACCTGCCGCAAGCGCAGTACGTAAATCGGCATGCCTGAAAATACCTCCTGTATTAAACGTAATCCCCCAAACCGAGTTTTCATATGCGTCGTAAGGATAATCCCGTGCCATTAAAGCTTCCGCCGCCGCTCCCTCCGCAATCAACGAATGTGTCGTTCCCTCCGTGAAATGCCCGAGCGGGTCTTCATAATTTATAAAGAAGTTAAGCCCGCGGGGATAAACTGCGCTCGTTTCGCTATTCTTCTCATTGCGGCGCATTATTATGATGTTATTCTCGCTGCTGCGGCTGAACGGGTCATAGTTCCAGTGTGTTATATAAAACGCGCCGTTGGACGGTATGCTGTTCGCATTTAACCCGTAACGCCCCGCTGTCTTTTCAAAAAGCTCCTCGCTGCACGGCATTGCGGGTGTTGTTGTAAGCAGCAAGGGCAGCAGCGGGTTCGGATGCTCGAGCGTGATTACAAGCTCAAACTCGCCCATAGCTTCAACGCCCACTGCGTCAGGATACGGGATTTCTCCGTTGTGAACTTCGCGCGAGTTTTTTATGCTGTAGAACTGATGCGCGTTTTCTGATTTAATCGCAGGATTGAACAGACGCCGGAACGCAAAAACAAAGTCATAAGCCGTACACCGTACGGAATAGTCGCCGTCATAGTACCAATAAACGTCGTCGCGCAGCAAGAATGTGTAAGTCAGGCCGTCTTCAGAAACAATATATTCCGCAGCGACGTTTGCAGTTATTCTGCCGCCGGTTTCAATACGCAGAAGCCCGTCATACAAGTTTGCAATCAGCAGCGCGGAAACGCGGCAGTTTGCGGTCTGCGGGTCAAGCGTATGCGGGTTTGACGGAATGTCGTACTTAAACACAAAGCCGCCGCCGTCGCTTTCAAAGCATCCTGCCGTAAATATGC
>WRCY01000015.1 GCA_009783695.1 Oscillospiraceae bacterium
CGAACTGATTCTGATAATAAGACTGCAGGGTAAGCGGTATGGACTGTACCGAGGTTGACAAAAGATTCATGCTTCGCAGGAACATGTTGGTAAACAGCGAATCCGTCCACTGCCACACGAACGAGAACAGAAAACAGGAGGTAATAATCGCTCTTGCGTCGGGCAGCATTATACGGAAGAAAGTCTTAAGCTTTCCGCAGCCGTCAACGTAAGCGGCTTCTTCAAGCTCCTTCGGTACGCCGCGGAAATACTGGCGCAGCATATAGATGTAAAGCCCGTTTTTAAGTCCCATGCAGGTCATGCTCATCATGAGATAAGGAACGGGGCTGTCAATCAGATTAAGCGGAGCGCCGGCGGTAAGCCGGAATATCCCGAAAATATCGAACATAGCAAAGTGCAGATAAAGCGAGGACAGTATCGTCTGCGGAGGAATAAGGATTAAAAACATTACGAACGTAAACCAGAGCTTCTTTAGCGGGAACTGGAACCTTGCAAAGCCGTAGCCTACAAAAGTACAGGAGGCAACCTGCAAAATCCCGACGGCGAGCGCCATCAGAAAGGTTTTAAGCAGGGACGGGAAGAAGTCAAGGAGCGTCGCGGTGAGCTCGTAGTTTCCCAGCGTGAACTCGCGCGGGATATTAATTACGGTCGAGTCGAACAAGTCCCGCTCGCTCATGAAGCTCAGGGAGAGCTTGTTGAGCAGGGGCTGCAGAATAAGAAAGCAAAGCCCGAATAAAAGCAGGCCGCGAAGCACTACAAACACCCAGTGCCCGACATTTTTCTTAAAGAGATAGCCGCCGGATTCACGGTTCCTTTTAAGCAGGGACTTGAAGTCCCGCTTGGGCGGCTTATATTTATTGCTCATCATAAAGGCAAGTTTTTCTTCGTTATTCATAGTAGTAAACCCTCTTTGAAATTATTCCCGCAATGACGCCGACTAAGGAAATTACAATCAGGAAGTATGCCCATGCCATAGCCGAGCTGAAACCGTAGTCCATTCTGCTGATTTCGGTTGTAACTTTCAGCATGACCGAGTTATCCGAGCTTACGAAGTAGTCTATTACCGAGTACACCACGTTTACAAGAATCAGCGAGCTAATCATCGGGAACGTAATCTTCCAGAAGCTCTCCCACGCGGTCGCGCCCTCGATTTTAGAAGCCTCGAACATGCTGGGTGAAATCGTCTGCAAACCGGAGAGGAAGATAATGATTTGCATGCCCGAAACAAGCGCGATGTTATAAATTTGATTTACAATATGTAAAACATAGAAAAGAAATTCGTCCATCATTCCGCCAGAAAGGAGCAGTTCCTCAAGCACGCCGGTGATTCCGGTGGAAAGCGCGTTGCTCTCCTGGATTAAATCGCGGTATTCGCTGAGCAGGCCGGAGCTTGTTTCCAGCCCGAGCATGACGCCCGCCGAAAGAATAACCGGCAGGAAAAACACTGAGCGAACAATACTTCTGCCCTTGAATTTCTGATTGATTATAAGCGCAACGAAGAACGCAAACACGATAGTCGCAGGCACGTTGAACGCCATTTTGAGCAGCTCTTCCGTGAGCAGACGGGTAAATTCGGGGTCGTCGAAGAATACGCGGTGCAGGTTTTCGAGCCCCGTGAAAGTCATAACATATCTGCTCTGCTCCAAATCGGGCACGACACTGCTGAAAACCATCCGCAGCGACTCGAGTATCGGCAGGAACATGAAAACTAAAAACCCTAAAATGAAAGGCGAGATAAAGAGGTAGCCCGCGATTGCATTCTTTGTCGCGAAAGTAAAGTCATGATATTTTTGAGCTAAGAAGTTACGCTTCTTCTGTTTTTTTTCATTAATCAGCTCTGCCACTTAACGTTCCCCCCTTAACACCAAATACTTTTTCGCTTCTATAATATATCCGTCATATGTGAAAGGGGCGCTGGACTTGTTCACAATCACCTGCACGCCGTTTTCATATTCGGTGAGGCTTACGCCGTTTGAAAGGATTATATAATCAGTGATGAACTGATTATATATATCGCCCACCTGCTCGGTGAATTCCCTGTGCAGAGCTTCGGCGGTGTCAGCCCACATTGAATACTGGTTGGCGTAGAAAGTGGGGAACTTGGAGGTTTGAAGCTCGATGGGGCTTTCGTCCATGAAAGCGAAGTGCAGTCCCGCTCCGGATTCAACGCTCCTCAGTATGTTCATCTCAAAGTTTTCAGCCAGGTTCATCGGGCGTCCGGCATAGGGAACGAGCCCGTGCAGAACGATTTGATAGAAAGGAATCTCCTCGTCTAAAATCCCGAAGCCCTGCCACGAAAGCGGAAAGTCGGTTATAAAGCTTGCGTAAGGCGCAGCGTAGGAATACCCGCTTTGAATCATCATGCGATTACCTGCCGCATACAGCTCTTGCAGCTTCTCAACCTGCGTGTTCATCGCGCTCTCGCGGCTGACGAAGCGCTTCTCGTTATAATCGCCCGCCAGGTTATTGCCGATTGTGCGGAAAGCGACGTTTTCCGCGCCGAAGTCCGAAATCCTTGTCATGAAGCCGTCAATCAGACCCATCATATATTCGGGGCGCGCCATATTAGCTTTAGCTCCCCACCAGTCCATCTGACCGTACCAAATGAAACTGTACGGATAAGTTTCGATGCGCTTGCGGTTTATGTACCGCGAGCCGTCACGGTTGAGATTAAAGCCGTTGAAGGGTTTGTTCTGACGCAGGAAAAGGAAGTCTGCTTCAAGGAAAACATTGGAATCATACTCGCTTACCGTGTTTATTAAGCTCTTGAAATCGCGGGTGCTTCCAAGGCGGGAAATAAGGTTTACGCTCGTCGGAATCTCGTGCAGTATGCTCTTGTTAAACCAGCCCACAAGCCTGTAGTCCACCTCGCCGAAGCTCCTGCTGTTCAAATCGCGGACTATATCCGCCATCTGGTTATAGGTAGTCAGCGGGTACGGCCTTTCAACGGGAACGCCGAGCACGTGCTGGTTTTTAGTAACCGAGCCGATTATTTCAACAGCCACGGGCACTGCTGATACTTCCGCTTTTTCAAGATGCGGGTACTGCTCCATGAGATACTCGCGGTACCTTTCAGCCATGCCCATATAGCCGTTCCTGCTGCAGAACATATATCTCTGAACAATGCTCTCGCCCTCCGGCAGCGAGCGCTGGAACATCCAGACGTCGGTCGCGGACTTGCCGGAAATCTCGAGCTTTTCCCTGCTGATTAGCGTATAATCGGCGAAAACATTATTATATGTTCCGCTGTCCGCCATGCCGGAAACACCGGCTCTGATAGTGGCGTAGGACGCGCCCTCCTCGATTATGCAGAGCATTGTATTACCGTTATTTTCAATCCCGAAGACAGGGAAGTGCGCCTTGGGGTCAAGGATAATAGCTTCGCGGTAAATAGCCTCATCCCATCCGAAAACCCTGTTGCTGTACGGGCTTTGATTGCTTTTACCGTTGTTGAAGCTGATGAGCGCCCCGCTTCCGTCGGGGACAAGCATATAACCCTCATCATCCGGTCCGCCCGCTCCGAAGAAAGGCAGAACGCGCAGGTCGATGGGCGGGTATTCGCCCCTGTATTGAATTTTGTCGTAAGGAACCCGTACATTAAAGCCGTAGTCGTCAAGCTCAACATATATCGAAATATTAAAGACAGGCTCGGTTACCTGAATATCACGCTCATAAAACTCAAGGTCGTTATAATAATCCTGCGGCGTGTAGCCGTACTCCCCGAACAATTCCTCAGCCTGCTCCTTGAGGAAGCGGCGCAGGTCCGGGCTCATTACCCAGATTTGGGTGTTTTCGAGATTCAGCGGACGCTCGGGCGTGCAGTCCTCGTTTGAATACAGTGCTATCAGCTCTTCTCTGTTGTCGTGTGAGCCGAGCCTGTTTATATCGTAAACCCTGTAAAAAACATTCCGCAGCCTGTTAACAACGTCGGCGGGCATATCGGCAGTGATTTCTTTCATTCTCCAGTCGGGCACGGCCTTCGGAACATGGTAAACGCGCTCTATGTTGCCGATTGTAAAATGCACGGCGAAGCCGTTGTCTTTGCCGTTTTCATCCTGAAGAATCTCATATTCGTAGAATTCTTTCATGACCGAGAAGTCATGGCTGTCGAGCAGCGTCGTGTTACCCTCTATGGTGGAATAGTTCACCACGAGCAGCGACTGCATTACGCTCTGCGTAAGACCCACCGCGCTTGCCGCCGCGTCGGCGGGACCCGAAGTCCACTCGGCGCCGGTAAGCTTGTCGTCGATGACAAAGAGGGTCGTGCGCGGGTCGAACGACAGCTTTAAAAACTCATTCTCAAAAACATATTTATCCGGCCCGCCGTAATCCAGCGGGAACGAGCGGATTTCTATGTGCATATCGCCGCTGCCGGATGGCGCGCAGGCGGCAAAAATAAGCGTTATGAATATAAGCGCCAATGCCGCAGACAAAATTCTTTTCATAAATATTTTCATTAAGTCCTTTCTTCACAAACAAATTATGAAAACATCGTTTTCCCGGATTTAATTATTTTTGCTTTCAAACTTTATAACTCCAATTAATATAATCTGAACGTTATTTCCCTGACAAGACTGATAAAATACATAACCGAATCGCTGATAAGACTAAAGAAAAGCATAAATATGAACAGCATAAACCCGATTCCGAAAATCGAGAGGATACTGGAGCCGACCGCTTTGAGCATGGTGTAGTCGTGAATTTGCATCATAGCCACAAGCACGAGCATGACCGACCATATCATCGAAATCACAAGCATGGTTTGGTAGAGCGCGCGTTCGTCGTAGGATATAAACTGGCTTATGACGATGCCGGCTGCGTTGCAGATTATTGCAGGGGTGAACGCGTAGACGGTTGCGATGTAAACGTCGGACAGCCTGCCCTTGCCGTTCATAAGCGTGGTGAAAGACCAGTTGGCAACGCTCCAAAGCACAATCGGCAGTATAATCGAGCCGATTGCGTACAGCGCGTTGAAATACTCCACGTTTACATATTCGCGCAGAACATGGAACTTAGTAAGCGTGAGCCTTAAAACCTCGATGATTGCGTAAAGTGCGAGCATGATATTGGCGGAGGCGACGCTCGCTTTATTCTCGCGGGTAAGACACCAGAAGCCGTCCGCCGGATGGAATATGCAGTAAAGCGAATACCGCAGCTCAGCCCCGAGCCTTTTGTATGTATCTTTCTGTTTCAGAGAGGCAAAAGTCATCATGCGCCCCCCTTTCTTCTTTTACGGAATTTAAATAAGATTCTAAGCGCTCTTGTAACAACCCACAGCGAAATCAATATAACAACAATTGTTGTTATGTTCGCTTCTATCCATTCCTTACGGTAAAGCTGGAATGCTTTTCCGTAGCTCTCCCGGTCGTGCTTTGCCTCGTAATACTTCATGGCGTCCCGGTACTGTTCGTTTCTCAGTGCGGCTCTGCCTTTGCCTATGTAAGCGAGCTCATAGTTGCCGTTCAGCTTCAGAACCTCGTCCCACATTGCGGCGGACTCATCATAGCGTCCGGCATAATAATAGTTGATTGCCTGGTCAATATAGCTGCCGTACTGAGTAAGATTGAAGCGGGTAACGACCGCCGTGCGCGCATCAAGCACGAAGAGGGAAGTCCCCATCCTGTCAATCGCAATCGGGTCCTGGAAGCGCCCCTCCATGTTACCGCGTCCGCCGAAGACGTAGAGCATGTTGCCTTGGAAGTCATAGGCGAAAAGACGCCCTCTGTTGCGGTCTAAGCAGATGTAGCCGTCGTTTTCAAACGTAACCACGTCGACAAACCTCGACGGGCCCGAAACGCCGCCCAGATTCCCCCAGAACCAGTCTCCGGCAGGCTCCGCAAGACCGAACATGCCGTTGCGGATTAATATATCCGTACCTACGGCGTTAAGCCGGCGAATAGGGTCGGCTTCAAACGGGTTGCCGGTAAATGTGCTGAGCGTTGCATAAACGAACCCCTCATGGTCGAGAGCGACGTTATTATACTCGGTCGGCACAAAAAGTTCCATCTGCGAACGCTGGGCAGCGGTGGAAATCATCTTCCAGAAGTAGTCGTAAAGGCTGACCTGAACCTGCGACGCGCCCATGAAACCGTTAAAAGTACCGTCGATGTTGTATTCCATGAGCCCCTTGTTGATGTGGCGAGCCTGAATAAAGACGCGGTTTGAGTGGTCCACGACGAGCTTCATGGGAAGAAAATCAATGCTCTGGTCATAGCTTTTGTCTTCAGGTTTTATTATGGAGTTAATGTAATTCCAGTCGCGGTCAAGGCGGAGCACACGGTTATTGTCGGTGTCGGCGATAAAAATCTCGCCGTTGCGGTTTTCAAACAAATCGTGAGGCTTGTTAAGCGGGCTCGGCTGACCGTTAATCACAACGTATTCAACAACTTTAACTAAGCTGTATGAATCGGCAGACTCATCATATTCGAGCAGCACGATACGGTTATTGTCGGTATCGCAGACATAAATGCGGTTGCCGCGGATATAGAGCCCCTGCGGATTTAAGAAGTTACCGATTCCGAAGTCGTTCCCTGTGAGCTGCGCGGAAACGTAATAAGGGTCAGGCATGGCGACTTCTTCACCCCAGAAGGTGTAATTGTATGTATAGTTGGAGGGCCCCGCGCCCGTATCCGTGCCGATTGCCGATACGGGCAACGCGGTTAAAAATGCAAAAATAAGCATTAGTATAACTATAAATTTTATCTTCATTAAAATAACCACCTCATTGTCAATTGTACATTGTTAATTGTCAATTGTTCGTCATTCCTTAATACCGGAGTTTGCCATTGTTTCGATAATATTGCTCTGCGCACTGATGAAAACAACAAGCGGCACAATCATTATAAACATCGTGACCGCGGCTCCCACGCCCGCCCTCTGTACGCCGCCGCCGATGATTTGCCCCAGCGCGTACGGCAGGGTTTTCAACTCCTCCGAGAAGATGAAGTTGGTGGCGCGGGCGTTCCACAGGTTCTGAACCGAGAACACCATAACGGTAAGCCATGCGGGTTTTATTGTCGGCATAACTATGCGCCAGAAAATAGAAAGCTCCTTTGCGCCGTCTATTTTCGCCGCCTCAATAAGCGTCATCGGAACCGTATCCATGAACTGCTTGAGCAAAAAGAATCCAATCGGCATAGCGATTGCGGGAACTATTACCGCAAGGTAGGTGTCAACCCAGGTGAGCCGGTTCATAATCAAAAAGTTCGGGATTGCGGTAACGTGCGGAGAGAAGAGGAGCGTAATAATTACAACCTTAAAGAAAAGCCTGCTGCCGGGGAATTTGTACTTCGATACCACATACGCGCCCATCGAAGCGACGATGATATGCGCGAAAGTGCCCGCCGCTGTAATGAACACGGTGTTGAATATGTAACGGGAGAAAGTAATCCTCGACCTGCTCATAATCGTGAAGAGGTCGTAGAAGTTATCCATTGTCGGCTGCTGCACAAAAAGCCTCGGCGGGAACAGGAAGATTTCGTTCAGAGGCTTGAACGCGTTATTAATCGCGAACACAAGCGGGAAAGCGAAGAACGCCCCGAATAAAATCAGCACTAAATATACAACTATGTTTCCGCCGATTGAACGGGTTTGCCGAATTCCGGTTTTCATATTTTCAATAAGTCCTTTCTTCAGAACAGGAAATTGTTAGTATCGTTTTCCCCGATTCAATAGTTTTTATTTCAAACATTTTTTCAATAAGCCCTTTCTTCAGAACAGGAAATTGTTAGTATCGTTTTCCCCGGTTCAATAGTTCTAATTACAAACATTGTGCTACTTTCCTATGCGGTTAATGCCCTTTTGAATGTACTTATTGCAGATAATCATAATAAGGAACAGTATTGTGGCGATTGCGGAGGCGTAGCCCATATCGAAGCGCAGCGAGCCGTAGTCAACCAAGTGATTTACAATCGTATGTACGGCGTAGTCGGTACTGGGGAAGCCGCAGAGCTCCCGCGTTACGTCAGCCACGCTGAACGACTGCGTAATCGCCATTACCGCACCGAATAAAAGCATACCTTTCATATTGGGCAGCGTGATGAACCACAGCTCCTGCCAGCGGTTGCGTATGCCGTCGATATACCCCGCCTCATACTGTGAGCGGTCAATCGTGTGCAGCCCCGCAACGAATGATAAGAAGCCGTTACCGAGGCTCATCCATAATATGACTATTAAAATAACAGGCATCATGAACGTGGGGTCGGTGAGGAAGTATTTGGGCTGTCCGCTGATGAGGCCCATGTTGCGTCCCATGGCGTTAATGTACCCGTACTGGTCGCCGCTGAATATAAGCGACCAAATCATGAAAACGTTTCCGGAAATCGTGGGCGCGTAGAAAATAAGCACTGCGAAAGCGCGCAGAAACCTCGGCAGCCCGTGAATAAACCATGCAAAAATGAACGCCATCAAATAGCCTACAGGACCCGTTATAACCGCCATGAGCAGCGTGTTGGTAACGGCTTTGAGGAACACGTCGTCGCCGAGCAGCAGGTTAGTGTAGTTCTGCAGCCCGACGAATTTCGCCGGTTCAAATATATTATAATAAGTAAAGCTGTACCAGATGGAAATCGCGACCGGCAGGATGAAGAACGTTATAAAAACTAACGCATAGGGGAGCAGGAACAGATAATAGGTTCTGCTCATTTTTATATCGTAACGGAACCATTCCCATCGTTCCTTGAGGGTCATTGCGCGGCTGTTTTCCATATTTTCAATAAGTCCTTTCTTCACGGGCGGGGAATGAAAGCAACAGTTTCCCCGATTCGGTAATTCGTATTTCCAACCCTTTCATTAAGCCCTTTCTTCACGGGCGGGAAATGAAAGCAACAGTTTCCCCGATTCGGTAATTCGTATTTCCAACCTTTTCATTAAGCCCTTTCTTCACGGGCGGGGAGTGAAAGCAACAGTCTCCCCTTAATTAATCTGCCGTTGTATTCAAGCCGAATTCCCGGCGCTTGCGCGTGAGCTCGTCGTTGATTTGACGGGTGTATTCAAGCAGGGTTTCCCGCATATCCACCGAGTCATTGATAACTCTGCGCACGGCGTTGACTATATGCCGTCCCGCATAATAACCTCCGGGAACCTCCGGTATGCCGACGACCCAGTCCCACTGCGCCTCGAGCGTTGCGTTGTCGCGGGCGTTCCAGCCGAGCTGACGGAAAGCAACCTGGTTTGCCGTCTGATAGCGCGCCGCCGTGCCCATAATCGCTTCAAGCTCGCGTCCGAATGTCAGCTGCGTATCCGAGCCCGCCCACCAGCGCATGAACTCCCATGCCTTTGCAGGGTCTTTCGCGTTACTGAGAATCATCGAGGCCTGCCCCCAGCTGGCAGTAGACCTGTCAATTTTACAGCAGCAGACCCACATTTCCGCGGTAAAGACAAGGCAGGATTCATCAAGACAGCAATCATGGCCGCGGCAGGGCGTATCAACTTTAAGCGTGCCCGGGAGCAGGTCAAACTGCCAAAGCCCTCTGATTTCCGGTGCAAAAACCTGCAGCACGTTAAACAAATCGTAATCCGCGAAGCCCAGCGGCATTTCGCCTGAGCGGAAGCGGTTGGCGAAGTTGTAGTGCAGGGGAGCTTTATAATGTGTGAAGAACTTGGTGTAAGCGTCAAATGCAGACACCGCCTGCTCGCTGTCGAACAGGGAGCGCGAGCCGTCCGGGGTGTAGAGCGCGCCGCCGCGCTGCAACAGCTGCGAGAAGAAGTTAGAAAGGTCGGGTATAATTTGTTCGCCTATCCTGCGTTCGACCGACGGAATCCCGATGCTGAGGTTTTTGTTCTGCAGCACGGGGAAAGCGGCAATGACCTCGTCCCAGGTGTTGGGCGGGGAAAGCCCCACCTCCGCAAGAATGTCGGTGCGGTAGTACATTACGCCGAAGATTTGCGTCTGCGGCATACCGAAAATCCCGCCTCTGTACGTAAAAGGCACAAACGCGCTTTCGTGGTATTCGCTCGCGACTTCGTTGAACCCCGCGAAACGGGTAAGGTCGGCGGCGGCATTACGGAAAGCATAGTTCACGGGGTCGTTATTGTTGACGGTCAGCGCGACGTCGGGACCCGTTCCCGCAACGACGGCGGGCATGAGCGCGTCCATAGCAACTAATTTTAAGTTAACAAAATTATTGGTATTGGGCGTATAAGTTTCGTCAATCATCGCTTTGAGGACGATACTCTGGTCGCGTCCGCTGAATATCCAAACCTCTGTTACATCGCTGCCGTCGTATACGTTGCCTAAGTTATTATAATCAATAAAGAAAGTGGCAAGGAACGAACGGACCTCATGCACTGCGGACTGGAAGAAAGTTTCCTTGACTATAGGTGGCGGGCTGTTTTTATCGGTCACGGCAATCCAGTCGATGTCGAGCGGCGATGCGTTAAGGCTGACAAGCGACGTTCCGACAGCGGCGATATTATCCTTGAAGACAATTACGCCGCGCGGGATATTATGCGGTTTGTCTACGAACCGCTCAAGCTGCGACGCCATTGTCTGCAGCGCGGCAATTTCGGGGCTCATCTGCCCCGAGTAGGCGATGATTTCGTCCATGAGCTTGTATAAGTAGCGCGCTTCAAACGCGATTTTATCCATTATATCGGGGTAAAACTCGTCTATGCGGTAGTCGCGCCGCGGGTCGGGCTCAGGTCCCGTAAGCACGAGAATCTGCCTGTAAATAGCGTTTAGGCGGAAAATGCTTTCCTCAAGCTGCGCGAGTATCCCGGAGAGGTCGCCGAGCGTAACTTGTAATCTTATGGTGTGTGTGCCGGCTTCAAGCGGGAAGTAAAGCTCGTTGCCGTCGTCGTCCGCCGGCGTCACAAGCTGCCACGAATTGTTAAAGTAAAAAGGAATAGCCGCCACCTCTGCGCAGGGAATCTGCCCGTTAATGAACAGCGCACGGTTGGAAACTATTCCGCGGTTGGAATTCTGCCGAGCCTTAAAAGAAAAGGTATAGAGCCCGTCCTCGGGCACTTCAACTTCCCATTCAATCCATTGCCCGGGCACGCGCCAGCGCTCGCCGCCGATTGCGTTAAGCACAATCGTGGTCACACTGTACGGTTCGGTGGTGGCGGACGATGTGTCAAAATACGGGAAAAGAGACGGTGATGAGCGAAGCGAAGAATCCTCGCCCTGTCTTATAAAAGGAGCGCTCATGCCTCCTGTAAACTGCGATAAATCGTAGCCGGCGAGGTATTCATTGTAAGGGGGCAGCTCGCGTATGGGAACGAGCTCGAAGTTTTTAATGGCGACCGGCTCGTTTATGGCGCGCAGGGTAATCGTGTTCACGCCCGCCTCAAAATAGAAGCGGTAGGGCTCGGTGAAGTATCCTTGGCTGTCCGTGAAAAACGCGGATTCCCATTTCGGGTATTCGATTTGGCTCGGGCGGATTTCATTTCCCTGGTTGTCGCGCTTGATGCCGCCGGGCGCATCGCCCCAGATTCTGTAAAAGGTAATAAGGTCTGCCCCGAGGAAAGGAATCTCGCCGTTGATGTAAACAGCGCGCTCAATATCAATCCCGCGGGAAGCGATGGGAAAATAATTAAACCTGAGGTTATACAGTCCCGCTTCAGGGACGACGACTTCGTACTCCACGAAGCTGTATTCGGTGGTTACAAGCGCTGCGCCCGCCCCCTCGTAGTTTTCGACCACGGCAACGCCTATTGCCGTTTCCTCGTTAAAGGCGGCAATGTCGATGGCAACGCCCGTGCCGGGTAAAGAGGTATTTTCATGTGCGTCTAAGAAATGGAAGTATGTATTTCCGCGGCTCGAAGGCGGCGAGGTCATATCGTAACCGGCATATTTGTGGTAATAGCTGCCCACATCTCCTCTTGTTAGTATAAAAACAACCATCACGACAAGCAAAGCCGCGATGACTCCTATGGTTGTATATTTTTTCTTAGCAGGGTCTTGATACATAAAATCGAACCTCATCATAAAAATACAGAAAAATTTGCCTTGAGTTTCCCCGTTTCAAATGTGGAAACTCAAAAAGAGCTTTCTGTAAAAAATACAGTTAATTTATATTATACACTCTAATTTTGTTTCTCACTAATCATATATTGCTAAAATTTGCGAAATAAATATTCCGCAATAATTAAAAATTTACCATAACGCAATAATCGCGAAGTGCTTGACAATTTTTGCTCAGTAAGGTATTATATAGACATACCCTAATATTATTAATATAGAGAAAGCAGAACGCTTATGATAAAAAAGCTTGAGGGAACTCTTGAAACAATTGATTATGAAGAACAGTCGCTCTTTATAATGCATCACAACACAACAACCGAGAACTACCCCAAACACTGGCACAGCGCGGCTGAAATAATAATGCCGATTGCAGGCTGCTATGATGTAATAATTGGCGAGACTGTTTATCACCTTGAAGAGTATGATATAATTGTAATACCGACCGGCGATATGCACGAAATTCATGCGCCGAAAGCCGGCGGTGAACGGATAATCCTGCAGTTCGACCTGACACTGTTAAAATCTGTCAAGGGGCTGGGAGGCGCGTCGTTTATTTTCTTCAAGCCGTGGCTGATAACGCCCGGTATTGAAAGCACGGCGGAGCTGCACGGGGTTTTAAAGCCGCTTCTGCTCGAAGCGCTCGGCGAATATAAAGAAAAACAGGAATATTATGAGGCGAGCGTGACCGCGAAAATTGTCAATGCCGCCGTCTTTATGGCGCGCAAGCAGAAGGAGGAATTCCCCGGCGTTTTCTCCGACCAGCTCATGAAAAGAAAGGTGCACATTGTTAATTTTAACCGCTGCATCGAATACATAAACCAGCATTACAGGGATGATTTGCCGCTTGAGTATGTCGCGAAAATAGCGGGCTTCAGCAAGTTTCATTTTACCCGCTGGTTCAAGCAGTTCGCGGGTGTTTCTTTCTACGAGTATCTGACGCAGGTGAGGGTTCGGGTGGCGGAATCGATGCTTGCGAACTCGGAGGTTCCTATTACCGAAATCGCGCTTGAATCCGGCTTTCAGAGCATAGCGACGTTTAACCGCGTCTTTAAGTTCACTAATAAAATAACGCCGACGGAGTACAGAAAACAATTGGCAGCTCACAGTGAACAATGAACAATTATTGAGCCGCCTGCTGCGGATATATTAAAAATAATTACTGTTAAAACGGGGAAAACGATACTTTCGTGTCGCGTTAGTTAAAAAGGACTTAATGAAAATGTCCGCAAAGCGGACACTAAAATTGTGTATTATTAATTGTTTGTAAGCTGAGAATCGGACTCGAACCGACGACCTGCTGATTACGAATCAGCTGCTCTACCAACTGAGCTATCCCAGCAAAAATTGTTATTGCATAAAAAGTAAAACCATGCTATAATATACGCAAAATACATTTTACTATAAATTTTTTGATTTGTCAATAAAGAATTTTAAAGCAAGGAGGAAATAGCCATCGAACTTAAAAGAAAACCAGCTGAACTGCTGATTCGCATGCTTTGCGGCTTCCTTGCTGTTTTTACTTTGTTTATGCTGACTGTGTCGCTCGTATTCTCGTTCGGCGGGGACGCGCCGAGCCTTTTCGGGAGCAACGTTTATATAGTCAAAACCGATACCGTGGACTTTTTGAAGCCGGGCACAGCGCTTTTCACGCAGTCCGTGCCATTTAACGAAATCCACCCGGGCGACATCGTGGTTTTTAGCGGGCAGGGAAATAACAAGACGGGGCTTGCTGAAATCGAATCGGTCGGAGAGAGCGACAACGTTTACAGGTTTGAGGCGATTGGCGAAAGCGGCGCGGAAATAACGCTGACAGGGAGTCAGATTGTCGGGCGCGCCACGCAGTACAGCGACTTCCTCGGCATGGTTATCGGTTTCGCAAAATCGCCGACTGGCGTAATGGCAATAGCTGTAATCCCGTGCATGATTATATTAATTTTTGAAGCCTCTAAGGCTATTTTCAGGGTTTTCCGCGGCAGCGACGAAATAAAACCCGTAAAGAAGCAGAACGAAATCCCGACCTATGTTCCGCGGCAGAAAATTTCGGGCAGAACCGCATTTAATGAAGAAAAACCCGACGACAGCACCGAAGACGACTATGGCAGAATGCTTGCGGAAATCGCAGAGAAAGACGCCGGCTTCGCAGATGAAGAAGAATTCCCGCTTTTCAAGCAGCCGGCATCAAAATCAATCAGTATCGGAAAACCAAATCCGCCCCCGGTACACAGAACTGCGCCGTTGTCACAGAAGCGTCTGAACCAGGCAATCGCCGAGATAAACGCACGTAAAACGCCTGAAAATACAGGGCGCATAACCGACCGATTTTCTTTTGACAAGACGGATGAAGTGGTAACGGTCACACCGGCGGGAAGCGCCGCAGGCAACAGCTCCTCAGCTTATGAAGCCGGGCAGCTGAAGGAAATAAAGACGGCTCCCGTGTCTGCGGGAGCGGTTGAAAATGTCAGGCGCTATACCCCTAAAAAGCCCGCACAGACAGGGCGCGCATCATCGCAGGCGACTTCAATTCCGAGCCTTGACCGGCTGCTGCGCGAGGACGACCCCGAGGTTGAGAACGCACGGTATAATATCGAGGATATATTATTTTCAATAGACAGAAAAAAGTAGGGGCGAACTGCGTTTATCCGGATAGCAATATTTGATGAGAAGTTAAAACATAAAAGCAAATTGCACTAAAACGGCGAAACGGAACTTTTCATTTTTATTTAATACAAAAATGAAAATGAAAGGCTTAAAATAAAACAATTGAATCGGAAAAAATTACTTTCATGATTTGTTTGTGAAGAAAGGATTTAATGGAAATTAAAATGAAAAAGAGAAAGTACATACGGGTTGCGGTTCTCGCTATGACAGTCTGCATGATGCTTGCGTTTGCGCCGGCGGTCGGAAGTTCGGGGCGGACGGAATCGGATATCAACGCGGAAATCAAAGCCAATGAACAAAAAGCCGAGAGGCTCGCGGAGGAGCAAAGAGAACGCGAAGCGGAAATCGCGGCGACACAGGGCGACAGAAATCAATCGCGCCAGAGGGAAGTTTTGGTTGAGCAGAGTATAGCCGCCGTAAACGAGCGTATAGCTATACTTAACGCCAACATTGTGCTTCAGCAGGAAGCAATCGCCAAAAAGGAGGGTGAAATAGAAGCGCTTGAGCAGCGTATTTCGGACGCGGAGCGCGAGATTGAGCTGCGTGAGCATAAAATCGCCCTGCTCGAGGCCGAGAACGAGGAAAACTTAGAGAAATTCGGACTGCTCGTCAAGAACAACTACATGACGGGCTCGCTCGGAATGGTGGATATTCTGCTTGATTCCGGCGACTTTTACGAGATGATTGTCCGCGCCGATGTTCTGCAGAAAGCAGCGGAAAGAAACACCGACTTCATGAACGATTTGCTTGCTGCGATTGAGGCGCAGGAGCGTGAAATAGAGGAGCTTGAGGAGCTGAAGCTCAGCCTTCAGGCAAATATTGAACTTTGCGAGCAGGAGAAAGACGCGCTTGAGCTTGCGCTCGAAAAGCTAAACGAGGACATGGCTGAGCTCGAGCGTGAAATGGACGGGGAACAGGAAAGACTGCGCGTTTTAGCGGGAGAAACAGCGGTTTTGCAACAGCAAATCGACGGCATGTACCGGCAGTTTAACGCTACGAACGAAGAGCTTGAAGAACTCGAAAAAATGATTTCGCAGCTCATAAAAGAGCTGCAAAACTTAAACAGACCTAATTATTCGGGCGACGGCTTTGTCTGGCCGGTAGATGAGAAGTTTCAGCGAATCACCTGCGGCTTCGGCTGGGACGCGGGGTGGAGCCGCTGGCATCGCGCCATTGACATAGGAAACGCCGGAATCAACGGCGCAAATATCTACTCAATCCAGTCGGGGACGGTTATAGTCGCGGTCGAAAGCAACTCGAGAAGCGGCTACGGCTCGTATGTGGTCGTTGACCACGGCGGCGGCTACACCTCGCTTTACTCGCATATGCAGTTCGGCTCGGTGCGGGTTTCGGTCGGGCAGGAGGTTAAGGTCGGGCAGGTGCTCGGGCTTGTCGGCTCGACGGGGCTTTCGACGGGACCTCACCTGCACTTTGAAATCCGCGTGAACGGCGAAGCGAGGAATCCGCTGGATTACAGCTATTCGTATGTCGGGTGACGGACAATGGACAATGAACAATGGACAATGAACAATTTTCGAATTGCTTGCGGCGATAATTTTCAAAATATCCGTGAAGCGGACACAACAATTATTCATTATTAATTGCCGCGATAGTAATATTTGTATAATAATAGTTTAAAATATCATCGCAGGTATGTCCGCGGCGCGCCATGTAATCCGCGCCATACTGGCTGAGCCCCACGCCGTGCCCGTGCCCCCATGTCGTCACGACGAAAGCACTTCCGTTATATGTAATCTCGAACGCTGCGGAGCGCAGATTAAGAATCCGCCAGAGGTCGCCGCCGGAAAGCGTAAGGTTCCTTGCGCTGACCGCCGAGACGTAGCCGATGCTGTCGGCGGAATAATCCGTGAACCATCTTGCATAATCGAGCGGCATGATTATTTCAGGGTCAAAGCCCAGCAGAACGTCACGCATCTGCGAGGCTGAAATCTCGTTTGTATTTACAAAGCTTGTGAACTCCCTGCACCAGTCGCTCGGAACGCGCTCAAGGTACGGGAAGTCGAGCCCCCAGATATAACGCGCCGTGTTGGTCGCGCCGGCGGAAACGCTGTGATACACAGCATAAATCGGCTCGCTCTCGTAAAGTATGACGCGGGTTGCGCCGTACTCGGCGGCTTCTTTAATTTTGGCGAGATAAATATCATATTCAATCCCGTAATAATCGCGTGCCTGCTCTTCGGTGAAAAAAGGCTGGCAGGTTACGCTGCTGTTTGAAAAATCCGCACCGTTTATTTCCGGCATCGGGAAGCTTTTATTGTTAAGAGCGAGGCGAAGCGCGTAAGTATGCGCGGCGACGGCCTGAGCTTTTAGCGCTTCTGCGTGATACCCGGGCGGAATCTGCGCAAAAAGGCAGCCGACGAGGTAATCCGCCGCGCCGATTTCGATTATTTCCCCGCTTTCCGTGAGAAAGACGCGGAAAGTGTTCTGCGCTTCATATTCCGATACCTGCGAAGCTCCTCTTGCCGGGAAAGCAGAGTTCCACAAAAATGGCACGAGAAACAGCAAAACCGCAAAAATGAGCAGAATAATGATGATATTTTTCATATTTTCATTAAGTCCTTTCTTCACAAACAAATCATGAAAACAGCGTTTTCCCAGATTCAGTCGTTTTGTTTAAAAATTTATCTTTCTTTTCACATAATTTTCAGTTAGTGCCGCTTACAATTTTCCTTGACTTGTCCGCTGAAATGTACTATAATTAATATGCCTGTCCCGCTTTAAATATGTTAGAGGAGTTCTTGTTGTATGAATCAAGCGAAATTTCCGAGCAGTTTCCTTGTAATATTTTTTATCGCGGCTGTAGTGGCGGCGGTTATTATTAGATATGTGCAGTTTGCCGCCGATGTTATTGATTTTAACACGGGCTTTTTTTATCATTATGCGGGTGCTTTGAAATCTTTGCACTACATTGCGCTCGCCGTGATTGGAGCAGGTCTTATTACTTTAAGCATAATTGAAAGAAAGCGCAAGACGCGGTTTTTCACCAAAAAGCTCGGCCATTTCGACGACAGCGACACCGCAATTTGCGGAATTATGCTGCTGCTTGCCGCTTTTGCAGTGGTCTACACGGCAATAAATACAGGACTGCCGAATCTCGGTGCCGCGGAGGTTCTGACGGTTTTCCTCGGGGCGGCGGCGTATACATTTTCGGGCGGCGTCCTGTTGTTTAAGAAAAGAGCTTTCCCGTCTGTCGGAATAGCGTTTCTGGCACTTTCGGGATATTATGTGATACGGCTCGTGGTGATTTTCCTCGGCAATCATATAATTCTCAGTATGTCAGAGCAGCTTGTAATGCTGATTTTTACAATAGCGGCCGCGCTTTTTTATCTTTCGGCGGGGAGGATGTTTATGCGGGTCGAAAGTAAAACCACGCGGGTAAAGACCTGTATTTTTGGATTCTTTGCGGCTGTTGTCGCCGTATCGGAAATAACGGCAAAAATAATTTTTATGTTCGGCTCGCCCTCGGTTACGCGGTATAATCTGCAGTTGTCCGTCTCGGAGTTTATCGCGCCGGATATGCTTTTTGCCGCTGAAACGATTGCGATTTTGGCATTCATTCTGACTATGATAAAGACGAAGCACGACAGGCAGCAGCGGAAAAGCCGCAGAAAGGCGGAAAGCAAGTGAGGCTCGTATTAACTCTGCTGTTTACCGTTATGCTTTCGGGCTGCGCTTTCGGGGCTGTTGAGGACATGCTGTCGCCGCCGAGGCTCACCGACGAGCAGCAGGCGATTTACAGTGCGCTTGCCGACAGCAAAGGAACAGGCTTCAACTTAAAATACCCGCGGACAGGCGAGCACCGAAGCGCGTTTGTGATTTACGGCGAAAATGAAGATGCAGCGATAGTTTTTTATGAGATTTCGGGAATAAATGTCGAGCGTGCGCTCCTTATGAATTTTCTTTATAAAGACGATAGCGGCAGGTGGGAGTCACGGTATGAAATTCCGATACGCGGCATTGAAATAGAAAGCGTCGGGTTTGTCTCTTTCGGTGAGGAAGCCGAGGAGAGCATACTGCTCAGCTATTCGGTCGGGCAGGGCGAGAAGAAGTGCATGGTAATCAGCCATGTCGCAAGCAAGCCCGTGAGCCAGTTCGATGATATTTATTCGTTTATGCACGTTGATTATTTTTTCGGCAGGGACTACAGCGAGCTGCTGATAATTAAAAACGACCGCTCCGGCACCTCGGCTGCCGCAACGTTTTATACCTACCTCGGCGGGCAGCTGTTCCGCTCGGCGCAGTGCGAGCTTGACCCGTCGGCGGGCGAGTATACCGGTGTCATGCAGGGAGAGGCTATAGAGGGCGTACCCGCGCTTTTCATTAACCACCGCAAGTATGACAGCGCGGACAGTTACGGCACGGATTTGCTTTTTTACCGCGGAAACAGGTTTGTGAATCCCGTTGTCATAAACACCGATAATCCCGACAGAGTCCTGCGCAGAACCGGCGCTGTTACCGAGCTCGCGAATCCGCGTGACGTAGACGGCGACGGTATAATTCTGCTCCCGTCAAGCACGGGTGAATTCCCGGGGTATGCTCATTTGCCGCCGCAGGAGAAGCTGCGGCCCGTGATTTGGCGGACGTTGATGGGTAACAGTTTAGTTGACAGGTATCATTCCTATTATACCGAACGCTTCGATTTCGTGTTTCTTCTCCCGGGCAGATGGCTGAACACTGTTACGGCGGCAGTGAACATTGATGCAGGCACAGTCAGCTTTTACAAGGCGGGAGCACCGATAGAGGAAGCGAATGAGCTGCTGCTCGGTATACGAATTTATGATGTAAATTCGGACGGGGAAGAGCCGCTGTCCTGGCAGTGGGACTTCTTTAGGGAGGGGTGGGAAAACGGCTTGAAATACTACACGCGCAGAGCATCCCCCGACAATCCGCTTGCGCTGACCGATGAGGAGCTTGAAAATGCGTTCAGAATTCTAAGTGAAACAGGTATTAATTAAGCTATGCTAAACAATAACATCACGAGTCTGCGCGGTATTTCAACAAAACGCGCCGCGCTTTATAAGAAGCTGGGTATAAACACCGTGCGGGACTTGATTTATCACTTCCCGCGCGGTTATATTGATTTTACGCAGCCTGTGAAAATTAACAGCGCAAAGCTCGGTGAAGCCTGTGTGGTTAAAGCAGAGGTCATAAAAAAACTAAAGCCGATTTACACCGCGAACCGGCTGAGTATTTATAAAGCTGTACTCTCTGACGGCGAAAGCGAATTCATCTCGGTATTTTTTAATTCGGAGTACAGCTTCAATAAGCTTCTGCCCGGAAAAACTTATCTTTTCTACGGCAAGGCAGGCGGGAGCGAGCTGCTCCGGGAAATCACATCGCCTATTTTTATAGAAGAAAACGCTGAAAATCTGCTTGTTCCTCGGTACCGCTTAACGGCGGGGCTGACGCAGGTCATGATTGCGAACAACCTGAAACTGATTCTGCCGTCTTATGACGAGGAAGACATATTGTCACAGGACGTTTTAGAGGAGTTTGGGCTTTTTGATAAAAGAACGGCGATTCAAAAAATCCACTTCCCGCCGTCGCTTGGCGAGTCGGAAGCGGCGAAGCGGCGGCTCGCGTTCGAGGAGCTGCTGATTCTGCAGCTCGGCATGACCATGCTCAAAAAGCGCAACCGCAAGCTCACTGGTACGCTGATGAAAGCGCAGGATTTAAGCACGTTTTACGCCGCACTGCCGTTCGAGCCGACGGGAGCGCAAAAGCGCGCAGTTGGGGAAGCGGTATCGGATATGCAAAATACGACACCGATGAATCGCCTCTTACAGGGCGACGTCGGCAGCGGCAAGACGATGGTTGCCGCCGCGCTGTGCTATTTCGCGCACAGGAACGGCTTCCAGTCGGTGTTCATGGCGCCGACGGAGCTGCTTGCCGCCCAGCATGCAAACACGCTTCATAAATTTTTAGAGCCGCTCGGAATCAGCGTCGTTTTGCTCACCGGTTCGCTCTCAGCCGCTGAGAAGCGCGAGGTGAAAGCGCGCATTGCAAGCGGCGAGGCAAGCGTTATCGCCGGTACGCAGGCGCTTATTCAAAAGGGCGTGGAGTTTCAAAGCCTCGGCTTTGTCGTTACGGACGAGCAGCACCGTTTCGGCGTGAATCAAAGGGGAATCCTCGCTTCAAAAGGCGAAAACCCGCACACGCTCGTCATGTCCGCAACGCCCATTCCGCGGACGCTGGCGCTTATTATTTACGGCGATTTGGACATTTCACTGCTTGACGAAATGCCTGCAGGGAGAATCCCGATTAATACGTACTCTGTGGACACGAGCTTCCGCGAGCGGCTTTATAAGTTTATCCTGAAGCAAGCGGCGCCCCCCATAAACGGGCAGTCATATATTGTCTGCCCGGTAATCGGCGACGAAGAAAGCAATCTGAACGAAAAAGCCTATGCCGTGAATTATTATAATGAGCTTAGCAGTACGTTTTTGCGCGATATAAATGTCAGGCTGTTACACGGGCGAATGAAGCAGGCGGAGAAAGACGCTGTTATGGAGGGCTTCAAAAACGGCGAGATTACCGTGCTTATTTCCACCACAGTGATTGAGGTCGGCATTGATGTTCCCGCCGCTACTGTTATGTTAATCGAGGGGGCGGAGCGGTTCGGCCTGTCGCAGCTGCATCAGCTGCGCGGGCGCGTCGGGCGCGGGGAAAAGCAGTCATACTGCATACTTGTTACCGACAGCGACAGCGCGTACACGAAAGCACGGCTTGAAACCATGACTAAAACTTCAAACGGCTTTGAGGTAGCGAACGAGGACCTGAAGCTGCGCGGGCCGGGCGACTTTTTTGGGGAGAAGCAGCACGGCCTGCCGGAGCTTAAAATGGCTGACTTAAGCGGTGATGTTTCTTTGGTGAATGAAACGAGGGCGCTGGCGGAGCGGCTGCTTGACAGAATTGACGAGCCGGAGCACGCAGGGCTTAAAGCAAGGATTAACGAGCTGTTTTCGGGGGTGAGCGAGCATGGATTCAATTGATATAAGATTTCCGCGGTTTTTTATCGATGCCGGAAACGGTTTGAAAGCCGGTGATACAGTCATGCTCGGCGGCGACGACGCAAAACATATCTGTACGGTTTTACGTATGAAAGCAGGGGAAAAGGCTCTGCTTTGTAACGGCAGCGGGCTTGAGTATCCCGCAGAGATTATCCGGGCGGAGAAGAATCACGCCGAATTCAAGGTTATGGCAGTACGCGAAAATGACAGCGAGCCGAAAGTATACCTGCGCCTGTTCCAGTGCGTGCCCAAAGGCGACAAGCTCGATTATATCGTGCAAAAAGCAACAGAGCTCGGCGCTTTAGAAATTATTCCCGTGATTTCAAAGCGATGTGTTTCCCGTCCTATTTCCGATAAAAAAATTTCGCGGCTTCAAAAAATTACCGAAGCGGCGGCAAAGCAGTCGGGGCGCGGAAAAATCCCGCTCGTGCATGAATTTACAAGTTTTAGCGACGCTTTAAAACTTCATAAAAAAGAAAATACGGGTATAATATTTTATGAGAACGGCGGCGAACGAGTTAACACGATTTTTGAGAAGAGAAGCGATGTCGGGCTTGAAGATTTTGCGGTAGATGTGTTTATAGGCAGCGAGGGCGGATTTGAACCCATGGAAATAGAAGCGGCAGCTGCTGCGGGGTTTATCCCCGCGAGCCTCGGCAAGCGAATCCTGCGCACGGAGACGGCGCCGGTTGCCGCGCTTGCAGTAATAATGAATTTGACAGGCGAAATATAAAAATAGTTCCGTGAAATCTTTCGCGGAACGGTTGACAAGCAAATGAGTTTATGGTATTATTATACAAATGACGAAAAAGGACGGGCTTTGAATATGAGTAAAGGTTTGGGACTATT
Source organism: Oscillospiraceae bacterium (assembly GCA_009783695.1). Lineage (GTDB taxonomy): Bacteria > Bacillota > Clostridia > Oscillospirales > Ruminococcaceae > Ruminiclostridium_E. The sequence goes on from WRCY01000015.1 coordinate 22,504, forward strand.
AATTTTAGGCGGCTTGGCTGTTATAGGCGGTGCGATTTTCGCCGCGCTTTTAATTAGGAATAAGCTCGCAGGCGACCGCAACATCGACTTCGATGACTTTGATGATTTTGACCTTATTGACGATGAGGATTTTGAGCATTTTCTCGATGAGAGTAAAATCACTGTGGAAACAGTAAAAGAGGAAGAAGCGGAATAGTTTTAAGGCGGGGTTTATAACAACTCCGCCTTACTTAATAGATTTAAGCTTGAAACAAAATCCCTGTGAACCGGGGAAAACGTTGTTTTCATTTCCCGCTCGTGAAGAAAGGGCTTAATGAAGACAAGCTTGAAATAAAATCCCTGTGAACCGGGGAAAATGTTGTTTTCATTTCCCGCTCGTGAAGAAAGGGCTTAATGAAGACAAGCTTGAAACAAAATCCCTGTGAACCGGGGAAAACGTTGTTTTCATTTCTCGTTAGTGAAGAAAGGACTTAATGAAAGATAAATTCTTAAACAAAACGACTGAATCGGCGAAAACGTTGTTTTCATGATTTGTTAGTGAAGAAAGGACTTAATGAAAACATGAGAATAACAAAAAAATATAGAGAGCCCGCGCTGTATGTTTTTTTCGGCGGGCTGACGACGCTGGTGTCGGTTGCGGTACAGTTCGGCGCGGATTATCTCGGCGCAAATGTTGCACTCGCGACTACAATTTCGTGGGTTTGCGCGGTTGCGTTTGCGTATGTTTGCAATAGACTGTTTGTTTTTAAAAGCAAGGCGCACTGGCTGAAACAAGCCATCACTTTTTACGGCGCACGGCTCGCGACTTATTTCCTTGAACTCGGATTTATGCTTGTGACGGTTGAAGTGCTGCTGTTTAATATGCACGCAATGAAACTCACAGCGCAGGTTTTTGTGCTGACGGGGAATTATCTGTTAAGTAAGTTTTTTATATTTCGTAAAGGCAAATAACCCAATAATAAACTGAATAGCAAAAATGTATTTTAAAATATTATTAAAAGGAACTTAATAAGAATATGAACATACAGATTTTCGGAAAGAATAAATGCTTCGACACAAGGAAAGCCGAGCGGTATTTTAAAGAGCGCGGAATTAAATTTCAAGCCGTTGATATTTTAGATAAGGGGCTCAGTAAAGGCGAGCTGAACTCTGTAATCGCTACAGTCGGACTTGACGCACTGGTATCTGAAAAAGCCGATGAATACCATCTTTTTAAGTGCTTGACGCCCGAAGCGAAGCCGGAAAAGCTGCTTGAATGTCCGAGGCTGTATAAGACGCCCGTTGTGCGTAACGGCAGGCAGGCGACGGTAGGGTATAAGCCCGACGTCTGGAAGAAGTGGGACTAAGCTTTTACATACTCGCAGAATCTATATTCCAATCCGTTATGAACTTTGGTTTCAGACTCGGATTTAAGAACCCATTCACTCTTTTTGTCAACATTCGGAAAAGTCCTGTCTGCTTCTGCGCAGGCGTTAATTTTTGTGATGTAGGCGCGGGTACAATGGGGAAGAAACATTTCATACACCGACTGCCCGCCGATTATGAATACGTCGGCGGGATTATGCTTTGCGGCTTCGGCAAGCACCTGCTCCGCCGACTTGCACACAATTGCCCCCTCTGCGTCAATATCCTCATGCGAGAGGATTATATTCGTGCGGTTTTTGAGCGGTTTTGAACCGGGCAGCGATTTAAACGTAGCAAGCCCCATAATAACTGTTTTACCATCGGTGACCCTCTTGAAATGCTGCATATCATCGGGGATTGAATAAAGCAGCTCGTTATTGCACCCGATTCCCCAGTTGTTGTCAACTGCCACGATTACATTCATATTTTTATTAAGTCCTTTCTTTACCTTATTCGGGATGAAAACAACGTTTTCCCCGATTCAACACGTTTGATTTTTAAGTTTTTATTAAGTCCTTTCTTTACCTTATTCGGGATGAAAACAACGTTTTCCCCGATTCAACATATTTAAATTTAAAACTTGAGTACTTCTTTAAACAGCCACGGGTATTTTTATTTTAAACTCATGGGTTTCATAATTCTCCAAAGCAAAATCATCCGCCTTGAACTTATAAAAATCCGAAACATCGGGGTTGATATGAAGCTTCGGTGCGGGGAGAGGCATTTTTGTTATAAGCTCTTTTACGAGCGGCACATGCCGGTCGTAGATATGAGCGTCTGCGATAACGTGAATCAGCTCGCCCGCTTTAAGTCCGCTCACCTGTGCAAACATATGCAGAAGAACCGCATACTGGCAGACATTCCAGTTGTTAGCGACAAGAAAATCCTGCGAGCGCTGGTTGAGTATACCGTTTAATTTGCCTTGCGTGACATTGAGCGTAAGGCTGTACGCACAAGGGTATAAGCCCATTTCGTACAGGTCGGCGTGGTTGTAGATGTTGGTGATTATTCGCCTTGAGGCGGGATTGTGGTTTAAATCATAAAGTACGCGGTCAACCTGGTCAAACAGCCCCTCACTATACCTGTGTTTAATACCGAGCTGATAGCCGTAGGCCTTGCCGATACTGCCGTTCTCGTCCGCCCATTGATTCCATATCTTTGAGCCGAGCTCATTTATATTATTCGATTTCTTCTGCCAAATCCAGAGGATTTCGTCAATGCAGCTCTTGAACGCGGTTCTGCGCAGAGTCAGGGCGGGGAACTCGGCGGATAAATCGTAGCGGTTAATTATGCCGAATTTTTTTACGGTATGTGCGGGCGTGCCGTCCTCCCACCTGGGACGGACGCTCTGGTCAGTATCCCACACGCCGCTCAAAATATCACTGCAGTTTTCTATGAATAACAAATCCGCCTTGCTCATCAGCTTCCGTCCTCCGCAAGCATAAACATATCGTAGATAACCCGAATCGCCTGTTCAAAATCGTCCTCGTTCACGCCGATGATGATATTGATTTCCGACGAACCCTGGTCGATTGTGCGCACGTTAATCTTATTATGAGCGAGTGCTGCAAAAATGCGCGCGGCGGTTCCGCGCCTCTCCCTCATTCCGCGCCCGACAACGGCAATAAGCGCAAGATTATGCTCAATATCCATGTGCCCCGGGCGGGCGACTTTAAGAATTAAATCGGGCAGGTTCGGGTGTTTTTCCAAAACACCGCTGCCCACGACAATCGACATGGTGTCAATGCCGGTCGGGATATGCTCGAAGTTCACGCCCTCGGTTTCAAACAGCGTCAAAATCCGCCGCAGGAATCCGATTTCATTGTTCATCTCGTCTTTCTCAATGTGAATGACGCTGAAGTTTTTTCTGCCTGCGATACCTGTAATAACCCGCGCGGGGTCGCTGTCGGCGCTCGGGGTAATCATTGTGCCGTGAGCACGGGGCTCGTTGGTATTTTTTATATTAATCGGAATTTTCGCCTCGCGCACGGGAAAGATTGCATCCTCGTGCAGAACGCCCGCTCCCATGTACGAGAGCTCGCGCAGTTCGCGGTAGGTGATTGTTTCGATGCCCGCGGGATTTTCCACAATGCGCGGGTCGGCGACAAGAAAGCCGGAAACGTCCGTCCAGTTCTCGTAAAGGCTCGCACCTATTGCTTTTGCGACGATTGAGCCTGTGAAGTCGCTTCCGCCGCGTGAGAATGTCTTGATAGTACCGCAGGGCTTTGCGCCGTAGAAGCCGGGCAGAACAGCGCGCTTATAACCGCCGAGAATCATCGAAAGCGACGCGTCCGTGAGGTCGGCGTCGAAAGTCCCGTCGGGTTTGAAATGCACGGCTTTGGCTGCGTCCACAAAGTCGTAACCTATAAAATTCGCGAGAATTAAACCGCTCAGGTATTCGCCGCGGCTTGCGGCGTAATCTCTGCCGCTTTTCTTTTTAAAACTTTCGATTATCCTGTCATATTCGCCGTCAAGACTGATTGTAAGCTCTAAGTCCGATATAATCTCGTTAAATCGGGCGGCAATCGGGCGGAATTCCTTTAGGGCGTCGCCGCCTCCGAGAACCGCGTCGTAGCAGGCGTAAAGCATATCTGTGACCTTTGTGTCCGCGCCGAAGCGCTTGCCGGGGGCTGAAGGAACCACGTACCGCCTATGCTTGTCGCTATGAATAATCTCTGCAACTTTTCTGAACTGGTTAGCGTCAGCGAGCGAGCTGCCGCCGAATTTTACTACTTTTGCCAATATATTCTCCTCCGCTAATGTTTATTAGTCGTCAATCGCTCTTAAAAATTCAACCCATTCATCATAAATTGAAATCTCATCTTTACCAAACGCTTCATTAAAATTATTTGTTTCAGCAAGAATCAGCACATTATCCCAACCATATATTTTGTCAAGATATTCAATATAAGTATATGAAAATGGATAACCGCCGATATTTGAAAATGTAATCGGATTTGACACCCTCGTTTGTTTTAACGTCGGGATATGCCATTGTAACGGATTAAATCCCCATTCCTGCGGATTCTGGTTTGACAAATACCCCGCAAGCCCCTCGTTAATCCATAATGGCATATTACTGTTCAGCACATAGTTGTATGCGTGTATTATTTCATGCACAGAAGTTTCATATTTAATGCTGTCGTAACTATGCATACCGGGGTCAACAGGCGAGGTCAGCATTGCTCTCGTACCGCGGTTGTCACCGACATACCAGTCCAAATTTAAAAGCAGCGCTGTTAATCCATACTTTTTAGTTTGGAAAGTCTTTTGACTATCATAAATATACAAATCAACGCCTTGCGGCAATTCAAATCCAAGTGCGCGGGCAACGCGTTCGCTTTCGACCTCAACCCATTCAAAAACGTCCCTTGCCGCCGCTTCTTCTTTCTCGTAATATACCGTTATCCATTCCCCGTCAATCGATTTCATGTCACTTGTTTTAAGACTTAAAGTCGGAATAAAACTCAATATGAACAGTAAAATCAAACTGCCTGTTGAAAACAATATTATTTTTAACAGCTTCTTTTTGGTTTTCTTTTTTTCCATATAACTTCCTATAATATAAATTCTATCACTCCCGGCAGTATAAATTATATCACATCCGGCAGTTTTTGGCAAGTCTTTAAATTACAGCAAAATCAATCATACCCAGCGCGACGTTTGCGTTCTCACAGCGGACACGAACCCTGTCGCCGAGCGCGTACCGCTTGCCGGAAAGCTGCTCGGTAAGGCTGATGTTGTCGTCAGCGGCAAGGACGCCCAGGCTCTCGCCGCTCACCCGTCCCTCGACTGTATTGGGCAGCATAACGAAAAAGCCGCTCTGCGTAACGCCCGAGATAATCCCGTCAAACTCCCCGCCGATATGTTCCTGCATATATTCCGCCATGAAAAACTTTTCGCAGTCGCGCTCGGCATTGACAGCGCGCAGCTCGGCGTGCGAGGATTTAATTCCCGCTTCATGAACGAACTTATTATACCGCTTCGCGACAGCCGATTTATCATTATTTCTAATATAATCGCTCAGGATTCTATGAATGATTAAATCGGGATAACGCCGGATAGGCGAGGTGAAATGCGCGTATTCCTTCATCACGAGCCCGAAGTGACCCAGAGGCTCGTCCGAATATTTTGCCTTCATCATCGCGCGGAGCACGAGCGTGTTTATAATCCCCGCCTTTTCCGTGCCTCGCGCCTTTTCGATAATCCCTGCAAGGTCGGAAGCCCCCCGGCCTTTTAAAACATATTCTGCGCCGATTACAGCGAGGGTGTCCCGCAGTCCGTCAAGCTTTTCAACAGTCGGCGCCTCGTGAACGCGGTAAACAAAAGGAATGGCGGCTTCCATTGCAAGCTTTGCCGCACAGTTGTTCGCTGCGAGCATGAATTCCTCAATTATGTTTTCGGAAACGCCGCCCTCGCGCTTTTTAACGTCGATGCATTTGCCGCTCTCGTCGCAGATAATTTTAGTTTCAGAGGTTTCAATGAACGGCGCGCCTCTGTCTTTGCGGTTTTGCCTGAGTTTTTCAGAAAGCTCCCGCATGAGCGGCAGACTGTCCGCAACCTCTGCATATTTTTCGTTCCTTTCGCCGGCAAGGATTGCGTTGATTTCCGAATAAACGCCCTGCAGGCGTGATTTTATTACGGTTTTCTCAAACTTGAAAGAGGTGATTTCGCCGCTGCCTTTCAGTTCCATCAGGCATGAGAACGCGAGCCGGTCGGTTTTCGGGTTGAGTGAACAGATGCCGTTGGAAAGCTCTTTCGGCAGCATCGGCACTACCAAATCTGCGATATAAACGCTTGTCCCGCGTTCGAGCGCGTCCTTGTCCAAGGCGCTGTTTTTTAGCACGTAATGCGAAACGTCCGCGATATGCACGCCGAGCTTATAACCTGTTTTAGTTTTTTCGATGCTGATTGCGTCGTCGATATCCTTGGTGTCTGCACCGTCGATGGTGAAGATGATTTCATCGCGCAAATCCAGACGGGATACGATTTCGGATTCCGATATTCCTTTGTCGGAGATGATTTTTGCGCTGTCCTTTGCTTCTTTTGAGAATTCAACGGGTATGTTTTTCTCGTCGATATACGCGCTCACGCAAACCCGCGCACTGCTTGCGTTTCCGTAGACGGACGTTATGTTTGCGGTATGTTCGCTATGCCGCTCGCCGCGTTCAGACAGCGAAAAGCTGACCTTATCGCCCTCGCGCGGCTTAAAGCCGCCGTAGCCGCGGATTTCAATCGGCTCGCCCGAGAAGCTGCCGGGCAGAATGAAAAGCCCGCCGCCCTCCTTGACAATCATACCCGTAAGGGTGTTTTTGCTATGCTCCTCGACAAGCACGACCTCCGCACCGGCACTTAGATTTTCGCCGCGCTCGCGGCTGGTGACCCGCGCAATCACGATGTCGCCGGGCACGCTGCCGAGCAGCTTCTTGCCGGGGACGAAGAATTCTTCGCCGACTTCAAGGCATTTTATAAAACCGTGCGCCTTAAAAACCCGCATTACTTCTGCTTTGAAAAAGTCTTTTCCCGCCAGCTTCCAGCCTCTTTTACACTGGCTGATAAGTCCTTTGCGCGACAAATCGTTCAGCGCGGGTTTAAGCTCGGTAGTTTTTTTCGCGCCGGTGTTTTTCATAAGAGCTGAAGAATTAAGCGGTTTATCTGCGCTGTAAAGCGTGCGGATTATTTTGTCGGTGAATCTTTTTTTCATATCTATTTTCATTAAGTCCTTTCTTCATAAATGAATCATGAAAATAACACTTTCTCCGATTCAATTGTTTTATTTTCAAACTTATGTTCCTTTTTATATAGTCGTTTAACTTAAAAAGCATGAAATGCTTTTTAAGTTCGATGCGCTTTGCGCATCGGTTGGCTCTGCCGACAAACGCCGCATGAAATCGTAACTTCCGCACCTGCGGCGCGGTATTCGCCCAGCGAGCGAATGTAAGAAACAGCTTTGCTGTTTCTTACGTTAAATGATTATAATAAATTAATTTCAAAAATGCTTCGGCATTTTTCAAGATGCGGCATTTGCCGCATAAGCCGCGAAGCGGCTTAATTCGACTGCATAGCCGATTGCGCGCCTACGGTGCGTCAGAAAACGAGTTTGCTGTGAAAAATGCGAAGCATTTTTCAAGTTAATCGGCTATATAACAAATGTAATAAGTTTTGTGGTTTGCCCGGCCGTCTGTGACGGAAGAGCGGGTAAAAAGCGTGCGGTTCTTATAAAAATACGGGCATAACTGTAAAAGCTACGCCCGTTTGTTTTTGATTTGCTTTAGTCATGGTCGCAGTCGTCACTGTGGATATGCCCGTTCTCCGCTTCAAATGAGTCTGCAAGGAAAGCGTCCCAGTCAAAATCGTCCATATCGGCCGGAAGCTCAATCCCCGTGCCGGAATCGCCGGGAGCATCGCTTGCGCCGCCTCTGAAGTAAATCGCGAAAACGTTCACCACAAGAGTAACGATGAAGAACAGGATTGCTGCCGTTCTGGTTGCCTTTGCGAGCCGGGCTTCCTTGGAGCGGCCTGAATTCTTCTGATAGAAGCTGTCGCCGCCGCCGCCCGTGAGCGTTTGCGACATGCCTTTCTTTGAATCCTGCATGAGCACCATAACTATTATGAAGATGCAGGATAATATTAAGCAAATTGCGCTTACAATTTCAAGAGTTCCCATATTTTACCTCATTCCTTTACGATATTGAGAAGATACAAGAATTGTTTTCTTCTCATAATAGATGTCATTTTATGTTTAAAATACCGTTCCTTTTTTACCGTTAATTGTTGACACGAAGTTCATTATAGCATAAAGTGGTTGACTTGTCAATACCTTTATGTTAAAATAATAGGGAATGAATTTTTCTTAGCATTTAAAGTTTAAAATAAAAATCGTACTAAGGAAAACGTTGTTTTCATTTCGGTTTTGTAATGAAAGGACTTAGGCACCCTCCGAAAACCTCCGCCGCACTATCGCAGCACAGCTTTATCCGTTATTCTGTACAAAAATACTCGTTAATACACAAAGCATTACCTGCGTTTTTTGTGCAGAAGCGCGAACAAATCTGCACCACGCTAATACAGCGTAGGTTTTCGGAGGGTGCCTTACTTAATAATTATGAGAATTATACCTATTAAAAGCATAAATAAGAACGCGGCTGAACCCGAGGGCTTCGTTAATTTTTCCGAGGAGGAGTATCGTCTTGGGATTGTCGATGCCGCGCTCGGCGTTATAAAGGCAAACAAGAGCGGCGAAAGGCCGATTGTACTGATTACAGGCCCGTCGGGCTCGGGTAAAACCGTTACCGCTCACAGGCTCCGCGCGGAGCTTTGCGCTCTCGGCGCGCCGACGCATATAATATCGATGGATAACTATTTCAAGCCGCTGAAAGGCGGCACGGACGGCGTTGACCTTGAATCGCCCGACCGCGTTGACAGCGGGCTTTTCGCACAGCAGGCGCAAAAAATACTCAGCGGCCGGGAGGTTGTGCTGCCGGTTTTCGATTTTACGAAGCAAGACAGAGGCTGGGGTAAAAAGTTCAGGCGGGCAGAAAATGAAATCATCATTTTCGAGGGTATACATATGCTTAATCCTGCTGTTTCCGGCTGTCTGGCGGGGAACGCGAGTTCGGTGTATGTAAGTGTCCGTACGAGGCTCAAAAGCGCGCTCGGTCATTCGCTTCATCCCTCGAAAATAAGACTTATGCGGCGTTTTGTGCGGGACAAGCTGTTCAGGGCGCGCACGTTCTTCCAGACTATGGAGCATTTCAATAACGTTCAGCGCGGCGAAAAGCTTTATATAATGCCTTACAAAAAGTATGCGGAGTTTGATATAGACACGTTTGTGCCGTATGAAACCAATGTTTACAGGAAGCACATTTTCACCGAGCTTGCCGCTGCAAAGAATAAAAATAATTTCATCTACGAACTGCTGATGTTTTTGGAGGAACTGGAAGATGTTGACGATAAGTTTGTGCCGGAAGAATCGCTTGTGCGGGAGTTTATCGGCGGAAATACTTTAATGTATTAAATTGTTTGAAAAAACGGAATATTTTTTTACTTGAAAAAGTGCGAAACTTGTCGTATAATGACATTGTATATAAAACAAAAATTGAAGAGTTAGTTTAAAAATAAACACAATTGAATCGGGGAAAACATTGTTTTCATTGTTCGTTTGTGAAGAAAGGACTTAGAACATACATTCAATAACACTCAACACTCATATTTTGACACATTTTGCGCCACTTTTTGTTAAATTTTCTTGAAATAAACAAATTATTTCTGTGAAAATTTGCCTTAATTGACACAAAACTCGCCTAAAATTTGAGTATTTCGGTTATTGAATACAAGTTCTTAATGGAAATAATAATGAAATTAATAGGTCTTGATGTTGGCTCAACGACAGTAAAAATCGTTGTGCTTGACGAGGGCGGAACACTAATACATAGCAAGTATCAGCGGCATTATTCGGATATAAAGAAAACCCTCGCGGAAGTGTTGAACGAGGGGCTCGCAGCCGCCGGCGGCGACAGAACTGCGCGAATTGCGATTACCGGCTCGGGCGGCATTAACGCCGCGAGCTGGCTGGGTCTGCCTTTCGTGCAGGAGGTCAGCGCGGGTGCGGAGGCGATTCGTAAGTTTATTCCCGAAACAGATGTTGCTATTGAGCTCGGCGGCGAGGACGCAAAGATTACATATATAACGGACGGAAAAGTAGATGAGCAGCGCATGAACGGTACCTGTGCCGGCGGCACGGGCGCGTTCATCGACCAGATGGCGGCGCTGCTGAACACGGACGCTGCGGGGCTTAACGAGCGCGCAAAGGATTTTGATACTATTTATCCGATTGCCTCAAGGTGCGGGGTTTTCGCCAAGAGCGACATTCAGCCGCTGCTCAACGACGGCGCGCGTAAGGCGGATATTGCGGCTTCTGTATTTCAGTCGGTCGTGAACCAGACTATCAGCGGGCTTGCGTGCGGCAAGCCGATTCGCGGGAAGGTTGCATTTTTGGGCGGCCCGTTGTTTTACCTTTCGGAATTAAGAAAGCGTTTTGAGGAAACGCTGAAACTAAATTCGGAAAGCATGATTTTCCCCGGCAACGCCAATCTTTTTGTAGCGATGGGCGCTGCGGTGTCAGGCTCTGCGCTGGAAACCGCGCTCGATGAGCTGAAAGCGCGCGTGGCACGGCTTTCGGAGGTGGAGGTCCACGAGGTTGAGCGGCTTGCACCTTTATTTGAAAGTGAAACAGAGCGCAAGGAATTCATTATTCGCCACGCGAAGGATATAATCCCCGAAGCGTTGCTCAGCGAGCAGAGCGGCGCCTGCTATCTCGGCGCGGACATGGGCAGCACGACTACAAAAGCTGTGCTGATTAATAAGGACGGCGAAATAATTTTCTCGCATTACGACAACAACATGGGCGACCCGCTTAAATCCGTAATGGGGATTTTGAAAGAGATTTATGCAAAACTTCCCGAATCCGCTCATATAGCAAAGGCCTGTGCGACCGGCTACGGCGAGCATTTGGTGAAAGCCGCGCTCGGCATTGACTACGGTGAAATTGAAACGATGGCGCATTATAAAGCCGCGCGGCGGCTGCTCCCCGACGTTGAATTTATTCTCGATATCGGCGGGCAGGACATGAAGTGTATGCAGGTGAAAAACGGCGAAATCGAATCGGTTCTGCTGAACGAGGCATGCTCTTCAGGCTGCGGCTCGTTCATAGAAAACTTCGCGAACGCGCTGGACATGACGTCTGCCGAGTTTGCTAAAATAGGTTTAAATGCTGCGAGCCCCGTTGACCTCGGAAGCCGCTGCACGGTCTTCATGAACTCGCGCGTCAAGCAGGCGCAGAAAGAGGGCGCGAGCGTCGCCGATATTTCGGCGGGACTGTCGTACTCGGTGGTGAAGAACGCGCTGTTCAAGGTCATAAAAATCCGCGACAGCAGGGAGCTCGGCAAGAGCATAATTGTACAGGGCGGAACGTTTCTGAACGATTCGGTGCTGCGCGCATTTGAAATGGTGACAGGGCGGGAGGTTTTCCGCCCGGACAAGGCGGGGCTGATGGGCGCGTACGGCGCGGCGCTTACTGCGCTTGAGCGCGACGACGAGCAGGGCTCAGGCATTGCGGACTTGGAAAAGTTAGAAGCGCTGACTATAAAGAAAACCACGGCGCGCTGCGGGAAATGTGCAAACAACTGCCTGCTTACCATCAGTAAGTTTAATGACAATTCGCGCTACATAACCAACAACAGGTGCGAGAAAGGCGATACGGCAAGCAAAAAGAAAAGTGAAGAACTGCTTCCCGACCTGTACGAGTGGAAGTATAACAGGCTTTTTGATTATTATAAACCGCTCGCAGAGGATAAGGCGAAGCGCGGCGTAGTCGGGATTCCGCGGGTACTGGGAATGTTTGAGAACTACCCGTTCTGGTTCAGGTTCTTCACTGAGCTCGGCTACAGCGTGAAGCTTTCGCCTCATTCAAGCCGTGAAATATACGACCTGGGCATGGAAACTATGCCGTCCGAGTCTGTCTGCTACCCCGCGAAGCTCGCGCACGGGCATGTTTACGCGCTCCTTAACGACGGGGTGAAGTTTATATTTATGCCCAGCCTGCCTTATGAAATGGACGAACGCAGCATTACAGGCGGCGACAATCATTATAACTGCCCAGTAGTCGCGACTTACGGCGAGGTGCTCAGAAACTGCGTTCCCGAGTTCCGCGAGCATAAAATAAACTTTATGAATCCGTTTCTGCCCATTTACGACAGGGAGCGGATGGCGGAGCGTCTGGTTGAGGAGCTCGAGCCGCTCGGAATCGGCGGTGCGGAAATCGGCGCGGCTCTCAGTAAAGCATATACAGAAGACGAAAAATTTAAAAACGATGTCCGGCGCAAGGGCGAGGAAGTGCTCGGTTTATTGCGTAAAACCGGCAGAAAAGGCATAGTGCTTGCGGGACGCCCCTACCACGTTGACCCGGAAATAAACCACGGAATCCCGCAGATGATAAGCGGCTACGGCTTTGCGGTGCTGACTGAGGACAGCGTCGCTCACCTGGAGAGTGCAAAACGCCCGCTTAGAATTGTTGACCAGTGGATGTATCACACGCGGCTTTATTCGGCGGCGGCGCTGTCCGGGAAAACACCGGAGCTTGAGATGGTGCAGCTGAACTCGTTCGGCTGCGGGCTGGACGCCGTCACGACCGACCAGGTGCAGGAGATTATCCAGGGGCACGGCAGGGTTTACACCACGCTCAAAATTGACGAGGTGAATAACCTCGGCGCGGCGCGGATACGCCTCAGGTCATTGGTTTCCGTAATTGAGGAGCGCGAGCGCAAGGGTAAAAACGACCCCGAAAAGTATGACGGTTATAAAAAACCACCGAAATTCACGCAGGAGATGCGCAAGAATCATACTATTTTGGCGCCGCAGATGTCGCCGATACATTTCGAGCTTGTCGAAGCCGCGTTCCGCTACTGCGGGTATAACCTTGAAATCCTCAAGGACTGCGGCAAAGACGCGGTTGATGCGGGGCTCAAGTACGTCAACAACGACTCCTGCTACCCCGCGATTCTGACAGTCGGGCAGTTCATGTCCGCGCTCGAAAGCGGCAAATACGACTTAAACAGCACGTCGCTGATGATTACGCAGACGGGCGGCGCGTGCCGCGCGACGAACTATGTCGGGCTGTTAAAAAAAGCGCTCGCCGACGGCGGTTACGGGAATATTCCGCTTATATCGCTGAATTTTGTCGGGCTTGAAAAACAACCGGGCTTCAAAATCACGGCGAAGCTGGCTGTGCGCGGGTTCATGGCGGTGATTTACGGCGACGTGCTTTGCCGCTGCCTGTACCGCACGCGTCCTTACGAAATGGAAAAAGGTTCCGCAAACAGGCTTTACGAGCAGTGGAACAGGAAGCTTCGCGAAGATTTAAAATCCATGAACCTGCGTAAATACAAAAAAAATATCAGGCAGATAATAAGGGATTTCGATGAATTGCCGGTGTTTGATATTAAAAAGCCGCGGGTCGGCTTGGTCGGTGAAATCCTCGTAAAGTATCATCCTGTCGCCAACAACAACGTAATAGATTTAATCGAAAAAGAGGGCGCGGAGGCTGTAGTGCCGGATTTAATGGGTTTCATCTACTACATATGCGACCACGCCAACTCAAAAGCCGAGCTGCTTACGGTTTCAAAGAAGCGTAAGATTTTGTCAAACCTTGCAATCAAAGGCTTCGAGTGGCTGGAGAAGTCGTATTTAAAGGCTTGCGAGGGCACTAAGTTCGGGACGTTCATGAAGATTTCCGAGATGAGGAAGCTTGTTGACGGCATAGTTTCGACAGGTAACATAGCGGGCGAGGGCTGGTTCCTTTCGGCTGAGATGATTGAGCTCATACACAGCGGCGTGAATAACATAATCTGCATGCAGCCGTTTGCCTGCCTGCCCAACCACGTCACGGGCAAGGGCATTATCGGCGAACTCAAGCGCCGAAACCCCGAAAGCAACATAGTAGCGATTGATTACGACCCGGGGGCATCGGAGGTAAATCAGATTAACAGAATAAAACTAATGCTCGCGCAATGCGACGTACAATGCGACGTACAATGTACAGTTGACAATGAACAATTGACAATTAATGCGGAATTGACAAGTGATGAGAAAAATGATATAATAGAAAAAGAGCTTATCACAACATAAATTACATTATAACCAACCCCGGGCGAACCGGAGATGAGCAGAAACGCAAAACAGCGCAATTAAACCCGGGTGAATCGGGGAAAACGAAACTAATCAAAATAATTTTGTTAAGAAAGGACAAAGGTAAAATGGCAGAAATTAAGTTTTCAACAGGTGGCGGCAATAACATGAATATCGACGGAAAGTCGACAAAAAAGTGGACGATTATAATTTTAATCGTAATCGGCGCGGCAATTCTGCTTTTTAATTGCTTTGCAATTGTAGAAGAGGGTTACATCGGCGTGAGATACCGTCTTGGCGCAGTAGTTCAGGACGACCTTGTGCCCGGGCTTAACTTTAAGATTCCTTTTATCGAAGAAATCAGAATGGTTGAGATGAGAAATCAGATTTACACGTTTGAGGGAGATGCGTACACGCGCGACACGCAGCGGGTTAATAATCTGAGAATCAAGCTGACCTACCGCTATGACCCGAACTTTATGACCGAGCTTATTCAGCGTGTCGGTATTATAAATATTGAAGCGCGTTATCTTGTTCCGCACGTTCAGAAAATTTCACGCGACACTATCGGCAGAACCAACGCGGAACGGCTTGTTCAGTCGCGCGGGGATATACAGTTTGAAATACAGGAAACGCTTGAGCGGGAGCTTGCGCCTTTCGGGATTATCGTGACTGCGGTTGCAATTGAAAATATCGCTTTTGAATCGGAATTTGAAGAATCCATTCAAAGAAAAGTAATCGCCGAGCAGGACGCGCTCCGCATGGAAAATGTAACCGTCATGCGTGAAGAAGAAGCCAAGCAGGTGGTTATTGCCGCTGAAGCGAGAGCGGAGAGCGCGATTATTGAAGCGGAAGCCGAAGCGCGCGCAATCGAGATGATTCAGCAGCAAATCGCGCAGAACCGCGAGTATATCGAGTATCTTAAAATTGTCCAGTGGAACGGCATACTGCCGCAGGTCATCGGAGATGGCGTAAACCCGTTCGTAGTGCTCGGCAGTGAAAACATACCGGCACAAAGACCGGCACAAACTCCCGTTGAGCAGCAGTAAATGGACTTAAATAACATCAACGATAAGCAGAAGGAAGCCGTGCTCCGCACCGAGGGAGCAGTGCTCATCATCGCGGGGGCAGGCAGCGGCAAAACGACAGTCCTCTGTTACCGAATCGCGCATATTATAAAGCAGGGGCTTGCACCTCCCTGGCGGATATTAGCAGTAACTTTCACAAACAAGGCGGCGGCTGAACTTAAAAGCCGCCTTCTTGCTATGGAAATAGAAAATGCCGGGGATATTTGGGCGGGGACGTTCCACTCGACCTGCGTAAAGATTTTACGGCGCGGGATTGACCTCATCGGCTTTAAAAGCAACTTCACAATTTACGACGCGGACGACAGCCTGCGGGTGATTAAGGCGTGCATGTCCGACCTTAACATGTCGGACAAGTCGTGGAATCCCAAACAGATTCAAGGCGTTATTTCAGGAGCGAAGGACAAGCTGCAGCTCCCCGAAGAGTTCAACGTTTACAGAGACGGCAAGCCGGACTATATGCTTGAAAAAATCGGGGCGGTATACGGCTCGTATCAGAAGCGGCTCAAAGCCGCGAACGCGCTTGACTTTGACGACTTGATTATGAAGACGGTCGAGCTGCTTGAAACTGCGCCGGAAGTGCTTGACAAGTGGCGGCGGCAGTTTAAATACATAATGGTTGACGAGTATCAGGATACCAACCATGCGCAGTATAAGCTGATTTCGCTCTTGGCGGGCGGCAATGCGGCTTCAACGGGCAAATCACAGGGAAACTTGTGCGTTGTGGGGGACGAAGACCAGAGTATTTACAGGTTCCGGGGCGCGACTATTGAAAATATCCTCTCGTTTGAAGAGGAGTTTAATGCGCACACAGTTAAGCTTGAGCAGAATTACCGCAGTACAGAAACGATTCTTGAAGCGGCGAATGCAGTTATCAAAAACAACACGCAGCGTAAAAATAAAACGCTCTGGTCGAAGCTCGGTGAGGGCGAGAAAATTGAAATCCGGACGTTTTTGAGCGAAAAGCGCGAAGCCGATTTTATAAAAGAAACTGTCATGAACGGCGTAGCGGACGGCAAGAAATATTCTGATTATTTAGTGCTTTACCGCATGAACGCGCAGTCGCGGACGGCCGAGCTTGCGCTGGCGGCATCGGGCATACCATACAGGATTATCGGCGGCGTGCGCTTCTATGAGCGTAAGGAAATCAAGGATATACTTGCGTATTTAAGCGTCATTGAAAATCCCGGCGACATTGTGCGGCTGCGGCGGGTGATTAACGTCCCTAAGCGCGGAATCGGCGATGCTACTCAGGCCGAGGTTGAAAATATCGCACTGGGGCTGGGAATAACACCGGTTGAAGTCATGGAGCGGGCGGCGGAATTCGGCACGCTCGTAAAGAAAGTAAAGCCCCTTACGGCACTTGCGGCAATGTTTAAGGATTTGGGCGACAGTGGACGCTATCTGCCCGATTTAATCGATGACATCTGCGAGCAGAGCGGATACCTTGAAATGCTTAAAAACGAGGGCGACGAGGGAGAAGTGCGGCTACAGAATATAGCCGAGCTTAAATCTGCTGCGATTAGCTTTTGTGAGGATAATATTGATGCAGGTTTGCCGGAGTTTTTAGAGCAGGCGGCGTTAATCGCCGACATGGACAGCTTTGAATCGGGCGAGGAGCGGGTTGTGCTCATGACGATGCACTCGGCGAAAGGCTTGGAATTTGATACGGTGTTCATAGTCGGCGCGGAGGAGAACATTTTCCCGTCTTACCGCAGCGCAGCCGACCCGCTCGAAGTCGAGGAGGAACGGCGGCTCGCCTATGTTGCGATTACCCGTGCGAAAAGAAAGCTTTACGTCACCAACGCCAAAGAAAGGCTGCTGTTCGGGCAGACGCAGCGCAACCGTATTTCGCGGTTTATAAAGGAGATTCCGCCGGAGCTGACAATTACGGAAACCGAGGATATGCCGATTTTTGTGAAGCCTGTGCGCGCCAAGCCGGATTTTACGCAGATAAGCGGCTTCGACAGGAAGCGCAATGCGCAAAATACGCCGAAGCAGGATGTTACCTATGCGGACGGCGAACGGGTAAGACACAGGATTTTCGGCGAGGGCACGATTATAGACGTGAGTCCGATGGGCGGGG
Organism: Oscillospiraceae bacterium; assembly: GCA_009783695.1. Lineage (GTDB taxonomy): Bacteria > Bacillota > Clostridia > Oscillospirales > Ruminococcaceae > Ruminiclostridium_E. The sequence continues at coordinate 39,763 of WRCY01000015.1, forward strand.
ACTCTCTGCTTGAGATTATATTCGACAAGGTGGGGACGAAGAAAATCATGGCGAACTTCGCGGGGGTTGTAAAAATATAAAAACAAGCCGGCTTTTTTAAAAAGCCGGCCTGCGTTTTTCAAGTTAATCGACTATATAATACTAATATCCGATAAAACAATGACAAGATTTGCAAAGCTGTCGATGTTTTAATTGGATGTTAATATAAGGTTTAATAATCCTTGTCGTTCCTTGCATTTATGAATGATACAGGAATCAATGCAATGTAAAGAACAAGCTTTGTCCAGAGGAAAATCGTGAACCTCAGAACACCTTCGTACTCAACCTCCGTCCAAATCATAAAGATGATTACCGAAAGAAGCCCTGCAATGGATACAATGCCCGAAAAGACGGACTTGTTTTTAAGAAATGACACGATAAGCAGCACGACAGGAATAATCAACAGCACGAAAACGAGCGGCTTGCTGTTGTCAGTGCCTATTTCCCAGCCGGAAAAGCCGTCGTCGAAGCCTGTTAGGGAGCCGCAGCTGACCAGCGGGAAGAAAAACAGCAGGATAAGCGCGAGTGCACCGATTTTTATGAACATTCTCATTACATTACCTCGTTTCTTGATTTTATTTGCTTTCCATATTTTATCATATATTCTGTATAATGTCAAGAAGTAGTTTTATGAAAAAATGCGTCTTTTTTTATCACCATTTGTAAGACTTGTGCATATGCTGAAGCAGTGGAGATTGGCGAAAGCTGTCGAAACTGACAGAATATTAGCGAAAGTGAGGAAAAAAGCAAATGGGTTGTGAAAGATTAAACGGTTGCGGAGATAGACGGGAGTTCAACTGCCCTAATAACAGAAGGGTAATTAACCACCGTCATATAGTCAATCACAGGCATGACGAGATTCACGAATACGATATTATTCATCAGCATGACCATCATATTTTTGATGTAGTCAGAGTTCGTGAAGAGCACAGGCATCATGACCACAGAAGGCATAGACCTGATTATTGCAGAAATAATGATAACTGCGAAATAGTCAACAACGGCGGCACAGTCGAAGACCGCGGCGACAGCGAAGGCTTTGAAAACAACTGTCAGTAATGTCTTAAAAGAGACAGGAGCGGGGTTAACACCCGCTCCTGTCTAATTTTCTAAGCAGCCGTGAAAACGGAACGATTAAAATTCCTGCAGTAAAATTGCTGATGGCATAGCCTATATCGGTGGGCAGCCCCGCGGCGACCCAGACGATGGTTTGCTTCAAAGTCAGCCCGAACATAGCCGCCTGGACCGGCGCGTACAGCACACCGAATGACAGCCCGAACAGCCCGCACAGCACCGCATAAACCGGGACGAGCGCTTTTCGGGGAAGCTTTGATTCCAGCTTTCCCGCGAGCATGAAAATTCCCCAGAGCGGAAGCCATATGTACAAATAAGGCAGGTTCCACGGAAAGAAGCCGTAATACACCAGGAAAAGCAGAACGTAGACATAAATCGGAATCAATGCACGCCAGCGGTAAGCCAGCGTAATCGTGGCTATAAAAAACATAACGAGCTGCACGCCGGGAATCCCGTATAAAACTATTTGCGATGCAAGGATTATGGTTGCGAGCATGGCAAATACTGTTAAATCACGAAGCTTCCGTGTAGATGAACGCATAAATTACGCCCTCTTTTACGGCCGTGCCGCCTGCCCCGACCACAGACATCTCGCCGTCAGCATAAAACGCCCACCAGTAGCCGTCCAAAACATAATCGGCTCTTACGCCGAGGACGACCGTTACAAACTCCGCGCTATTGGTAAAGCCCGCTTCAAATAAAGCCGGGCCGACAAACGCCTCGGTTGTCGTGATTTCATGTTCGGTGATGCTGCCGTCAATATCGACGACTTCCAGCACGAACTTCTTTTCCGAGTTATCGGGTTCTTGTCCGTTACAGCCTGCCACGCCTGCCGCAATCAGCATGGTCAGGAGCAGCGACAAAATAAAAATTGCACTTCTTTTCATTTTGTGATTCTCCTTAAATATTTTATTATGTTTGTAAGGACGAACACTGTTCGTCCGCTGTCGAGCGGCATAGCCGGTTTCGCGGCTGTTAACTGCCTTATGGGTAAAGTCTTCCGGCTTAAAGCTATGTGATTTTCACCTTCTCAGCTTACGCCAATGGCTTTCGGGGCTTTTGCGGTAAGCCCTATAGAAAATCAAACACTTTTACGGCGGCGAACCCGCGCAGGATTCGTCTTAAATCTTGTTTAACAAAATTCAAGACCCACCTGACTTCCTTTTTCCCGTACTCAAAAGAAATCGTATCATATTTTCGTTGACTTGTCAACTGTTTTCGGTTATACTGTAAGCATGACAAAAGATATTGCTTTGATTACGTCGATGCTCGTGCTTTCCGCTTTCTTTTCGCTGAGCGAAACAGCATTTACGTCTGTGTCGCGGATTAAACTGAAGTATAAGGCGGACGGCGGCTCCAAGAAAGCAAAAACCGCTCTCGCCGTGCTTGAAAAGTACGACAAGGCGCTTTCTACGATTCTTATAGGCAACAACGTGGTGAACATTCTGCTCACCGCGCTTGCGACCGTGCTCATTCTGCGGACGCTGCCGAGCGAAATCGCCGAGCATTACGGCGTTTTAATCACTACTGTCAGCGTGACGTTTCTGACGCTTACATTCGGGGACATACTGCCCAAAACCATCGCGCGAATCAAGGCGGAGAGCTTCTGTCTTGCGTTCGGCGGGTTTTTGCGGATAATTATAATAATACTGACGCCGTTCTCTGCTGTGTTTCTGTTTTTTCAAAAACGATTGACAAATGCCCTCACCAAAGGAAAAGAAAAAGCCGTCAGCGTGACGGAGCAGGAGCTTATTCATTTCATTGAGGAGATTGAGGACGAGGGGGTTCTTGAGGAGCAGGAATCGAATCTGGTGCAGAGCGCGCTCAACTTCGACGAAACGACAGCCGGGCAGATTCTCACGCCGCGCGTCAGCATCGTGGCAGTGTCGGTGAATGAAGACATAAACAAGGTTCGCGATGTATTTTTAAGCGAGGAGTACTCACGGATTCCCGTTTA
>WRCY01000016.1 GCA_009783695.1 Oscillospiraceae bacterium
ATAATAAGGGAGGCGCCCGCCCTTAAATCAGCGGCTTTAACCGGAGCGCCGGTGAGTTTCGGTGCTCCTTCAATAACAGCAACCTTACCGTCTACGGAAATATCCGCGCCCATACGGCGAAGTTCGTCAACGTATCTGAATCTATCCTCGTAAATGCTCTCTGTTATTATACTCGTGCCGTTTGAAAGCGTCAGCAGCGCCGCGAACTGCGGCTGCATATCGGTAGGGAAGCCCGGATGAGGCATGGTTTTAAGGTTCATGCGTTCGTAAGGGCGGTTACTGCCGATTACGCGCAGGCTGTCGTCGTGTTCTTCAATAATAACGCCCATCTTCTCAAGCTTGGATGAAATAGGCTCAAGGTGTTTGGGGATTATATTTCTTATAGTTACGTCGCCGCCTGTAGCTGCAGCTGCAACCATATACGTTCCTGCTTCAATCTGGTCGGGGATAATAGTATAGTTTGTGCCTTTCAGCCGCTTTACGCCGCGGATTTTAATAACGTCGGTGCCCGCGCCCATGATTTCAGCGCCCATAGAGTTCAAAAAGTTTGCCAAGTCCACTATATGCGGCTCTTTGGCGGCGTTTTCAAGGATTGTAAGTCCGTCTACCTTAACGGCGGCGAGCATGGCGTTAATCGTTGCGCCGACCGTGATTTTATCGAAGTAAATCTGCGTTCCAACGAGCTTGTCAGCCGTGATTTCAACAATGCCGCTCTCGATTGAATAGTTTGCGCCGAGCGCCTTGAAGCACTTAACGTGCTGGTCAATCGGGCGGTCTCCGAGCGCGCAGCCGCCGGGCATCGAAACCTTGGCGTGATTAAATCTTGTGAGAAGCGCTCCCATGAAATAATAAGAAGCACGGATTGAGCGTGCCATTTCATAAGGCACGACGGTGTCCCTGATATGTTTAGCGTCAATGCGGATTGTGCTTTTGTTAAGCATCTTGACATCCGCGCCCATTTCGGAAAGGATTTTAAGGCAAACCGAAACATCGTTTATCATAGGTACATTTTCGAGAACGCAGGGGCCGTCGGCAAGAATTGCAGCAGGAATTATAGCGACAGCGGCGTTTTTGGCTCCGCTGATATAAACATCGCCCTTAAGTCTGTTTCCCCCGTTTATAATGAACTTTTCCAATTTTACGTATCCTCTTTTTTCATTTCGTTTTACTCTTGAAAAAATTTCCTTTATATATTTGTATAGTATATCATAAAAAAAATCCCCTGTCAACTATATTATTATCGTATTTATTTACAAATTTTATACGCCGTATTATAGAATCTTGTTGATATTGAAATGAATTCAATATTAACGCCCGCCGCTTTAGCGGCAGACCCCGGTTTCGTCGTCGTTACAGTAATTTGCGAATTGCTATATTACAGGTTTTGTTATAAGTTCTAGCCCGCAGGGTTTCGGTTTTTCAAAAGCGAGCGCGTATATGTCACAGCTGCGGATTTCAAGTACCGCCTGCTTTCTGCAATCATCGCTTTTTTTCATCAAAGCAGAGAGAGAAGCATCAACGGGAAGCGTTGGATTAGCTTTAGCGAGGATTTCCCTGCCTTTTTCGTTCATGCCGAGGATTCTGATGTATGCGGGCTTGGCTTTCGCATCAGCTTTGGTAATGCCGAGCAGGCAGCACAGCACGATTCTGCGCAGCCTTGCCAGCGTGTAGCGCTTGGTTTTAATCAGCGTCATCAGCTCCGGCAGGCTCCGCGCCGCTCTCACCGCCTTGTGAATCCGGTTTTCAAGCCCGTGCATAACGTTCGGGGCTTTGCTTATTTCAACCGCGCTCATGGTACGCAGCTTGTACAGAATTGCAGTTTCCAGGCGGGAAATACAGGCGTATTCGGCAGGGAACTCACACGGCGTGAACTTTAAGGCATCTTCGCCTTTTATTATCATCTTACGCAGCAGGGAAGCGGAGGCGGTACAAAGCAGCTCTGTTACCTCTTCTTCCGGCACTAATCCTTGAAAGTAGGGATGGATTTTTTTAAGGCTGCGCTCTGGACCTGTTTCATCGGAATCATGCGCGGCGCCGTAACGCGCGATTGTGACGGGAGTAATACTTGAACCTGTATCAGCCAGCGACTTGATGTACTCTATGGCGAGCGTGTTGTTCGGGGAAGCCAGCGTCCCGGGAATCACGTCCTCGTAATACTTTTCAATCGTTTTGACAAGCGCGGCAGGGTATGTGAGCCCGCGGCGCATCATTCCTAAGAACTCATCGGATTCCTCGGCAAAAACCGCTGCCCCCGCCGTTTCTTTTAATAGTTCAATATCGCCGCACTCGCTTCCGAAGCTGAGTAAATCTATACAATTAAGGCTGTTCAGAATATGCACTGCTCCTGCTGCGAACTGCTGTGCGCTCGCAAGCGCAGCCGCCACCGGCAGCTCCAATACCAAGTCTATGCCATTTTCGAGCGCCATTTTTGTGCGCGTGAACTTATCGAATATTGCGATATCGCCGCGCTGCGTAAAATTCCCGCTCATCACAGCGACGATGTGCGTAGCGCCGAAATCGTTCTTAGTGCGCTCGATGTGATATTTATGACCGTTGTGGAATGGGTTGTACTCGCAGATAATAGCGGCAGTTTTCATGTTTGATGTTCCTTTGTGTTAAAATGTATGTATTCTCCTAATGATTTTTTCAACAACTTTGTCAACCGACAAATCACTCGTATCAATAAGTATACAATCTGTGCGTTTATTAAAATCATCTAACATATTTATTGCCATATTTAAGTTTTCATCATTTCGCCAGTCATTGATGTTATCCTTTTTCCATCGGTTTGTTAGAGTTTCCTCGCTGCAAGTTAAAACGAAGTTATATATTTGGAAATTAAAATCTGATAGCCCCGATATAATTTCTTTAACAGTATTCTCGCTCATAATCCAGCTCAAAACTATTGAATCACATTTATCAAAATTATAATAATTCCCTGACATATGCAATATATTATCTTTCTGCATAGATTTGGTCTCGTTATAGTCAATATGCGGGAACATTTCAATAACAAAATCTCCTTCAATAAATGCCGCACGTCCGAGCAGCTCGGCTGTTCGTCTGCCTGTAATAGATTTGCCTGCTCCCATAGTGCCGTTTATAATAATATATTTTTTCATATATCCTCGCTATATAAAATTTATTTCCAAAAAACACTTGCTTTTTCCGTCGAAAAAGTATAGAATTAAAATAATGCATACTGAAAAAGCGAGAGCGGTTTGCAATTAGATTTTCAATTTCGGGGAAAACGAAGATTTAAATAGATTCTCGTGAAGAAAGGACTTATCGAAAAAATGAAGATTCTTGTAGTCAATGCGGGCAGTTCGTCGCTCAAGTATCAACTGATAAATTTGGAAGACGAAAGCGTCATTGCAAAGGGAAATTGCGACAGAATAGGCATCGACGGAAATATAACGCATGTCGCGGGGGGACGGAAAATTCAAAAAGACATCAGCTTTCCGACACATTCGGAAGCGTTTATGAGTGTCGTGGATGCGCTTACAAAAGGCGAAGCCGCGGTTATAACAAGCATGGATGAAATTGGCGCAGTCGGGCACAGAGTCGTTCACGGCGGCGAAGTTTATTCGGGCACTGTGGACGCCTCGGAAGAAGTAATCAAGACCATCGAAGACCTCAGCCGGCTCGCCCCGCTGCATAATCCCGCAAACGCGCTTGCGCTCCGTGCCTGCAAGCAGGTGATTCCCGAAAGCGTGCCGCAGGCGGCTGTTTTCGATACCGCGTTCCATGCTACCATACCCGAAAAAGCCTACATATACGGTATGCCCTATGAGTTTTATGAGAAGCATAACGTCAGAAAATACGGATTTCACGGCAGCTCGCACAGCTTCGTCTGTAAGGAACTCGCTTTGCACCTCGGAAAAGATATATCGGCTATGAAAATCGTGTCCTGCCATCTCGGCAACGGCTCGTCCATTACTGCAATCGACGGCGGCAAATCCGTGGACACCTCGATGGGCTTCACGCCGCTCGACGGCGTTCTCATGGGAACGCGTGCAGGTGCGCTTGACGCGTCGGCAGTAACCTACATGATGAAGAAGCTCGGCATATCTGTCGGCGAAATGGAAAACATATTGAATAAGAAGTCCGGTCTGCTCGGTATCGGCGGCTTCAGCGATAACCGTGACCTTACCGCCGCGATTAAAGCGGGCGATAAAAAGGCAAAGCTTGCGGGCGACATTCTGCGCTACGGCATAAAGAAGTATATCGGCGCGTATGCAGCGGTTATGAACGGGCTGGATTACGTTATTTTCACGGGCGGCATAGGCGAAAACGCCTTTGATGTGCGCGAGGACATTGTCGGTGATTTGCAGTTCTTCGGCATTGAGCTTGACAAAGAAGCGAACGCAGTGGCGCGCGGGGAGCTGGCATGCGTGACCAAGCAGGGCAGTAAAACCGAGGTTTGGGTCGTCCCGACAAACGAGGAGCTGTTGATTGCGCGCAGCACTAAAGAGCTGTTTGGGTTATAATAATACGGGGACGCTGTAACGGCGTCCTGTTTTATGGGAGGTCAAGGTCAAAAAATAACTGATACAAAATCGGGAAAACAAAATTTTTCATTTTCTTTTGATACAGAAAGGACGTGGTGAAAAATGGCGAAAAAATATATTCTCTATCTAATCAGATGGCAGCTCAGTACGCCGATTCTATGGCTTGTTTTAGTGTGGCTGACGGAGCTTCCCGCAATAGCTGCGACAGTAATCGCGAATCTGATTGGCGGGCTGATTTTCTTTTGGGTGGACAGGTTCATTTTCAGAACTATTTACCCGAAGCCTTTATGGGAAATCGAAGAAGATACAGTCTGCGCGGACTGCGGCGCGCACGGTAAGGGCTACCGAATCACAGAATGGCTCGGTTATAACAGGCGAAAGGATAAAGCTCCCGAGTTCCGGTGTGAAACCTGCAAAGACGCAAAAATGAACGAAGTCAGCAATAGAATTAAAAAGAAAAAGTAATTGTCAATTGTACATTGTCAATTGTACATTGTTAATTGTCCGTCAGCCGCGCCCTCTGGAAGACCTCGCAATCGCTTCCATCTGCGCGAGGCTGCTGTCACTGAACTCGCCGCCGATGATTCCCATCGCCTGATTAAGCTTCTGTGCCCTGTTATTCTTGTCCTTGAGGTTGTCGCTCAGGTGTTTCTGATAACTTCTGATATAAGTTTCAAAGCTCGGGATATGGTCTTTATAAAGAGGGTCGTCTTTTTCCTTGACGGAAACGAAGAAGTCGTGAATCTTCTTATTATTCAAGCCGCAAAGCCGCTCGATAATATATTTATGAGTGGCGGTGAGGTCGGGATTCTCGACAATCGCACAGGCGAAGTTAAAGAAACGGTCAAAGTCCTCGTATTGCAGATAATTGCAGGCTGTGATTATGCTGTTATAATAATTCTGCGAGATGATAATTTTATCGTCATATTTGATTTCACCGGCGAGAAGCGCACCAAGCTGCTCGTCGGTAAGCTCTGTGACGGCGTGAGCCGATTCAATGGCGGAGACGTCGGGGAGAAGCTCTGCCTTGAGCAGGATTTCGCGCGGGATTGGCTTCCTTGTAACCGTACGCAGCGTTTTGAACGCTTTTCTGCGCAGCTCGGAAAAGTTCCGCGGCTTTACGCCGCTTCGGCGGAGCAGAAAGCTTTCAAGCATGGACGGCGGTATTTGCCCGATGGGAATCTTTACATAAGGGCAGGAAAGCGCGATAATGCGCGGCTCTCTGCCGTACGCTGCCGCCTGCTCGGGAGTTTCGTAAAGCATATCACGCATAGGCTCGACTATTATGCACCGGAACTCGGTATCGCTCAGCAGGCAGGCCGTCGCGCTGTGATGCCCGTCGAGCAGCGCCGAAAACATTCCGGACATATGAAACGCCAGCCCCCCCACCTTTTTACCCGCCGCAATTTTCTCGCGCTGAGCACGAACCTTGGCTTCGGTAAATTCAACGGGGCTGGTCGTCGGGATTAAAAAGCAGGGGATGAAGTTGCTGTCCCTGCCCATCGTGCGGTTATGCGCCGCAGTTCCCGGAACCTCGCGCCTGTGCATGTAGGCGCTCCAGAAAAACTCGCCCCCGCCGTTGCTGGGAATCATTTTTGAATCATGGCAGACATAAATCCCCTCGGACAGCAGCTCCAAAAAAGGATGAAGCGCCTTAGTCATGCTTTGCTGATAGGTGAAGTAGCTGTCGCCTACAGAGGAAAGAATAGTCTTTATATTTTCATCATTAACGGCAGTAGTAGTGCTTATTTGATTAACTAATTTATCGGAGAATTCGTTGCCCTTTGCGGGTCTTGTCATGTTTATTACAGCTTCCTTGCCGCAGTAGAGGATTTCTGTAACAGGGGAATGTTCCATAGGATTCATCGAAGCGCCCGAAACAACTGTGGTTCCGATAACGTCGTGCGACTTTGAAACATCGACTAAAAGAAACTCACGGCTCCCGACAGTCATGTGATAAGTGTTTATTAATGACATGGTTATTCTCATTAAGTCCTTTCTTTACAAAAGTGGAATGAAAACATCGTTTTCCCCGATTCAGTTGTGCTTATTTTCAAACTTTTTACTTCCTTTCAAGGAAATATGCCTATATTTATGCACAAAGCATTGCCAGCGACGGCTTTTTCCGCGAGGGTAAGCCGCTACTTTTGGACGAGCCTTTCGTGGATAAAACCGGAAATTTCGGTTTGCACTTCTTTGGAGAAAAGCCTCTTCGGGAGCCAAAAAACTGCTTTGTTGTGCTTATAAATTATAAAAACATTATTGGTTTCAATGAAATAATTCGCCTCTTCCCAGGGGATAAACTCATGTCCCGAGAAAAGATGGCTCTCCACCGCGGAAAATCCGGCAGTTGAAATGGTAAAGGTAATCTCCTCGGAAAGAGCGGGGTCGGTCTTATAAAGATGCGCGTAATGGTAATTGGCGATTACGGCGCAGACTAAGTATACTAGCATAACAGCGATTCCGCCCGAGAAAGCAGAAATCGGCAGAAACCAAAACCAGTTCTGCGCTGTATCGCCCCAAATGAAGTGCAGAATAATAAACACCGCGGTTATTGCAACAGCGGCAATAAGCTTGAATATATTTCCAAGGCGGGTGTTAAGCAGAATCACATTGCTTAGGTTTATCTCGCGCTCCTTATAGTAGCCGTTCACGTTGTACGGCGTGTCGCCTGCATCGCCGCTGAGATAGAGGTATTTCGGCGGGAGAATCCGCTTTTGATGGCTGTATTCGATTTTGGGGTTAAATGAAACCGCGCCCTCCAAGACGCCGCGTAGATTAAGCAGCTTCTTCTCGTCGGGAAGACCCGTTTTCGGTATTTTATAAACAACGCCGGCTACATTGATTATGAATTCGATTTTATTTTCAGTTATGGATTTTACTTCCGTCCAGCGGTAAATGGTCGGATTTTCTTCGCCTTTTTGATAAACGGCGAAAAAATCTCCGATTACAAAGGTTTGTTCCGCGGCGTACGAAGAAACCTTAACACCGGGAAGAGACTCAAAAGCCATTTTAACTCCTCCTCTTTTCGGTATCCCTGAGGTTTTAATCACCATTTCGGCTTTGCCGAAACCACCCGCAAGGCGGGTGTCAAACGTTTTGTATTTAGATGTGTGATTTTATTATAACACGAATTGACACCCTTTGTCAATTGTGATATAATAGATTTCAGAAAATAGAAAGGACATAGAGAAAGTGTCAGATAAAAAATTAGTACAAGAGATTACTTCACGCGATGAGGATTTCGCCAAATGGTACACCGATATAGTAAAAAAGGCGGAGCTTATCGAGTATTCGAGCGTGAAAGGTTGCATGGTTATACGCCCTTACGGCTATGCTATTTGGGAAAATATACAAAAATACCTTGACCGGCGCTTTAAAGATACCGGACACGAGAATGTCTATATGCCAATGTTCATACCGGAGAGCTTACTGAACAAAGAGAAAGACCATATCGAGGGCTTTGCACCGGAGGTAGCGTGGGTGACGCATGGCGGAAGCGAGCAGCTTGCAGAAAGAATGTGCGTCCGTCCGACTTCGGAAGTGTTGTTCTGCGAGCATTACAGGCAAATTATCTCGTCATACCGTGACCTGCCCAAGCTGTACAATCAGTGGTGTTCGGTGGTACGCTGGGAAAAGACCACCCGCCCGTTCCTGCGCTCGCGCGAATTTCTGTGGCAGGAGGGACACACGGCGCACGCTACAGCCGAGGACGCAATAGAGGAAACCGAGCGCATGTTGGGAGTTTATGCAGAGCACTGCGAGCAGGCGCTTAATATGCCGGTGATTAAAGGCAAGAAAACCGAAAGCGATAAATTTGCGGGGGCGGTTTCAACCTACTGCATAGAAGCCCTCATGCACGACGGCAAAGCGCTTCAGGCAGGAACGTCGCACAACTTCGGCGATAAGTTCGCAAAAGCCTTTGACATAACCTACACGAGCAGGGAAAACAAGCTCGAGCATATTCACCAGACCTCGTGGGGCGTTACAACAAGGCTCATAGGCGCGGTCATAATGTCGCACGGCGACGACTCGGGGCTTGTACTGCCGCCGGCGATTGCTCCGGTTCAGGTGGTGATAATCCCCGTTGCCCAGCACAAGGAGGGCGTGCTTGAAAAAGCAAATGAACTTAAAGCGCAACTTTTAAGTGCCGGCTGGCGTGTTAAGGTTGACGACAGTGATAATTCGGCGGGCTGGAAATTCTCAGAATACGAGATGAAAGGCGTGCCGCTGCGGCTTGAAATCGGGCCGAAAGACATCGAACAGAATCAGTGCGTAATCGTGCGGCGCGACACGAGGGAGAAGACGTTTGTTTCACTTAACGAGCTTGAAAGCAAAGTTGCGGAACTCATGAACGCGCTCGCTGACGGCATCTACGAAAGAGCGCTCGCAAACGTCAAAGCCCGGACTTATACGTGCATAAATATCGAAGATATGAACTCCGTGCTCGCCGCAAAAGGCGACGGCTTCATTAAAGCGATGTGGTGCGGCTCGGAAGTATGCGAAGACGAGGTTAAGGAGAAGACAGGTGCAGGCTCTCGGTGTATGCCGCTTCGACAGGAAAAGGTATCCGATGTTTGCGTCTGCTGCGGTAAACCCGCGACAGCACTGGTTATTTGGGGAAAGGCATATTAGTTTGAAAACAAATAAAACAGATTCGGGGAGAACGTTGTTTTCATTCCACTTTTGTGAAGAAAGGACATAATGAGAATAAAAATGAAAAAAACGGCAGCATTAGTACTCGCTTTTATTCTGTTAACAGCTTTCAGTGTAAACGTGTTTGCGGAGGAGGCTGAAGCCGAAGCCAACGAAAGCATTGAGAACGGCGAGGCAGAGGAAAACGAGGAAGAAAACACCATTGAGCACGTCAACTGTGAGATTTGTGAGAACGATATTGAATTCTGCGTGTGTGAACCCGAAGACCCGGAGGATACGGAAGACCCTGAGGAAACAGAGGAGCCGGAGGACACGGAAGACCCGGACGAGCAGGAAACATCCGATATTTACGAGCCCGAGGTTACCGAGGATTCTGATGTTTCAGAACCCGAACCCGCGCCGCCGCCGCCGTATGTTCCCCCGCCTCCTCTGCACGCGGACGATTTGATTTTTGACGAATCTCATCGTATTACGGAAACGCAGCCACCACCGCCCGAATCAGAACCCGAGCCTGTACCGGAAGACGAGTTGAACACAACACCAATCGTAATGGGCGAAAGCTTCGACAATCCGGGCGGCAGGCCCCCCGGAGGCTCGACCGTAGTGCCTTTGATTGTCATTTTATCGCTTTTAATCGCGGGAGCAGGAACGGCAGCGCCGTTTGTATTCAAGTATTACAGAAGAAAAATGATTTACAGGTATTAAATTATAAAGAAATCACGCTGCTTAATATGAAATATTAAAAGACTATTTCATCTTGATGAAATAGTCTTTTTCTTTGCCCGTCACTACTCTGTAATACAATAATAAAATGCGTCCGTCGCACTCCTTTTCAAAAAGCGGTTAACTTAACAGGTCATTTAATGTAATAATTTTACAGCCCTTACTTTCATAATAATGCAGCATTTCGTCAATTTTTCTTTTATCATAACTCGTAATGCAATCTGACAAGACATGAACTTCATAATTTGCTTTACGTAAATTAAAGCAGGTTGATTTAACACATGCAACAGCGTCTGCTCCCGTTATGTAGAAGTCACATATATTATTTTTACTGATAAAGTCTGTAAAGTCCTCACTGCTCAATGCGTTTCCTTTATATTTTGTAAAAATATTTTCTGATACCATTTTTAAGTCCGGAACGAGTTCTGACCCGCGCGTATTGGGCTTGAAAGTCCTCGTGCCGTCTGATAGGTTTTCATGCCTGATATAAACAACATAAATATCATTATTAACTGCCCAATCAACAGATTGATTTATATTATCAATTATATCCCTGTAATTCTTTGTTATATCGTTTTGAATATCAATTATTACCAAAGCTTTTTTCTTCATATGATTTCCTCCTAATAAAATTGACAGTTTCGTTTTATAATAGTATATTATCATAACGAACAAGACAACTGTATGTCATATTCATAATAAATCAAATGCAAATAATTAAAAAGACGGCTTGGCAGATTATCACAATACAGATTGTATGAACCTTTCCGTTATTTACCGAATAGTTTTTTATACTCCGCTGTTATATAAACAACGGGTTTCTTTGTAGAATTTGCACAAATTTGCACGAAAAAAATTTATAAAAAAGTTTTGGCGGTTCTATTGACAATTAAACTAAAACGCAATATAATATATATTACGGTGTCTTGAAACACTATATATAGTACCGAAAGGAAAGTAAGAGTAATGCTGACCAAAATTCTCAAGCGCGACGGGAGGCAGGTCCCGTTCAACATCGAAAAAATCGCCGACGCCATCTATAAGGCGGCGCGTGCCGTAGGCGGGCACGATTATGAATCCGCGCTCCGGCTTGCGGAAAAAGCCTGCGAAATACTTGAGCGTCAGGCGGAAAAAACCGGACAGCCTCCCTCTGTTGAGGAGGTTCAAGATGTGGTGGAGAAAGTACTGGTTGAAACCGGGCACGCAAAAACCGCAAAAGCTTATATTATTTACCGCTCCGACCGCACCCGCGTCCGCGAGATGAACACGAAACTGATGAAAACTTTAGAGGATTTGACGTTTAAGTCTGCAATAGAATGTGATATAAAGCGTGAAAACGCCAACATTGACGGTGACACGGCGATGGGAACAATGCTCAAGTACGGCTCGGAAAGCGCTAAGCAGTTTTATGAGATGTACCTGCTTTCCCCCGAGCACTCCAAGGCGCACGCCGAGGGCGATATTCACATTCATGACCTCGACTTCTTCACGCTGACGACGACCTGCTGCCAGATTGATTTAATTAAGCTCTTCAAAGGCGGCTTTTCCACAGGGCACGGCTATCTGCGCGAGCCGAATAATATCGCGAGCTATTCGGCGCTTGCGTGTATTGCAATCCAGTCCAATCAGAACGACCAGCATGGCGGGCAGTCAATCCCGAACTTCGACTATGCGCTTGCCGAGGGAGTCCGTAAAAGCTATCTGCAGCTTTATAAAAAGAACATCCTGCGCGGAATAGGGCTGTTCACGGGGAACTTGGAGGTCGGTGAGCTTGAGGAAAAAATTGAGGCTTACATTGAAAAAATAAGAGCAGAACACGGCAAAAGCCCGTCGCTTTCCGCCGGCAGGGATTATCACGACCTTGAGCTGCCATACATAACGGAGCTTGCGGAAGATGCGGACGCAGCAAAGAAAATACAGGACTTTACCCGCAAGCTGACCGAGAAGGAAACCGAGCGCGCAACCTATCAGGCGATGGAAGCGCTTGTCCACAACCTTAACACCATGAACAGCCGCGCGGGAGCGCAGACGCCTTTTTCCTCCATTAACTACGGCACAGACACGAGCGAAGAGGGAAGAATGGTAATCCGCAATATCCTGCTCGCCAATGAAAGCGGACTCGGCAACGGTGAAACACCGATTTTCCCGATACATGTGTTTAAAATTAAAGAAGGAATAAGCTACAACCCCGAAGACCCGAACTACGACCTGTTCAAGCTTGCCTGCCGCGTTTCGGCGAAGCGGCTGTACCCGAACTTTTCGTTCCTTGACGCACCGTATAACTTAAGCTTCTACAAAGAGGGCGACTACGATACAGAAGTAGCCTACATGGGCTGCCGCACACGCGTGATTGCCAACCGCCACGCTCCCGACCGCCAGACTGTATCGGGCCGCGGTAACTTGAGCTTTACCTCAATCAACCTGCCGCGTATCGGGATTATCAGCTCCGGCGACATAGTAGAGTTTTTCAAAAACCTTGAGGAAACCATGAATTTGGCAATCAGCCAGCTCATGTATCGTTTTAAGATTCAATGCCAGAAAAAGGTTAAGAACTTCCCGTTTCTTATGGGGCAGGGCGTCTGGATGGATTCTGAGAAGCTCGGTCCCGAGGACAGCGTCGCGGAAATTCTGAAGCACGGCACGCTCGCGATGGGATTCATCGGGCTGCCGGAGTGTCTGACCGCATTAATCGGCAAACACCATGGCGAAAGCGAAGAAGCGCAGGAGCTGGGGCTGCGTATAATCAAGCGTCTTCGCGACAGATTAGATGAAGAGGGTGCGAAGACGGGGCTCAATTTTACGCTCCTCGCAACTCCCGCCGAAGGGCTTTGCGGCAGGTTTTTGCGCATGGATAAGAAGCGCTTCGGAGTAATCAAAGGCATTACCGACCACGATTATTACACCAACTCATTCCATCTTCCCGTTTACTTCGACGTTTCGGCATACAGGAAAATTGAGCTTGAAGCCCCTTATCACGCGCTCACAAACGCGGGGCACATCAGCTATGTCGAGATGGACGGCAACCCGTCGAATAACCTTGAGGCTTTCGAGAAGATTATCCGCTTCATGAAAGAAAAAGGTGTCGGATACGGCTCGATTAACCACCCCGTTGACCGTGACCCGGCCTGCGGCTACACAGGCGTCATCGGCGACCGCTGCCCTAAGTGCGGGCGGCTTGAGTACGAGAACGGCGGCAAAAAGTTTGAGCGGATTCGCCGCATTACCGGCTACCTTGCCGGGACAATAGACCGCTTCAACAACGCGAAGCAGTCGGAGGAAAAAGAGAGGCTCAGACACGATTTGTCTGACGTGAAATGAAGCCGGTAATAAGCACGAGATTTGTTATAATCTTTTCGATTGCCTGTTATGTTTTTACGATTGTGCTTGTGGTTACTACCTGGGTTGGCGCTGAGCTGTACGGTAACCCGTATATACTCTTTTTTGCGAGCATACCTTATTTGATTATTACATCTATAGTAATTTACATTTATTATCAATTCCGCATACTTTATAACATTCCTAAAATTCAAGCACCCGACCATAAAATCAAGGTTATACAGAACTATCTGCGCCGGAATACGGTTAAAGTCAATCTGCCTTTTTACGGGCGAATCAGGCGCAGATTCCTTTCCATGCTTGTGGTGGCTTACGCGGACAAGGGCGACTATCTTGCCGCGTTTGAAACTTGTGAGGAGATATGGAAGTTCCTCCCGCGTAAATTCGCGGCCGCAACCTCTCTGACCGGTGAAGAAGCCGCGATTTACGCAGATGAAATCATGGTTTTGATTCACCTGGGCAGACTCAAGCCGGCAGAAACTCTTCTGCGTGAGCTCGGCTTGAAATCGTTTTCGGATTCCGCAGGATTCTTTCTTTTAAAGCTCAGCCATCTGTATTTGTCGGTCTATAAAAGTGCAGGCATTGCCGCCGCCCGTGAAAAACTCGGGCAGGCGCGGTCTTTTTTGTCTGACGAAACTATTCAGGAGCGGTTCCCGATGAAGGATTTTAAGTATACGCTGCTTTATCTTGAGGCGAAGCTTGATATGCTTGAAAACAAAAATAACGAAGCGCATTATAAATTCATGAATATCATGCACGACAGCCGCAATTACGGCAGCAGAAGACTTGCAGGGGAGGAACTTAACTACTGGGTTGAGCGAAATACCGATAATAATTATTAAATATAATTAGTTTTACAAGGCGGTGAATTTTAAGTTTGAAAATAAGTAAAACTAAATCGGGGAAAACGATATTTTCATTTCCCGTTGGTGAAGAAAGGACTTAATGAAAATATGGATAACACGTTCTTAGCGATGCTTTTCCGCATGAGGCACATCAGCCGATGGAGTCTTATGTTTAACACACAGCAGGAAAATTTAATGCAGCATACTGCAGAATGTGCGTTTATAACGCATTTTCTCGCAATTGTCGGGAATAACTGCTTTAACAAAAACTACAACGCGGATAAGCTCTGCGCTTACGCCTTGTTCCATGACGCTTCGGAGGTGCTGACCGGCGATATGCCGACGCCCGTAAAATATTTCAACGAGGAAATAAAGTCAGCGTACAAGGATATCGAAAAAATCGCATGTGAGCGGCTTCTTGCGCATCTGCCGCCGGAGCTGCGCAGTGTTTATTCAACATACCTTGACAGAGGAAACCTGGAACCGGACGAGCGCAAGCTAATCAAAATCGCGGACAAGCTTTGCGCTTATCTTAAATGCACTGCCGAGCTTAACGCCGGGAATAAAGAATTCGAGGCGGCGAGCATCAGCATACGCAGGCAGCTTGACAGTATCGAAAGCGAGGAGCTGCGCTATTTCCTGGACAACTGCACAGACTCGTTCACGCTGTCTCTCGACAACCTGAAAGGTGCGTTGTAGATGTTGCGCTATTCGTATGTGATTTGGGATTGGAACGGAACGCTGCTTGACGATGTTGACTGGTGTGTGAATGTGATTAACCGTATGCTTTTAAGAAGAAAATTAAAAACATTTGATGGAATCTGCGATTATCACGAGGTTTTTTCATTCCCCGTGATTGATTATTACAGGAAAATAGGTTTTGATTTTGAGAAAGAGCCTTTTGAGGATTTAGCCGTTGAGTACGTTGAGGACTATTATTCGGGGAGCTTTAAGCTGCATGAAAATGCAGAGGATATTCTCCGCATAATTCATGAAAAAGGCATTAAACAGGCAATATTATCCGCATCGGAGATTAATTACCTGAACGCGCAGCTTTCCGGATTTGATATAACGAAGTACTTTGATGAAATTCTTGGAATATCGAATATTCTTGCAGGCAGCAAGACTGAAGCAGGCAGGGAATTTATAAAGAGGAATAACGTTAAAAACGCGCTTTTTGTCGGAGATACAGAACATGATTTTGAAACTGCGAAAATGCTCGGCGCAGACTGCGTTTTAATTGCCCGCGGTCATCAAAGCAGGGAACGGCTTATGCGGCTCGGCGCTCCCGTGCTTGACAACATTACAGGTGTTTTGGAGTATTTAAATCTTGAAACAGGGTAATAGTGAATTAGGGAAAACATTGTTTTCACTTCCTGCCGGTGGTGAAAGGGTTTAATAGAAATATGATAAGATGTTCACGGTTTACGGTTATAGACGAGTCTTTTATATGCGCTGTCTGCGGCGCGGCGATTGCGCCGCTCGGGTATACCGCCCGCGACCATTGCAGCAAGTGCCTTTGCTCGCTTCACCTCGACGAAAACCCCGGCGACCGCCTGAGCGGCTGCGGCGGAGTGCTTATGCCGATTGGAGCGGAGCAGGGGAAGAAAGGCGTGAAAATTATTTATAAGTGCAGAAAATGCAAAATGCAAAAGAAAAATATCGCCGCAAAAGACGACGATAACGAGATGATTATAAAATTATTTTCAAATCCGCTCACATAATATGCACTTCATACCTTGATTCGGAAACATCGTAACCCATTTTATCCAGCTCGTCAAAGAGCTGGTGTTTTCTGATTCCGGTAGTGTCAAAATCCACCGCCACGCTGTTTCTCATCGTGTTCATGCTCACGGATATAACACCACGAAGCTTATCCAAATCGCTTTTTATTCTTTTAATATCCTTTTTCCCGTTAATTTCATTAACAATAAAATACGCACTCGCCTTAGACATTTGTCCGCTCCCCCTCACTCTTTTAATTAATCTATGATTATTCTTAGCAAAATATACTGGCATTATACGCAATAAAAAGGGAACCGCAGTTTTAAGGCGGTTCCCGATTCATTAATTCATTCCGATTAAACTTTTATCTTCGTTTCTGAGATAAAGCGAGGTTAAATCCATCACATTCAATATGCTGACACTGTTATCCTCGTCCGGGGTGAATTCAAAGTCAAACAGGTTTATGAAGTACAGCTCGGTTTCTTCTAAGTAACGGGGTTTTGCATACAGATCGTCTACGGTGAGGATAAAATCATTTAAATAATCCTCTCTGTCGGAAAGCAGAAAAACATAAGGAACGATAACGCCCCCTTTGGAAACAGCGCAGTTGGCTCTTATTACTTTCGCCGCCCCCGATACGTAGTACTCAATGGAGGTGAAAACATAATCGGTGGCGCTTTCGAGCTCGGGGTAGTCCCACATGCCCTGCTGAAGAGTAATGTTAGCGCGTGCGGCGAACTTTTCGGCATTGGTATAATCAGCTCCGCACGCCGCCAGCGAAAAAACAATAACGATGACTGTGAAAAGCGATATGATTTTTTTCATGTTTCCATTAAGTCCTTTCTTTATAATCGTTTAACTTAAAAAACAGCAAAGCTGTTTCTTACATTTCAGTTTCATTTATAAGTTTTTCTTAAAAACATCTGCCGCTTTTTTCATTTTTGTTGCATGGTCCGTCGCATTTATAGCATATTTCGTTTTCGAGCGGCTTGTCCTCTTTAAAAGCTTTTACATTTTCCATTGTTATGAGCGCGATTTCGCGCATCGCTTCCTCGGTAAAGAACGCCTGATGCGAGGTTAGAAGCACATTCGGTAATGTGAGCAGCCGCGAAAGCTCATCATCTTTTATTATTGTATCGGACAGGTCCTCAAAGAAATACTCGCTTTCCTCCTCGTATACGTCCAGTCCCGCGCCGCCGATAATGTAGTTTTTTAAAGCATCGATTAACGCCGAAGTGTCAATCAGCGCGCCTCTTGAAGTATTAATGATGATTGCATGGGATTTCATTTTTTCGAGGTTTTCGCGGTTTATAATATGCCTTGTTTCCGGTGTTAAAGGGCAGTGAAGCGAAATAATATCAGAACCCGCGAAAAGCTCGTCAAGCCCGGTGTACTCTGCGTCCAAGCCCTCGGCAGGGTAGGGGTCGAAGGCGAGAACTTTCATACCGAAGCCTTTGCAAATCCCCGTGAAAACGCGCCCGATTTTACCTGTGCCGATGACGCCGGCGGTTTTCCCGGCGAGGTCTATGCCGATGAAGCCGTTGATACTGAAGTTATTGTCGCGCGTTCTTGAATAAGCGCGGTGGGTTTTACGGTTAAGCGTCAGAAGCAGAGCCATCGCGTGCTCAGCAACCGCCGCAGGTGAGTAATCGGGAACCCTCACAACATGGATTTTCCCGTACGCTGTCTTGAAATCCACGTTGTTATACCCCGCGCACCGAAGCGCGAGCAGCTTTACGCCGTTTTCGTGCAGTATGTCAAGCACCTGCCTGTCCGCGTTGTCATTGACAAATATGCAGACAACATCAAAATCCTTTGAAAGGCGGGCGGTTTCAGCGTTCAGCTTAAAATCAAAATATTTAATTTCTGCGCCGGATTCCCCGGCGATTTTATCAAACCATACCTTGTCGTACGGCTTTGTATCGTAGAAAGCTATTTTCAAAACTAATCCTCTAATCCTTTAAGCAAGTCTTCGGCAAGCTTCAAGTCGCGGTGAGCGGCGTCCTCTCTGTCGGAGATTACGGTGAGCTTTACCTCGTCGCCCTCCTTAAAATTACCCGAGAGAAGCCCAATCAGGCTCTTCATAGCTATCTGCCGAGATTGGTCCTTTGCTATGTAAACGCTGGAGCTTGCTCTTTTTGAAAGCGTGTCAATCATAACATTAACAAACCTGTTGTTCCAGTCGACCGCTATCTTAACTTGCTTTTCAACAGTAAACATATTTTAATAAGTCCTTTCCGCAACGGTGAAAATGAAAAGCTTCATTTTCCTCGATTCAATATCATTTATTTTTCAATTTAAACTTAGCGTCTTTGCGGTTATTATTACCAGTATAACACAAAATTCCTGCAAATGCAAGAATTTTGTGTTTTTATAATTAAATTGTATATTAAACGATATATTTAGCGGTGGTAACCTTTACACCGGGACCCATCGTTGACGTAACAGTGCAGCTCTTGATATACTGCCCTTTTGCGGCGCTGGGCTTCGCCTTTACAACTGCGCCGATGAGCATGTCAAAGTTTTCCTCCAACTTTTCCTTGCCGAACGAAACCTTGCCAATTGGGCAGTGGATTATATTGGTTTTGTCAAGTCTGTACTCGATTTTACCGGCCTTTGCTTCGGTGACTGCTTTGGCGACGTCGGGAGTAACTGTTCCCGCCTTGGGGTTAGGCATGAGTCCTCTCGGACCGAGCACCTTACCCAGACGTCCCACAACGCCCATCATATCGGGGCTTGCGATTACAACGTCGAAATCCATCCAGCCGCCCTGAATCTTCGCGACAGTGTCGTCGTCCGCAACAAAATCACTGCCCGCTTCCTCGGCTGCTTTAATATTATCGCCTTTGGCGAAGACAAGCGTTCTTACTTTTTTGCCTGTGCCGTTGGGGAGAACGACCGCGCCTCTTACCTGTTGGTCGGCATGGCGCGAGTCAACGCCGAGCCTTATGTGCATTTCGACCGTTTCGTCAAACTTCGCTTTTGCTGTGTCGCAGACGAGCTGAAGCGCTTCGCCCGTTTCATATTGTTTGTCTCTGTTTATGAGCTTTGCGCTCTCGTTGTATTTTTTACCGTGTTTCATTAAATTTTCCTCCTTGTGGTTGTGCGGTTCTCGCACTAACTCGCTTGCAGATTAGTGCTAACCTCCCACTTAATTGTGCATTGTACATTGTTAATTGTAAATTAGTCTGCTACTTCGACACCCATCGAGCGTGCCGTACCCGCTACCATCGACATGGCGGTTTCAACACTGCCCGCGTTAAGGTCAGCCATTTTTGTTTCGGCGATTTGTTTGATTTGTTCTTTTGTGATTTTAGAAACCTTATTTCTGTTAGGTTCGCCTGAAGCTTTTTCGAGCTTGCAGGCTTTTTTAATCAGAACCGATGCGGGCGGTGTCTTCGTGATGAACGAGAAGCTCCTGTCGGCATAGACTGTGATTACTACAGGGATTAAGAGTCCCATATCATTTTTTGTGCGCTCGTTGAAGTCCTTTGTGAACGCCATTATGTTGACGCCGTGCTGACCCAGCGCCGGACCTACAGGGGGGGCGGGAGTCGCTTTTCCTGCAGGGATTTGCAGTTTTATATAACCTATAATCTTTTGTGCCATATTTTAATAGTCCTTTCAAGGTTGTTATTGTTTTGAAAACTTATCTCCCCAAATGGCAGAATGGTTTTCAAAGTAAATTAAGTCGATATTTTTTCTACGTCGGAAAGCTCTAATTTCGTCGGTGTCGGCTGTCCGAACATTGAAACCATTACCGTCACCGTGCCCGCAGCTGCGTCAAGCTCCTTGACAACGCCCTCGATTCCTTCGAACGGGTCGGACTTTATAACGACTATATCGCCCTCTTTTAAGGAGGCTTTCGCCGTCTTCTCGACTACGCCGAGGTTGTTGATTTCCTCCTCGGTAAGCGGAATAGGTTTCGAGCCGGGCCCCACGAAGCCTGTAACTCCGCGTGTATTCCGGCAGATATACCACGATTCGTCGGTCATGACCATCTTTACGTAAACATAGCTGGGGTAAAGCTTAACCTTTACGAGCTTAGGAGCGCCTTTTGAAGTGGTTTCCATGACCTCTTCGGTCGGAACCATAACCTCTTCAATCAAGTGACCTAAGTTTCTGTTTTCCACCAGTGTTTTAATGTTGTCCGCTACCTTGTTTTCATAACCGGAATAGGTGTGAAGAATATACCATTTTGCCTCTGACATCGGCTGTCCCCTTTTTTAATCGAAACTTATTACGCACGCGGTGATTATCATGTTTTTAATCGAAACTTATTATGCACGCGGTAATTGCCATGTTTCAATCGAAACTTATTATGCATGCGGTAATTATCATGTTTTTAATCGAAAACTTATTATGCATGCGACAATTGCCATGTTTTAAATCGAAACTTATTATGCATGCGGTGATTGCCATATTTTAAATCGAAACTTATTATGCATGCGGTGATTGCCATATTTTAAATCGAAACTTAACATTTGCGCGGATTTAGTTTAATGCTTTAACAGTTATTAACCTGAGTACGCAAGTTCTAAAACCATCGCGAAAAGCGAATCCAGCCCGAAGATAATCGCCGCAGTTAAAACTATGGCGGTGAGCACCACGCCCGTGTTGTTGAGCACCTGCCTGGGTGTGGGCCATGTGACCTTTTTGAATTCAGCCTTAGCATCCTTAAAATACCTAACAGGGGAGCGCCTCGGGCGTTTCGCCGCGGCGGCTTTAAGGGCGTTTCTTTGGTTTTCGCGTTTTTCGCGTTCCTTTTCCTTTGATTCCCGTGCGAACTCTTTGTCAAGATTTGCCATAAAACCTTTCTCCTTTCCCTATTTGGTTTCCCTGTGAGCCGTGTGTTTACGGCAAAAACGACAGTGCTTGTTCATTTCAAGCCTGTCCGGGTCGTTCTTTTTGTTCTTTTTGGTGTTGTAATTGCGCTGCTTGCACTCCTGGCAAGCGAGTGTAATTTTCACTCTCATATATCGGCACCTCCTATTTATTTCGCCGCCTGGCGGCGGAAAGCCTCCCTCAAAATTTTAGGGCACATAAAAATAACCCCTATTGAGGTATTACTATTGTAACACATCAATAGAGGTTTGTCAAGTGTTTTTAAAAATATTTTATAATTTATTTACTAATGAGTGCCATGACACTTGCAGCCGTCAGTGCCGCAATGTCCGTGACAGTGGCAATCACCGGCTTCGGGATGACTGTCGCATGAGTCGTCGCAGGGATTATAATCATGGTCATGGTCGTCACAATCGTCGCAGTCGCAATCATCGCAGTCATGACAATCGTCACAGTCGCAGTCGACGCAGCTGCAATCGTCGTGGTCATTATCATCGCTGTCTGCACAATCGCAGGTTTCCGGCGTTTTGTGACAATGACAGCCGGAACCGCAGCCGCAGTCTACGGCGTGAGAGTGACCGTTACCGGCATTTTCCGCAGAATTATCCTCCGAACAGGCGGTATAAGCAAACATCACAGAAAGCGCGAGCATAAGTATAAATAATTTTTTCATAAAAAATCTCCATATTTATTAATATTATTAAACATTTATAACATTAATAAGAAATTTAATTATTCATTCTCGCTTTCATGTTTATGAGATTTATGGACAACAAATCAAATTTTATTGCAGTGAAAACTGCATAAACCATGCATACGCCTGTAAAAATGGTAAGTAAAACTGATTCTGTAATCTGTTTTGCTTGCTTCAACAAAGGACATAAATCACATGGGCTTTTAATGCAATCATGTACATTATGGAGTGCAGTAAACATCACTAACAAAAGTGTAACGATAATAAATGAACATAAAATTGACAGTATAATTAATTCTTTCACAATTATCGTCCTCCTTTGCAGATTTGCTTTGATATTATGTGCTTTTAACATCACCTCTGCGAATTATACTCATAAACGCTTTATTTTTCTCTAAGACAAACTTGAAAAGCGGCGCGCCGATGACAGTAACTACTGTAAACTGACCCAAGCCGACCATCGCGATATTGAAAAATAACGGCAGCTCATACAGAAAATGAAGCATCAGTCCGATTATTACGGCGTTTGTGAACACGGGAAGCAGGGAGGCGAGCCAGATGTTTTTCATTTTGAACATCGGGATTACCGCAAGCGCGGTCGCGAGCGTGCCTAAGGTGACATCAATCATGCCGTAAGGGCTGAAAAGATTAGCGACGAAGCAACCCAAAATCATGGGTATGCAGTACACCGGGTTGTAAAAGCAGATAAGTACGAGTATTTCCGAGATACGAAACTGGATTGCGGGGAACGACAGCGGATTAATCACGGTAAGAACTACATAGACTGCTGTAATAATCGCGCCGAATGCGATTTGCTGCACGGTAAGTTTTTTGGACATAGTAATAATTCTCCTTGTTTTTTTGTAATAGTGGTTATCAAGAAACACTAAAATTAATTACCTTTAAAATGCGTCAGCATTTTAAAGGTGCGGTGTTTGCCGCATAGCTGCATAACGGCTTAATTTGATTGCATAGTTAATGACGCGCTTACAGCGCGGACGGCAAGCTTTGCTTGTCGGTAAAGCCGTAAAAGCGGTTTTTTGAGTTAATAAACTATACAAGAACCTATTTTATCACAAAATAATTGACTTGTCAACAAATTTGTGCTATAATTTTAACAGTATATCTAAGTTAATATAAAATGAGGCTCATTTTATATTAACTTAGGCATTGCGTTGCTACGCTCATGAAGCAGGCACAGTTTAAATAAAAAACTATGGAGGAGTTTTTATTTAAACAACTATATTTTATTTATAAAGCGGGTGAACACATTGCGGCGTTTACGCCCTTACGGAAAAAAAGAGGCTTCGCTCACTCCCTTAATTATTATTGTCAACATCCTTATTGCAGGGGTGCTGCTGTTGCTGGTGTTTTTTATCTACAGATATATAAGCACGGAACCTGATGAACAGTTTACAATTGATAAAGAGCAAACGGTAATTGACGAACCGGAGCCGGAAACAATTGAGGAGGAACCTGAGCCGCGTATCATGACCAAAGCCGTCACAACGCCGCCGCCCTCGTACAGCGCTCCGCAAATCTTCGTTCCCGCCGGCTTTAATGAAGAGTTTTTCGAGAACTCGCTGTTTATCGGTGATTCGATTATGACCGGGATTCATCTTTACGGGCATATCCCTGCGGGCAACGTCTTCGCAAAAGTGGGGGTAAACCCCGAAAGCGTCACTTATACCGAAATAGGCGGGCAAACCGCCCTTGATAAAGCTTCGGATATGAAGCCCGTTAGGATTTATATTATGCTCGGCTCTAACGGAATAGCTTTTATGTCGGCAGGCAGGATGATTGCGGATATGGAGGAGTTTATTGAAGAGCTCGAAAGAGCCGTTCCGGATTCTGAAATTGTTTTGCTGACAATCCCGCCCGTAACCTATGAATATGAGAAGGAACACCCCGAAACCATAGAAAAAATTAACAGTTTCAACGCACTGCTTTTAGAATCGGCACAGAGAAACAACTACTTTATTATAGATACCGCCTCAATATTAAGTACGGATACGGGATATCTTTCTCCCGCTTATGCCGAGGTGGACGGTCTGCACTTCCGAAGCTCGGCATATAAAACGATGCTAAGTTATATCCAGCATAATATAGAAAATTAATAATTGTATATTGTCAACTGTCAATTGTCAATTGTCAACTGTCAATTGTATCGTCCCGCCTCCGACTACAGCTTCGCCGTCATAAAAGACTATGCTTTGCCCCGGCGTCAGCGCTCTTTGCGGGCTGTCAAAAGCGACGTGAACCCTGTCGCTGTCTATAGGAGAAACCGTGCAGGGCTGCTCCTGCCCCGAATAACGGGTTTTTGCATGCAGGCGCAGAGTTTCATGAAGTCCGGAAAAAGCAATCCAGTTAAGCTCGCGGGCGTGAAGTCTGCTTGAAAACAGCTCCGAGTTCACGCCGGCTGTGACCGTGTTGCTGCTTGCATCTTTTCCGGTTACGTAAAGAGGCGCGGGCGCTGCGAGCCCGAGTCCTCTGCGCTGTCCGATGGTGTAGTTGATTATGCCGTTATGTTTTCCGAGGATTTCACCGGTTTTGTTAATAATGTTGCCGCTTTCGGGAGATTTGCCTGTATAGCGCTTTATATATCCGGCATAATCGCCGTCGGGGATGAAGCAGATGTCCTGGCTGTCGGGTTTGTCCGCGTCGAGTCCGTTTTCGCGCGCGAGTTTACGTACCTGCGCTTTATCAAGGTTTCCGAGCGGGAAAACCACGCGGCTCAGCTGCTCCTGTGACAGCCCGTAAAGTACATAAGACTGGTCTTTTGCAGTCAATGCTTTTTTAAGCAGATACCGTCCGCCCCCCTTGTCGAATTCAACCCGCGCATAATGCCCTGTCGCCATAAACCCGCAGCCGAGCGACTTCGCCGCTTCAAGCAGTACACCGAATTTGATGTGCTTGTTGCAGACGACGCAGGGGTTCGGGGTCTCGCCGTTTATGTAAGAGTTTACGAAACTCTTTATTACATCATGCCTGAACCGTTCTTTAAAATCGAAGACATGGTGCGGGATTCCAAAGCGTTCGGCGACTGCGCGCGCTTCCTCGCAGGCAGCCTTTGCGCCGTCAAACAAACTCATTGTTGCGCCGATAATTTCATATTTATCTTTAAGCAGAGTATACGCGACCGAGCTGTCGACGCCTCCGCTCATAGCCAGCATTAATTTCATAACAGTCCCTTTCCCGCATGCATTTTTTTGAACATTGCTTTTCCGGTTTATATGGCTTTTGCTTCTATCAATCCATTCTACCATAAATTTACGTTAAAAACAAGATATTTTGCTTGCAAATAACCGCGATTTGTGGTATAATTATATTTATTATTATTCGGAGGTAACGCTTTGCCTTTATTCGGCTTTTTCGATTACGGTAAATCAGGCAAGGGAATTGCAAAAGACGCGCCTGTTAAAAGACCTTTCTTTAAATTCTGGGAGCTGTTCGCTCGTAAATTCTGGAAGTTTTTCTATATAAACTTTATTTACGTGCTTTTTTGCCTGCCGGTTGTAACGTTCGGACCCGCGACGGTCGCGATGACACAGGTAATGCGGAAGTTCACGCTCGAGCAGCCGATATTCACGTTTGACGAGTTTTGGAAGGCGTTCAAGAAGAATTTCAGGCAGTCGGTGGGTCTGGGAATTGTGAACGTAATATTCATCGTATCTTTCGCATATGCGTATACTTATTATGATATTTTGACAATGCTCGAGCCTACGTTCTTCAACCTTGCCCTGATGTCAATGACGATTGCGGCGGGTGCGTTTGTGCTGATGATGCATTTTTACATCTACCCGCAAATTGCCGCTCTTACATTAAACCTCAATCAGATTATAAAAAACTCGCTTCTTTTAGTAGTGCTCGGGATTAAAGGCAGCCTGGTTACGCTTGTGTTCACGATTTTAATCCTGGTGGCGCTGGTCATATTCTTCCCGTTCTCGCTCTTTGTGCTGCCGGTTCTTCCGTTTGCCTGGCTTAATTTCCTGATGGTTTTCAACACCTACCCCGTAATTCAAAAGTATATTATTACGCCGTTCTACGAGGCGAAAGGCGAGAAAAACCCCGAAATCCCCGATTATTCAACAGAAGAGGACGGGGAGGAAGCGCTTTTTGAGGACTTCGGCGGGCGCGAGGCCGCAATTAAATCCAAACCGAAGCCGAAAGGAAAGGTTATTAAGTGATGTTTTAAAACCCGTCAGTAGAGAAAGGGCTTAGTGTTATTTAGTTAGAAGTTATAACTATTAAGTTGGAGAAAACGATGTTTTTAATATTCGTTAGTGAAGAAAGGGATTAGTGTTATTAAGTTACAAATTATAACTGTTGAATCGGGGAAAACGATGTTTTTAATATTCGTTAGTGAAGAAAGGGCTTAGTGCTATTTAGTTAGAAGTTATAACTATTAAGTTGGAGAAAACGATGTTTTTAATATTCGTTAGTGAAGAAAGGACTTTGTTAAAATATGAAAGCTGACCTGCACTGTCATACTACATTATCCGACGGTTCCCTCGGAATCGAGGAAACCATCGCACAGGCAAAGCGCAATAACTTAGACTGCATATCCATAACCGACCACGATACGCTGTCGTCGCTTTCGCGTTCGAGCGTTTTAGGGCAGCGTTACGGCGTAACCGTGATTCCGGCGGTCGAGTTCTCCGCCTTTGACGGCGCGAGAAAATCAAAGGCGCATATTATCTGCTACCTGCCTAAAAAACCCGACAGGTTAGAGGGGCTTTGCATGCGCACGACTGACTTTCGTAAGCGGCGCGGAGTGAGCATGGCGAAGAAGGTGATTGAAAAATACAACATCTCACCCGACCATATTGCGCGGTATTCGTCGGGGAGCAATGCGATTTACAAATGCCATATTATGCATGCGCTGATGGATTACGGGCACACGACGCGGCTCTACGGCGGACTTTACAAGAAGCTGTTCAATATGGAGGACGGGCTCTGCGCTGAGGAAGTGAGAAATGAGATTAAAGAGTATCCCGAGGTGAAGTTTGTGATTCAACTAATTCGCTCGGCGGGCGGAATCGCAGTGCTCGCGCATCCTCGGGTTTACGACAACTTCGATTTGCTTGAGGAGCTCGCCGAAAAAGGCGATATTGACGGCGTTGAGGTCTGGCATCAAAGCATACGCGACAACGACGAGAAGAATTTACTTGAGGTCGCTGGGCAATATAATCTTATAACCACAGGCGGTTCGGATTTTCACGGATTTTACAATCACAAGGCGAAGCCGCTCGGCTCGAATCTGACGCCGGCAGCGTCACTGCAGAGAATGCAGGCTTTTCACAGTAAAAAGGAAAAGGAAATGAAAGTATAAGTTTGGATATAAACATAACCAAATCGGGGAAAACGTTGTTTTCATTCCGCTTTTGTGAAGAAAGGACTTAATGAAAACAAGCTTGAGAATAAATGAATCTGAATCGGGGAAAACGTTGTTTTCATTCCGTTTTTGTGAAGAAAGGGCTTAATGAAAATATGAAAATATATGAAATTCAATCAAAGAATGTCTGCGCGCAGAAAATAACTTTCGCGCTTGAGGACGGAATAATACATGACGTTAAGTTCCACGGCGGCTGCAGCGGAAACGCCAAAGGCATGGCAAACCTGCTTGAGGGAGCGGACGCCCGGGAGGCTATACGCCGCCTTGAAAACGTCACCTGCCAGAACAGGGGAACTTCCTGTCCGGCGGAGCTTGCAAAAGGATTAAAGGAAGCTATAGAATAGAGTATCCTTTAACGGCTTGATTTCATACGCTAACTCTCCGCAAAGGCAAATAAAAACCGGCTGTGAAGCCGGTTTTCGTTGTATGCTTTTTAAGCTGTTCAATTCAGTTTGAACTGCGCGACCAATCCCCTTAGCACATCTGTCTGACCGCTCATTTCCTCGGATGCCGCCGCGCTTTGCTCGGCGATTGCAGAGTTTTGCTGGATTACGTTTGCAACCTGCTCGACTCCAATGTTAAGCTCCGAAATCGCAGTAGACTGCCCGCTTGAAGACATTGCAATATCGGCGATGATTTCAGCGTTTTCGCTGATACCGCTTACGATTTCGTGCAGGGAAGACGCGGTGTTAGTGGCAAGCGACAGTCCCAGGCTTGCCTTGTTAATTGAGTTTTCTATAAGACCCGATGTATCTTTTGCCGCCTCGGCACTCTTGGAGGCGAGGTTGCGCACTTCTTCCGCGACGACCGCGAAGCCCTTGCCTGCTGCGCCCGCTCTCGCCGCTTCGACAGCCGCATTGAGCGCTAATATATTCGTTTGGAAAGCGATGTCGTCGATAACCTTGATGACTTTCTCAATCTGCGTGCTCGCGTCGGTAATTTCGCGCACAGCCTTCATGAGTTCGTCCATCTGCTGGCTGCCCTTTTCGGCTTTTTCTTTTATGTTCTGCGAAAGCTCGGCGCATTTACCTGTCATGCCCGCGGTTTCTTTAATCTGACCGGACATATCCTGAATCGAGCTCGAGAGCTGCTGAACCGATGCCGCCTGCTCGGTGGAGGACTGTGCCAGGCTCTGCGCGCCCTCTGCGATTTGTCCCGACGCGCTGTTAACCTGCGATGTGGACGAGTTTATTTCCCCGAACATCATGTTAAGCTGCTTCATCATATGCTGCAGTGAATATCCCATTGTGTCTTTTTCGGAAAGAGGAGTGAGGTGAACGGTGAGGTCGCCCTCAGCGACTCTCTTTAGTATCTTGGAAACATTGTATATATGTCTGACGAATGCGTCCGCGCCTTTCAGGCACTGTCCGGTTTCATCGTTATACTGCGAGAATTCTTTCATAGCGGCATTTTCTTCGGCGCTCATTGTGAGCTCGCCCGTGGTGCCCGCCTTAACCATAAACGAGGTGAGCGGAACAAGCGGTTTTGTTATCATCTTGGAAACAGTGATTACCAATAATACTGCGATTGTAACCGCACCCACGATTACTGCGATAATAAGTATGAGCATCTGGGAAGCCATGCGGGTTGTACTTTCGTCGCGATCACGTATGAACTGTGTACGTATGGCGCCAAGTTGCTTTAAATCTGCTGAAATTATATTGCTGTCGTTTTCAATGCTGTCAAGAATTCCGATTAATGTTTCAAGAGAGGCGCCGTTTCTGATTTCCTGGAAGACCCTCAGCATCCCTGGTTTTACAACTTTGTCATATTTATCCATTATTTCATCGAAAAGCGCTTCACCGTCGCTGCCCGATGTAACAGTACTGCGGTAATCCCGCATTAATTCCTCAAATTCGGAGAACTGCGTCTTCATATCGTTTTCAATCTTTGTAACGTAGGCAAGGTCTTCCGCATGGATGACGGCGTTCGCCACTTCGTATCTGAGCGCGCTGAAATCATAAACCGCCACTAATAAAGTGCTCATGGGGGATGCGGTTTTGTACATTTCGGTTGCGGCGTCGCTCATGTATCTCTGCCCGATAATGCCGACGATGCCGATAACCATTGCTAAAGCAAGCACGATGCTGAAACAAAGCAATAACTTCTGAGAAATCTTCATATTTTTCATAATTAATCCTCTTTTCTTCAATAGACATAATTTTATCTATTATAACATAATACAGGCGGGTTGTCAACGTTTTTTGTGATTTTCTGAAAAATCTTGACATACTGTTAAACATATGGTAGAATATAGTTCGGTACGGGTTCATATTTAAGTAAGGAGTTCATTATGGCACACGACGTTTTTATAAGCCACTCGTCAAAAGATAAGCAGGCAGCAGACGCTATTTGTCACGCGTTAGAGAAAAGCGGCGTTAAATGCTGGATTGCTCCGAGAGATGTCAGCCCCGGCTCCGAATATGCCGAGGAGCTCACAAAGGGAATAAAGTACTGTAAAATCTTTCTGCTTGTTTTCTCGAAAGAATCCAACGTTTCTAAGCCTGTGTCAAGGGAAATCGAAAGCGCGTTCAGATACGAGAAAACAGTGCTTCCTTTCCGTATAGAAGACGTCGAAATGCGTGAGAGCCTTGAATACTATCTCTCAAATCTTCACTGGCTGGACGCTTTTCCCGACGATAAAGAGTTTGACGCTCTTATTAAAGCCATAAGAAACGTACTGGGTGTAGATTCAATGCTGCCTGTGCAGGAAGCCGCCCCACCCGTACCTGTGCCGGTACAAACGCCGCCGCCCGCTCCGGTTAAGATTTTCTGCACAAGCTGCGGCACTGCATACAATCCGGCGGAAGACCTGTTTTGCATGGAGTGCGGCGTTAAACTATAAGCTTACATAAGGAGGGCTATAAATGTTTTGCAAAGGATGCGGTACTCAGTTACCGGAAAATGTTAAATTCTGTAATAAATGCGGCGCTACTCAAATAGCAGTTCAGCCCGCGCCTGTTCCTGTGCAGCAGCCTGCGCCTATTGTGCAGCAGCCCGCGCCTATTCCTGTGCAGCAGCCTGTGCCTCCTGTGCAACAATCTTCACCCCCCGTGCAGCAGTATGCTCCTCCGCCCGCGCAATACGCGCCTGTTCCGGCGGCGAAGCCGAAAACCGGTATAATAATAGGAATTGCCGCTGCGGCTGTAATTATTACAGGACTGGTAATCACGTTAATATTAGTTTTAAATAACAACAATTCCGGCAGCAGCACCGGCGGCAGGGAAAGAGAAGAGGAAAGAGAAACTGTCATAGACAGCAATATCATCGGCGTATGGGAATTGGACTGGAACGACGTATACGATATGGGCGACGGCACATGGTGGGACCCTTTGGACGGCGAATACCCCTCCTATACGTTCAGGAGTGACGGAACCTATTCTGTTACAAACACAAGCAAGCCTGTATCGGGGACATACGAAATCAGCGGCAGCTATATAACACTCACCGCAGGCGGCGTGGCTGTTACGTCAACATTTAATGTAAGAGGAGATACACTTACGATTATAACCGATTATTCCCTTATCGTAGGCGACTCGGAA
Source organism: Oscillospiraceae bacterium (assembly GCA_009783695.1). Classification (GTDB taxonomy): domain Bacteria; phylum Bacillota; class Clostridia; order Oscillospirales; family Ruminococcaceae; genus Ruminiclostridium_E. Next base: position 30,273 of record WRCY01000016.1, read on the forward strand.
TTTACTGAAGTATATATAAGAGCGGGTTAAATAATACTAAATAAAAACTGCAAGCTTTTTGAGCTTGCAGTTTTTTATATTTTAAAATAAGTTTTCTTAAATATATCCTGCCGGATTATATACACGTCGTTATTGTCGTCAGACCGCACCGCGATTAAATCGCCCGGCTTACCGTACATATATCCCTCAGTGTTCCAGGCGGTGAAAACCTTTGTGTTTTTGGTGAGCGGCGCTGCGTAAATATGCATCTCGCCTTTTGCTATGCATGATTTTGCGTGTTTAATCAGCTCCACTGTTTCGCCTGTGATTTTATTCCTTGCTGTCGGGGAGTAGACGTATTCTTTCGCGAAATTCTCGTCGGTGAGCGTGTAGCTGTTTGCCCACTTTTCGGCTTTTATAGGGTATACCTCACCCAGCGGCCCTATCATAAAGTAAATATTCTCGCCCGCCTGCGCTTCGGTGTCGCCCTCGAGCGTGCGTATGAGCAGCGGTGTTCCTTTCTCGTAAATATCAGCTGACATTACAAAGCCGAGCGGAATCTTCATTTTAACATATTTTGTCATCTTGGTAATATCCAAATCATGGGCCGCAGAGTCCACTATATCATAGCTGTTGAAATATTCAAGAATCCGTACTTCCATAAAGGATTCAATATCAATGTCACTCTTGCGGATAAAACCGCCCGCCTTGTGAATGTGCCCGCCGCCCGAGCCCACGCCCTCTGTGAGGAACGCGGTGAATTCGCTCGCCATAACCGAACGCGAGCAGCTGCGCACGGACAGCTTGTAGCCGTCGGGCAGTTCATTATATACAACGCAGACGTCTATTCCGCTCACCTGTAGCGCGAGGTCGCTGATGAAGCCTAAAATATTAGGGTCGCACGGCGCGGAGCGGAAAACCGCATACTTGATATCATGATTTGCATAGTGGTTGGCGAGCGCCGCGCCCGCGATGCCGAGCTCGGATAAGGTCAGATTGTTATTGCGCAGACTGCGTATAATGCTTGCGTCAAACTGCAGGCTGTCGCGGGCGTCCTTGTCGAGCGGATACGCGATTTCCTCCAGGTTGTTTGTGTCGGTATAAAGCCCGTAATACAGCGCGGTCGATACGTTCGGATACTTGCTTAAATCGAAGTTCTCCTGCATCAATAAACTCCACACCAAAGTCGAACAGCTGCCGAGCTGCGATATAATGCCGAATTCAATATCGGTCACCTGTACGTGATGGTCGATAACGGCGACAGCTTCCGCCTCAAACCTTTCAGCGTTACGCTCGCCGTACTGGCAATCAACGAGCACAAGGGTTTTGATGCCGGGTATTTCACCGGGCTTAACATATTCAATCGGAATAGCGAGCTTTGAAATCATTTCGAGGAGGTTCGCTTTGGTGATTTCGATATTGCCGGAGTATATGATTTTTGCGGTTTTGCCGTGTTCTTTCAGATAAGTATATACCGCGAAAGCCGACGCGATTGTATCCGCATCGGGTATATTATGGCACTGTATGGCTATATTGTCGTGCTGCAATAAATCTGAAAGCTTAAACATATTGATTTATTTGTCCTTAATGCATTAAAATAAAACCCGTTACGCCTTACGGGAATTGGGATTAAAAAGTTTTATCTATTGCCTCGTGTTAGCTTCTCAATGGGTAAGACAATGAACCGATTATTAGTAAAATACAAGGCTCAAAATGAAATGCTCCATGCTATTATATCATAATTTGCATACGTTTTCAAGTGAAACATAAAATTTTATATTGACATTTTAAGCTGATGGTATATACTAAGAAGTAGAAAATTTATTGCCGGATAAATAATTAATACTCATTGCCGCCATTTTAAGATTGCTGACTTTCGTTCAATGAGCATAACCCGCAGACTGTTTAGCTTTTACATTGTTTTCAATATCAAAAGGGGGTATAATCATGTTTTGGGCAGGCGTTAACATAATGGGTTTTATCATGATGTGCCTTATGTACCTCAACACGAGCGCAGGAGAAGCAAAAAATTTTCCGGACTTAAAAATGTTTAGGATGATTCAAATATCGGTAATGCTTCATATCATTTTTTGTACGGCGGGGCATTTGTTTGAAATGGGGCAATTTATAGGCTTTTCATCCGAGCGGGAAATATTTTATGCCGTAAATACAATCTATTTTATAATTGTCCCGATTCCCGCTTTCCTGTGGTTTCTGATATGCGATTATAAGGTGTGGGGAAACATGGCGGGGTTAAAAAAACGTTTGCGGTGGTATTTAATTCCGCTGATTGCTAACATGATTTTTGTAGCGTTCACACCGATTCATGGTTTAACTTTTTTCCTTGACGGAGAGAATATATATCATCGCGGCTCACTCGCTGTAATCACATGGGTTGTTTGCTGGCTCTACACACTCGGAACATACCCGATTTTAGCGATCAAAACAAAAAACAAACCCGCTCTGCCGTTCAAAGGTATTAACATTTACTACTACGCGTTTCAATTACTTCCCGTTATACTGTCATTAGTGCAAATTATGTTCTACGGAACTCTTTTCATCAGTATGGCAATGGTAATATCGACATTCATTATTTTTTCTACCATACACAATAAACGATTATTGGAAATCACTGCTAAGCACCATTTGGCAAAAGCCGAATTAACCGTTGCAAAATTGGAAAACGAACTAACGCAAAGCCGGATTGCTACCATGCTTACACAAATTCAACCTCACTTTCTGTATAATTCCCTTACAGCTATACGTGAGTTATGTTATATCGACCCGAAAATCGCAAGTCAGACTGTTGATGAGTTTGCTGAATATCTGCGGTTCAACCTTGACTCGCTTTTGGAAAATAAACTGATTCCGTTTACCAAGGAACTAACCCATACCGAAACATATTTGAAAATCGAAAAGAAACGCTTTAACAAAAGCTTGAATATAATCTACGACATTAACGCGCAAGACTTTTTACTTCCGGCTCTGACATTACAGCCAATCGTTGAAAATGCCGTACTGCACGGAATCACACCAAAAGACGGCGGCGGGACGGTTACAATCCGCACCGGAGAAGACGCGGGCAGCTTTATAATTACCGTAACAGATGACGGCATGGGGTTTGACCGGAGTGCCTCCGGCGGCAATATTTCTTCTTCGCCGCAATCGTCAAGAAGTCACATTGGAATTGAAAACGTCCGCAGCCGTCTTACCGTGATGAGCGGCGGCACTCTTGAAGTCCGGAGCGAAGTCGGAAAAGGTACAAACGCAGTAATTAAAATCCCGAAGGAGAAAGGGCATGGATAAATATTCGTCCGTAGCGGAGAATCTCAGTGGCAGCTCTCCGGTGAACATAATAGCTGTAGATGATGAAATCCTTGCACTAAACGGAATGGAGCGGGTAATAAAAAACGTATTGCCCGATTGCAGCCTTGCTTGTTTCGACAGGGCTGTTGATTCGCTTGATTATGCGAAAACCGCCCGGATTGATATAGCTTTTCTCGATATAAACATGAGCGGCACGGACGGGTTGACGCTTGCAAAGCATTTAGTTGAAATACACAGTAAAACCAATATTATATACGTAACGGGCTACGCTCATTATGCTTTGGATTCAATCAAGGCTCACGCAAGCGACTTTCTGATAAAACCGATTACCGAGGAAAAGGTATTGTCGGCTATGGAGCAGCTGCGCCACCCCATTGACAGAAGCGAAGTCCCGCATATAATCACAAAAGGCAGGCTCACGCTTGACATTGTTTCCTCACAGGCATTTATAAACGGCATGGATATACTGCTTACTCAAAAAGAATTCGCTTTATTGTTAATGTTTATTCAAAATGAATACAAAGCATTAAACGCTAAGTATCTATACGAAAACGTGTGGAATAAAAGTATAAATGACGATAATACCACCCTCAAAAAGCATATTTCAAATCTGCGGGAAAAATTAAAAGACAGCGGATATTCCGTTTCAGTTATTCGGGGCGAGGGATACCGTCTTGAAATAGTGAAGTGACGGAAGCATAACAGGAATAGATGCAAGGTGAAGAATTCTTCACCTTTCTTGTTTTCTATTTACTTTTTCCGCTCAATGCATTATAATATATTATAGTATGTGCAGTAGAATTTAAGTAAAAAGGAACCAAAAATAATTTCCGTTCATAATGGCAAAAACGCTTTAACAATACATACACGCCGCCTGTCGTTCACGGGCAGAATAAAACTCGGAGGAAAATTTTAAATGTCTGTCAAAAACAAGATAAGCAAAAAGCTGGTAGCCTTATTGTTACCGCTCTGCATGGTACTTACGATTATACCGGTGATTTCAACACCGGTACAGGCAACGTCAACGGGGCACGTAATAACAAGTGCGCTCAACTTCATCGACAATAACCTTCCTGCTCCTGATGCTCAATGCAGTGTTTGTTCGTCCGACCATTGCTGGGTCTGGAACAACGGTACACGTACTCTTACGCTCAATGGGGTCAACATGATTGTTGCAAGCGGCGCAGCGGCAATTAACCTGCCCGCCGGCTCGACCGTTAACACAGCTGCAGGCAGCGTTAACAACATTACGCACACGGCCGGTCAAGCCTACGCCCTGCGCTCACCTGTTTCAGTAGCCGGCGGCGGTGCTATGACTGTTGGCGGTAGCGGAACGCTGAACTTGACTAATAACAGCTCGAACACGGGCAACGACAGCGCGGCCATATTCGCCGACGGCGACATAACTATCACCGGCGGCACGATAAACATATCTGCCAACTCCACCAATGCAACGGGTAATGCAGGTCATTTATACGGCATCAATTCAAACGGAAAAAACATAGCTATATCAAACGCCACAATTAGAGTACAAGCCGTTAGCACCACTGGCGGCGGGGTTCAAGCCTTAACTACGACAGGTAGCATAAGTATAACGAACAGCGACATCGACATCGTAGCCAGCCGTAGCGGTGGCTCCGGCACAAGCAGGGGTATATTCTCAGGCGCGGGTCTGACGTTCACAAGCGGTTCGCTTAAAATCGTGGTCGATAAGGCTGCCGAGGCTTCGGGTACGATAAGCGCGTCCACATTTAATTTGCCGGCTGCCTATTGGTATACGACCGATTCCGCCGCTAAAACGCTTACCTCTCATACCCCGACGGCATATACCAACGCATCTACACATGAGTATACGCATATCTCGTCATTAGGCGCAGCGGTAACGGCGCCGGGTAGCACGTACAACGAAAATTACCGATTATACCTTGACCCGACCGGCATTTTAAGGGCCGGAGGGGCGAATGGTGCGAACGTCACCCATCGTTTCAATCCGACAAATATATCGTTTAACACGAGTAATGATACATGGACGTTCAACAACTTTAATTTTACATCCAACGCATCGACTGCGGTATTTGTTCCAAGCACATCTCCCGCCGTAACAATTAACCTTGTCGGCAGCAGCGTGGTCACGAGCGTCACCGCCATCACGAACATAGCTTCGTACGGCATAGACATAAACAGCGCTGTTGGCGTGCCCGTAATGATTACGGGAGCCGGAACCCTTACCGTCACCGGCGGAGATTCGGGCACAAACGCATCATATGGCATCAATGCCGCGCACCTTACGTTCAACAGCGGTATCATCAACGCAGGTGGCGGCACGACAACAAGCGGTGTGAGCGGCGGTGTACATACCAACGGCACACTTATTGTGAGCGGAGCAGCAACATTTAACGCAGCAGGCGGAACAGCAAATACCGCTACAAATTCAAGAGGAATAAACGTAACCGGCGCGGCGGGTAATTTTATAATGAACGGCGGTACGGTCAATGCCACCGCTGTAAACGGCGGCAGGAGCATTGAAATAGCCAACACTTCGCAAATGACTGCAAACGGCGGAACAGTTAATGCGGCGAGCGGCATTAATCTTTTAGGCAGATTAAATTTGAACGAAAACGTAATTAATGCAAGCCATGTTATTACAACTTCCGCTCTCGCAAGAAGTATAATTGCAACAAGCGGTACAGCCATTACGGAAAGAACGAACGCTTTCTACAACGCGACCGGCGGCAAAGGCAATTCGGCAACCAGCGCTTTCCATATATGGAGCAGTACGGACGCGTCCGGCGTTGTTTCCCTGTCCTCGCCCGGCTGGAGAATAGCCACGCCTGCGGAGATATTAGCGATTGAGCTTTTGGACATCGCACAAGCGAATGTTGCTACGCAAACTGTCATACCGTCAGGCAGCAGAACGCTTGCCGCTGACGCTGCGATTCCGGCAGGAGTGAAGCTGGTTATCACAGCTAACGGAGCCGGACGGGTTACTGTCGGAGCAGACGGCTCGCTGACCATAAACGGCGGCACAATTGACATCGATAACAGCGCTCAAAATGCAATTACAATCAACGACAACAGAACAATGACAATATCGGGAGGCGCTGTCAATGTAGCCAATACCGGAGGCAGCGGGATAAATCTTGCCGGAGCAAACAGCACATTGACAATCGGCTCGGCAGGTGCTACATCGGACGTAGTCTTAAATCTCAACGGCGAAACGTCGCTTATCGGAACGGGAATCATAACCGGCGTGAACAGTACGGCAAATGACAGTAAAGCGAAAATCATTGTAGGTGCGACCGCTCCGACAAGAACGGTTGATAATTTCTTTAATGCGAGCGGTAGTGCTGCAAATACAATATCGGCAAATATGACTTATGCGTGGGACGCCGACGCGGGCGGTACGGGTACGGCAGGGTGGAAAGCACAAAGCACTTCCTGCGCCCACACATGGGTAAGCAACGGTAACGGCACTCATAACTGTACAACGGCAAGCGGCTGCGGAGTTACAAACGAAGCCTGTGCGTCATCAAATCCGGCGAACTGTACCGTGTGTGAAAAATGCGAAGCTGCGTTCAGAATGCACACACCGAAAGCTGACGACTGCACAACTTGTAGTGTCTGCACAGCCGCAAGCGTCACAGGTTTAAACGCAAACCATATACCGAAAGCTGCTGATTGTACAGAATGCAGCGAATGTACAGCGGTAGGTCTGACCTCCTGCGTAACCGCTCCGAAATGCGCAGCCTGTCAAGCAGCTTGCTCCCCTCACACAAACAGAACAACCGCAAATTGCACGGTGTGCGGGGATTGCGGAGCTATGGGGCTTGAGAGGGAATGTAATGATTCGGCGCCCTGCACCGCTCATGCCTGTTCCGACCATACAATAAGCAATCAGGCGGAAGCAGATGCGGACTGCATGGTCAGCCTTGTCTGCGCCTGCGGTCATATAATCACGTCGGGAGCGGCAGGTCACACGCCGAAAGCTGACGACTGCACGGCTTGCAGTGTCTGCACTGCAACGAACGGCACGGGCTTAAACGCAAACCATACGGCGGGAACGGCGGCAACCTGCACATCGGCACAATTTTGCGTAAACTGTACGCATCAAATGGCGGCAGAGTCGGGCCACGATTTCGGTACAAGCAATAACAACGGCACTCACACCTGCAAGCGTGACGGCTGTACGGCAACTGAAAGCTGCTCGCCGAGAACATCGGGCGCGACTTGTACGACCTGCGGCTACAGAACGCCATCTTCTTCCAGAGGCGGAGGAGGCGGTTCAACCGATGAAGCCGCACCTCCTGCAAACATAGTTCAAACCGGCTCTGCCGGTACCATACCGCCAAATTTCGCAATCTCCGCAGCAACAGTTAATAACATAAAGGGCGACCTCCCCTTTGCACGGCTTCGCATAACCGCGACAGGCAACGTACCTGTTAACTTAGGTACGGACACCGCAGGACAAAATGCGGTTCTCACAAGGCTGAACGCTGACGGAGAGCTTGAAGTTGTAAAC
>WRCY01000017.1 GCA_009783695.1 Oscillospiraceae bacterium
GGTTATGAGTAAGGCCAAGGAAGCCGTATATCATCAGGACTCCATGAAAAATCTGCCCGACGTGTGGAAGCGCAAATACTTCACGGCGGCAGGCAACGACTGCTTTAAGGTTTCGCCCGAGGTTACGAAGCGGGTCACTTTCAAAACGTTCAACCTCATGGACCCCGTGCCTTTTAAAACTTATCCGTATGATATAATCTTTTGCAGAAACGTAATGATTTACTTCGAGCATAATACAAAAATCGAGGTTGTGAAGCGGCTTTACGAAGCGCTTGCACCCGGCGGATACCTGTTCATAGGGCACGCCGAGAGCATAACGCGCGACACGACGCAGTATCAGTTTATAAAGCCCGCAATCTACCGCAAACCTTTACCCGGAGAAGAAAAATAATGATACAGAGTGCACCGAGGAGAAGAAATGTCGAAGAAAATAAGACTGCTTATAGTTGACGATTCAATTATTTTCAGAACAATGCTTTCAAAATCTCTGAACGCTTTCAATGAAATCGAGGTCGTCGATACCGCCGGAGATGCGTTTGAGGCAAAGGAGAAGATAATCAAGCTGAGGCCCGATGTAGTAACGCTTGACGTCGAGATGCCCAAGATGAACGGCATTGAGTTTCTGAAGAAGCTGATGCCCGAGCATCCGATTCCGACCGTGGTAGTAACTTCATCACCTATGAATGCGTTCGAGGCGATTTCAGCGGGGGCGGTCGAGTTTATTAAAAAGCCGACCAAGTCTGAAACGGATGCCTTTATCGCGGAGCTTGCTAAAAAGGTAATTATAGCCTCAAATGCAAGGGTAAGAAGAATTTCCGCAGCATCGCTGAAAACAGCGGCGCCCATGTCTTTGACTGCTATCGCGAGCGGTGTCAAGTCCAATAAAATTATCGCAATCGGCGCGTCTACAGGCGGAACCGAAGCGCTCGCGAGCGTGCTCGAAAACCTGCCTAAAACCACGCCCGGAATCATCATCGTTCAGCACATGCCCGCCGGTTTTACGAAGATGTACGCAGAAAGGCTAAACCGCGTCTGCAACATGGCGGCGCGCGAGGCTGCGGACGGCGACCGCGTTGAAACGGGCACAATCCTTGTCGCTGCGGGGGAATATCACTTGAGGCTGCATAAGGACACGCGGGGCTTTTATATATCGAGCAAGCGCGGGGATAAAGTTTCGGGGCACTGTCCGTCGGTTGACGTGATGTTTGAAAGCGTGGCTGAAGTCGCAAAAAGCAATGCAATCGGCATCATTCTCACAGGTATGGGCTCCGACGGCGCGAAAGGCCTGCTGAACATGAAAAAAGCGGGCGCGTACACAATCGGGCAGGACAAAGATACCTGCGTGGTTTACGGCATGCCGATGGTGGCGTTCAATATAGGCGCGGTGACAAAGCAGGCGCCGCTGCAGGGGATTCCAAAGCTTTTGATGGATAATTTAAGGTAGAATACAAAATACGCGCCGGCGGGAAACCGCCGGTTTATATCTTTTTATATCAGAGTTTTTTATACCGCATTGATGAAGAAGGGACTTATTTAAAATATGGCAGAGCAGAATAATGAATCCTTGTATAAAAAGCATAACAATTTGCGGTGAAAGACACGATAATGTATGCGGGTATTTCCCGATTCGATTACGCGACCCGGATGCGGAGACGCTGGAAAAAATAAAGAAACTGATAAAAGAAAAAAATAACATCTTGCGGTGAGAAAATGGTTATTAAATATAGTATAGAGGAATGTTGTGAGTGTTTTTTATCCGATGAAAAGATAAGAGCCGGTATGCTGGATTTTATATCTTTTCTTCGCGGATTAAAAATGAATCCCTCATGGTATCATACGGATTCGTATAAATGTCATTTTAAAAGGGAACGTGTTTTATATATCAGATTAAAACCAAACAAGGTCAGCATTAAAGTATGCACCACGGAAGCTGTTCATAACGATAACGGCAAGTTAAATACATATTTACAAATAATTCCTTTAAATATAAAAAATGAGTTTATGAAGCAAATTATGTACTGCGATAAGATTAACTGCAGAAATCACAGGAACACCTGCCATGGTCACGATTATAAAATATCGGGCGAGCTGTATAAAAACGTTTGCGCGGAGAGTATGTATTTCCGTATTGCCAATCCGACAGCGGAACAATTCAAGCTGTTGGAGAAATTCGTACTTGCACGTATTGAATACATCAAATGTCCATTATAATCAATTAACTTGGAAAAACCTTAGCATTTTTAAGACGCAGCGCGGCTTAACTTAATTGTATAGCTGATAACGCGCCATTGATGCCGAAGCAGGCAAAGCCTGATTTTGAAAAAATCGGAGCGTTTTAAATTAATCAGCTATATAAACATTTTCTGCACACTTTTGCATTATATGTTAAACCATTTTCGTTTTATTTCCGCTTGAAATTTGCGCTTTTCTGTGATATAATCTATTATAAACAGACAAAAAATACGTTCACGTGAAAGGAAATTACATATAATGAGTACAAAAAACAACGCTAATATCGAGATTATGCCCGCTCTTCCTATGCGCGGGCTGGTAGTTTTTCCGGGAATGGTTCTGCATTTTGATGTGGGCAGGGATAAGTCTGTTCACGCGCTCAAAACGGCGGCCGCCGGGAACAGGAAAATTTTTCTTATCGCACAGCGCGATTCAGCCGTGCCCGACCCGTTGTTCGACGAGATTTATAAAATCGGCGTAATCGCAGAAATTCGGCAAATTCTGCGCACGCCGGACAATACCACGCGGGTTTTGGTCGAGGGGCTGACAAAAGCGCGTATACATAAATTCCGCGAGACTGAGCCTTTTATTGAATGTGAAGTTACGCCGATTGAATCAAAAGCGGCGGCAATGTCCGCCGACCAGAGCACTGCGCTGCTTCGGGTTTTGAACGATACCTTCCGCGAATACAGCAGCCTCGCGCCGAAAATGCCGCCGGAACTGTACGAAAGCATTATCACCGAAAAGAGCCTGCCGCACTTGTTCGATAAAATTGTGTTTAATGTTTATCTCAAGGTGGAAGACAAGCAGAAGCTCCTCGAAATCAGCAGCCTTAAAAGGCGCATAGAATCGCTGATTACAATACTTGAGAACGAAGCTGATGTGATGGAGCTCGAAATAGATATACATGACCGCGTCAAGGACGCGCTCGACAAAAACCAGCGCGAGTATTACCTGCGCGAGCAGATGAGAATCTTGTCGAAGCAGCTCGGGCAGGGCGAGGACTTACAGGAAGAAGCCGACGAATACATAGACGAAATAGAAAAGTTCGGCTTTGAAGCCGATATAGAAGAAAAGCTTATTAAGGAAGCCGAGCGGCTTTATAAGCTATCAGTACATTCGCAGGAGGCGGGCGTCGTCCGCAGTTATCTTGACACGGTGCTTGACATGCCGTGGAATACGCTCACGAAAGATAAGACCGATATTAAAAAGGCGGGCGCCCAGCTCGACAAAGACCATTACGGGCTTAAAAAAGTCAAGGAGCGGATTCTCGAGCTGTTCGCGGTTCGCACGCTCAACCCGGACTTAAAAGGGCAGATTATCTGCCTGGTTGGCCCTCCGGGCGTGGGTAAAACCTCGGTGGGAAAATCAATCGCAAAATCGCTCGGCAGAAAATACGCACGCATTTCTCTCGGCGGTGTACGCGATGAGGCAGAAATCCGCGGGCACAGAAAGACCTACATAGGCTCGATGCCCGGCAGAATAGTAGGTGCCGTGAAGCAGTCCAAGTCCATGAATCCGCTTATTCTGCTTGACGAAATCGACAAGCTCGGCAGCGACTACAAGGGCGACCCAAGCTCCGCTCTGCTTGAGGTACTCGACGTGGAGCAAAACAGTAAGTTCATCGACCACTACCTTGAGATTCCGCTTGATTTAAGCCGCGTGCTTTTCGTGACGACCGCAAACACCACGGATACAATACCTACGCCGCTGCTTGACCGTATGGAAGTTATTGAGCTCGGAAGCTATACGCGCGAGGAGAAGTTTAATATTGCGCGGAAACATTTAATTCCGAAGCAGTTCAAAAAACACGGCGAGAAGACTAACATGCTTAAAATCCGTGACAATGCGGTTTATTCGGTTATTGATTTTTACACGCGCGAGGCGGGCGTACGCAAATTGGAGCAGCGCATTGCGGCAATTTGCAGAAAAGCGGCGAAGAAGCTTGTAACGGGCGAAGCAAGTGTAGCCGTCACCGACAAGAACCTCAAAGAATTTCTCGGCGTTAAAAAATACACGCCCGACATACTGCTCAAGAATGACGAAGTCGGCACTGTGAACGGCTTGGCGTGGACGTCGGTGGGCGGCGTGCTCATGCCGCTTGAAGTCGCGGTTATGGAGGGTACGGGTAAAATAGAAATCACCGGCTGTCTGGGCGAGGTCATGACCGAGTCGTCGAAAATCGCCGTGAGCCTCGTGCGGGTACTCGCGCCGCGCTACGGGATTAATCCCGAGTTTTACAAGGACTTCGACCTGCACATACATGCACCTGAGGGCGCGGTTCCTAAGGACGGGCCGTCCGCGGGAATCACGATGACTACTGCGCTCGTGTCGGCGTTGTCGGGGATTGCGGTAAGGCGCGACGTCGCCATGACAGGCGAGATTACGCTGCACGGCAGGGTTCTTCCAATCGGCGGTCTTAAAGAAAAAACAATGGCGGCATACAAGGCGGGAATTAAAACTGTAATTATCCCGAAAGAAAACGAGCCGGAAATCGAGGAGCTTGACGATGTGGTTAGAAACAGCCTGAAGTTTGTAATCGCCGAGAATATTAGCACGGTTTTAGAAACCGCACTCGTGAAGACTAACATTGCGCCTTATAAAAAACCGAAAGAGAATATAAACGCGGAAGTAATTCCGATGTCTGAAAATAAAGGCAAAGCAGCAGTAAAAATAGATTAAAATCAAACCCCCGATTTAAAATCGGGGGTTTGATTTTCAGATGTTTAGGTCAAATAGCGATTGATGATTTTTATTAACAATTCGTTCAGCTTTTCAACGTCGTACTCGCCTATAGTAGGCTCAACGTGACGCCCTGTGCTGACCCCCGAATGCCCGGTTACGAACGTGTAGGTTCCGCCTGTGGTGATTGCGAGGGTTCGCATGAGAAACTCGGTTTCCGTGCAGCCGTCGCTCGCGAGCAGCGGAATAATTCTTATTCCTTTTTCTGCGGCTTCCATAGCAAGGCGGGACATTGCGGGTACTGTCGTCTGGTTATGGTGCGGGGGTGCGTCAAGCACGATGAACATCAGCTTTACGGAATCCGCTTCCCATTCATGCTCGTTAATGGCGTTTTGCAGCGCCGCGTCCACAGCTTCGGGGCGGTCGCCGCCGCCTGCTGCGCTCTGCGCGTTGAGGTTTCTGACCTGCGCGGCTATGTCGGTGGAGAAAGTGAACGGGCGAACCACATATTCATCGCCTTTGTCGCGGTAAAAATTAACGCTTAGACGAATAGGCAGGTTAGCGTTATTGCGGCTTACGTTGTTTATGACGTCATCAAGTTCGGTTTGCAAATAGTGCAGCTCGTCGCCCATAGAGCCCGTGGTGTCAATTACGAACATGAGGTCTAACTTCAACTGCGCGGGGCTTCCCGCGCCCTCGAAGACGAATGTTGTTTCGCTTTCGGAAACGGAAACCTGCGTCTCGCCGTTAACGTTTACGGTGATAGTCGTCGGCGAATTATTGTCGGGGAAGCTGCCGAAGCCGCGGAAGACATACGCCATTCCCTCGTGGTCGGTGATTGCCTTAAACTGCGTGTTTGTGAGTATTACTTCCGCGCCGCGGACAGGGTTGTTGTTTTCATCAACAACCTTAACTACGGTGCGGTTGGCGGCGAAAAGCTGCCAGTGGCCGGCGAACTCGCGGAACTGTTCGTTCTGTCCCATTAAATTTGACCAGAAGCTCCAATTCCTATTGTCGTTCCACTCACCCGCTGTAAGAAGTCCTGCCTGAGGAATAAGGCTGGGCTGCTGCTGTGTGACGGAAAACGCCGGAGCGAACGGCATTTCACCGTAATACTCGCCGTCAGTATCACTGCTCCAAAGCATATCGACAGCAGGCGTAGGCGGCGAAAGAGCGCTCAGCTCGCCATCTCCGCCCCGCGGAGATTCGTCAGGAGCAGAGTCGGATACGGCTGTACCGGAAACGCGCTCAGGTTCGGCAGGGGCTGCGGCATCACCTGCCGCGCCGGCATCCGACGGCGGTACTCCTTCATAAAAGTCGCCGGAGGAAAATGATACTGAATCCGTTGAATCGTCACCTGCGGATTCAAAGGAATCTGCGGCTCCCGTAAAGTTTCGCAAGCCCGAATCCGACTCTATAGGCGCGGGGTCTGTTGAATTATCATTTCCGCCGGTTTCCGCGGTGTTGTTTTCCGAAGCGCACGCGCCAATTAACAGCGAGAAAATAAGCAAAGCTATAAGTAATAATTTTTTCATGTTTTCACCATGTCCTTTCTTCACAAACGAATAATGTAAACAACGTTTTCCCCGATTCAATGACATTCGTTTTCAACCTTAAGCTCCTTTCAAAATTGTCTTGTTAATCATAAAACAATATATGTAATATAAAGGTTGCAAAACCAGCAAAAATATGGTAATATATATTTTAGAAAAGGGGGCTTAATTATGTTAGATAAAAGCGTTCCGTATGTGAGGATTTTAATGAAGAGAAAGGCGGGCGTGTCTGTTCCCGAGGTAAGTTTGCCCGACGGTTTCAAGTTTGTCTTTTTTAAAGCCGGCGACGAAAATTATTGGGCGGAAATAGAAACATCGGTGCTTGAATTTGATAGCGAGCAGACAGCGCTTGAGTATTTTCAAAAGAACTTTCTTCCCTTTCTGCCGGAGCTTGAAAAGCGCTGTATCTTTATCGAAAATGCAGACGGCAAGAAAGTTGCTACGAGTATGGCATGGAATGATTACCACCTTAAAGCGGAGCTTCAGCCGTGGCTGCACTGGGTTGCAGTGAAACCCGGGGCGCAGGGTTTCGGGCTCGGTAAGGCGATTGTCTCAAAAGCAACGCGCCTGCTGATTGAAATGAACGGCGATGCGGACTTATATCTGAGCACGCAGACATGGAGCCATAAGGCCGTAAGGATTTATGAAAAGCTCGGCTGGAAGATTGTCTACTCGAAAAGGATTCGCCATTACTCAAGGGTTAACAGCGAAAAGGCGAAGAAGATTTTAAGGAGAATAAGACAGGCGAAACGTTGACTTAAATAAAGAAATATGATATTATAATAAAAAGGAGGCACAGAATTATGGAGATAAAAGTAAGGAAAGCGACGCCCGATGACATCGCAAAAATGACAAAGCTGCCGACATGGGGCTGCGAGGTTTCAACTTTCGACTGGTATTATGACAGCGAGGAGCATTGCTACCTGACCGAGGGTGAAGTTGTTGTTGAGTACGACGGCGGCAGCGCAGGCTTCGGCGCGGGCGATTACGTAATTCTGCCCGAGGGCATGAAGTGCGTATGGAAGGTGTCGAAAGCGGTTAGAAAGCATTATCAATTCATGTAAAGGAATAGTTCATAATTAAACGTTCATAAGCGGTGAAAATGTCGTTTAAAAAGCAGTTGCGAGAGATGGACTTGTTGAAAATATGGCACTTATTATTCCGCTTTGCAGCTCCAGCAGCGGGAACTCGGTTTTTATCGGTTCGAGAAGCGCAGGGGTTTTAATTGACGCGGGGTGCAGTTTCAAGAAACTGCGCCTTTTACTTAACTCCTGCGAAATCGGTATCGGCGCGGTTAAAGCCGTGCTTGTAACCCATGAACACACCGACCACGCCAAAGGTTTATTCCAGCTTACAAAGCATACCGATATTCCTGTTTACGCATCAAAAGGCACGTTGCGGAGTTTAATTACGGACAATCAGGTTGCTCCCTGTGCGGATTTGCATGAGCTTGCGGAACTTCAAAACGTGCCGGCTGACTTTGAAATAAAAGCGTTCTCCACGCCTCACGACAGCGCGGACAGCGCAGGCTTCACGTTTGAACAAGCCGATTGTAAAATCGCTTACTGTACCGATTTGGGGACAGTTTCGAGCGAGGTGAGGTTAAATATGCTCGGAAGCGATTTTGTGTTTTTAGAGTCTAATTATGAGCCGAAGCTGCTGCGGAGAAACCCGAATTATCCGATATTTTTAAAAAAGAGGATAACATCCGATACCGGACACTTATCGAACTCCGATTGTGCGGATTTTCTCGCTGAGCTTGCAGGTTATGGCGCGACGAGATTTATATTAGGGCATTTAAGCCGTCAGAATAATACGCCGGAAATCGCCTTTGAAAGTGCGCTTATGCGCTTAAATGCATGCGGTGCTGTGTATAATAAGGATTACACGCTGGAAATCGCATCGGTTGAAACAGAAGGGAGAGTAATCGCGGTATGAACAGGTTCATGAAAAAAGCCCTCGAAGAAGCCTTCAAGGGCATGGAATCGGGGCAGGGAGGGCCGTTTGGGGCTGCGGTTGTGCAGAACGGTGAAATAATAGCCTGCTCACATAATAAAGTTCTCGTTTCAAACGACCCCACAATGCACGCTGAAATCGCAGCTATTCGCATTGCCGCGGAGAAGCTCGGGCGCTTTGACCTTTCCGACTGTGAAATTTACTCGACCTGCCAGCCGTGCCCGATGTGCCTCGGGGCGGTTTTCTGGGCAAAAATCCCGAAGCTTTATTACGGCTGCAGTGAAAACGACGCGGCGGAAATCGGCTTTGACGACGCGTTTATTTATGAGACGATTCGGGGGGGATTTGAGAGTCAGGATAAACTTAAAATAGAAGTAACAGACAGAGAAGAGTGTTTGAAAGCGTTCAGGGCGTGGGAGGAAAAAGAGGATAAAACGATGTATTAATATCTTGACAAATCCGGCAAAGAGAAGTATAATGAAAGCCAAAGAATTTGAAAGCTACACAAGAGGAATAGCTTATCACGCAATTAAATTTGAACGCGGTGAAATCGACGGTAAAACATTTGTTAAAGCTTTAAAGGTTCAATTAGGGACAGAAGTATTTGATGAAACTAAAAAGATTTTAGATGAAGCAGATAATTAATTAACGGGGGCTTTCGCTCCCGTTAATTTTATGGAATCTCAAGAAGGATAAAAAACTGATATGCGCTCCAGAAAACGCCTTCTTCGTTTTCCATAGTCCACGAGGTATCGAGCACGAGCATATAGAGCCCCGCTTGTGTCGGTGCCGTAAAGTCGGACATGAGTCCTGACGAAAGTTGATTAAAATCGGAATCGTAAAGTGCATAATTTACATCTGCTGTAGGCGGCTCGGTGAATTCGATGCGGAAGTCTCCGCGAATCATCGTAGGCGCTATGGCTCTAAAAGCGTCCTGCGGACGCAGTGGTATTCCGCTGACAGAATAACCTTGCATGTCAGGTCCGGGTTGGTGATATATAGTTTCGCCGTGGTGCCAGTTTTCAAGCACTGCGGATGTTCCTCCATCTGCATGCATAACCCACGCTCTTTGGGAAATTCGGGCGTTTCCGAGGGAATAATCATCCGGGTCGTCCTCGGGCTCTGTAACCGCCGCATTGAAAAGAATCTCAAGCGTTGCGGCAGCAGTATCATACAGAAAGACTGCTTCCCTTAAAACAGAAACCAGCACTACAAGTTCACCTGTGTCGTCGATACGCAGTGCAGTTGAGGGGGTGGGAGTTTCGACAAATATATAAGGTCCGGGGTAGATTTCGTAAACTGCGTTCACTACGTCCGATATAGTTTCACTTTTGTTTATAATCGTCATCAGTTCACTTAAATCAAATTTAAATCCGGATAAAACAGACGCCACAGGGAAAGGACGGGATTCAGCAGGCTCTGCGCTTATTACATCACCGACTTCGGGTGCGGGAAGCATGTCAGACGACGGGCTGATATCAAACGCCGCGTTAGTTAAATCGCCGCCCATCGGAGCGTAATCGTCCGTGCTTTCATCTGCAGCTTCCATATCGAAATCAAAACGGTTTGCCTCAGCTGATAATCTCGCGCCGCCGTCAGCGTCATCGAAATACATTTCTTCTTCCATTTCAGCAAATCCGCCGAAACCTTCGCTCTCGGTAATCACCATCATGTTATCGGCTAACGGTGCCGCTCCTGCTATTTCATTATTAAACGACGGTGCGCCGCGCAGAACAACGGGAATCACAACCGCCGCCGCAAGTATGCAGATTCCTGCAACAGCCGCCGCGAGGCGCGAGGTTGGGATTCTGCGGATTAAAGATGGGGTTGGAGTCTGCACTTCTTTGCGCATTTCACGAAGAATACTGTCAATGACAGCTTCGCCGGGGCGCACTAAATTCATCTCTTCTTTATATGCATCACGAAACGTCATTGAAATCGACTCCTTCCCTCGCCAAATCGTCCTTCAGCATAAGCCGCGCTCTGTGAAGCTGCGATTTGACGGTATTTAGTGATAATCCCGTAGCATCGGATATATCGGATAACGACATATCCTCATAATAAAACAGGTGAATAACTGTGCGGTATTTTTTCGGCAGGTTCAGAACAGCCGAAAGAACAACGCTCTTTGTTTCCATATTTTTAAGGTTCTTATCTTCAAAAACGTTCGCAACCCCGAGCCCGTCGTCAGAAAGCTCGGAGGACGAGCGTCGGCGGTTCCAGGAAGATAAAACCAAAGTTTTCGAGGTGTTGACCGTAGTTTTGATGAGCCATGCTTTGCGGTGTTCTTCATCGTTGTAGGTTTTTTCCGCTCTTATGTACTTTAAGAAAACATCCTGCGTAATATCGCTCGCATCGTGCGGGTTCTTCACGCGGGAAAAAGCCAGACGGTACACCATGTCGGAATATAGCCGCAAAACACCCTCAAAACTGTCCTTCGTGCACAAAGACAATTCTTTCATTATTATTTTACCTTTTGATGTTGCAGGGCTATACCATTAATATAAATAACCCTGCTTTTCAAGCCTTTCTGTATATAACACTAAGCAACCATGCGAAAGGTTGCGGAAATTAGAAAAGCATTTACAGATTAATTCTCATGCGAATTAGGATTATTAGTTCTGCCGAGAAGATAATCGACCGAGCAGTTTAAATAGTCGGCAATTTTACACAGCCCCTCCGATGAAAGCGCGGTTCCTTTATTTAATTGACATATTGCGTCTTTCCTCAAATCGCAATTAATTAACAACGTTTTCAAGGAAATTGATTTTAATTTTACATACAGTTTTATCCTGTTTGACAACATTTCACAATCATACAAAATAATCACCTCTGCTTTGTTTAATTATATATCCGGCTGCCCCGGCGTTCTGTATAAAAAGCGTGGTCAAACTCGAGATAATTCTCCCCAAAAGCCCCCGCGGTCACCGTCACCGGCATGCTGTCAAAGTACTCCCCGCTGCTCGCTTTAAAATATTCACAACAATTTTTTACTTGCTCTATAAAATTTACTTTGCAAAATAAGTGTAATAATATGAAGAATAAAAACAATTGCTCCAATCCACGTAATTGTATAAATACCTCCATAAATCAGCCATGAAAGCGGCGAAGCAACTATACAAATAGAAAGAAATATGCAAATTAAAAATGAATACTTCACATCGTTTTTATTTATACGGATTACTGTTTTGACAACAAGCATTATTAAGACAATAATTGATAGCAGTGCAGTAATAATGGGAAACCAATTGCCATAACTTACTTCAAAGTAAGAATGTACAGACCGACTGGATAAAACTTTTCGACTTAACGATTGGTTTACTACACCATAAGGCAACAGCATCAAAATTATTGTTGTTGCAATACAACATAAAGATAAGTATATCAACTTTGTTGTATTTTTTTCCTTTTTTGCACTTGTTTTAACCACCTCTTCTTCCCCTCCTTCCATCCCATGCGCTTATTGTTGTATTTGCCCAGAACATACCGTGGTCTACAGTATATGGTCTTCCTTGAATGTTAATATGTGTAGTCCTGTAATGAGTAGAGTTATTCATTATGATTGAACCTCTTTCATCGCCATACTTACTACGTGTAGGTTCACCGAGTTGCCTCGCTATGGGGGTTTCATACTTTCTCAAATTAGCATTTTCCATGTTCATTTGTTCTCTGTCTATATTCCAAAACCATCGTGCGTTTATGTACGCATCTAATCCACCATCTAAATGTTGCGCCCCATGTCCCATTTCGTGAACCAAAGCCATTGCCGGACTCATAACAGATGTTCCATCTTTCATGGTAAATCCAAGCTTTGGATTCCAATTTATTGTTCTTGTACCATAGTTATATATTGCGTTTTTATCGGTTGTAAAGTTGATAATGAATACCTCTTCTGCATCATTTAACTTATTATAAAGGTCTCTAAATGCTTCGGACCCCTTTAAATACTCTATAGCACGGTTATATTCCGCCAGTGCCTTCTCATAATCTGCAACTGCTCTATTATATGTGGTGTCATTTCTAAAGTCATTTCTATTTGGTGGACCCACTATTTCTATTTTAAGTCCACTTGGGTCTCTCCACCTAATCGGATTATTGACACAATACGCATAAAGATTCAGCCCCTGCGGGTCATGGCGTATGATTCCCTGCATGCGCCAAAACGGGTCTTCGCTCATAAACCTCCCCGTTCTCGGCTGATAGTGCCTGTTTCTGAGGTAGTACGTGCCATACTCAATAATCTCCGTGCCCGGTATGTAAGTCCGCAGGTTATGCAAATGAACATTAGCCGCTGCCAACGCAGAATCCATACCAAGTAACCATGTAGACACGGTTATGCGCAGCATATTACCGCCTGTCAGCGTAAACTCGAGCTGCTCCGTAGCGTCCGCATTGAAAATCCAACCACCCGCATATCTGTCGTCTTCATAAAAGCGGATTTCTACTTGCTTGATAAAAAGCCAACCCTCAAACTCAAGCCCCAAATCCATCACGTAATCGCCCGCAGGTAGGTCCTCGATTGAGATTTCCCTTTGCTGGTTGACTTGGAATTTACCAGAGAAGCTACTATTACGATAATAAGTGTCGAACTGGCTGAAAGTGTACCATTCATTGCCGCTCGTCACCGGCATGCTGTCAAAATACTCCCCGCCGTAGCGCCAGGGGTTGGGGTTGGCTTTCTCATAAAACCGTATATTTGACACATAGACATCATTTACCCCGCCATTTGCTGACCGCACGTCAAACTGCAGGATTGCATTATGCCACTCCTCGCCCTCGCTCAGAGTAATTTCTATATATGCGCTTTGGGTTGTGCCGCTGACGTCTATGTTATTCTTTGACTGCCATCTCGAATAATCGGAGCTTAACAAACCTACCTGCAGATGTGAATTGCCTCCGGCTGTTTTATAATCAAATTCAAGTACATATGTCACATTTGGTTTTATTGGCAGCCAGTGTGTACAAGCCCATGAAAAATTACTACTTTGAAGCACCAATGTGCCTTCGGGTGTGAAATTCGCTCCACTCGTCCAATAAGTTAGATTAGATAAGGGCATTGACCATTCGGTGTTGTGGTTGGCTTTCTCATAAAACTTGAAATCAGACACAAAAACATCATTAATCCCGCCGTCAATAGCGTAAACGTCAAGCTGCAGTACGGCATTCTGCCATTCATCGACTGCGTTCATTGTGATTTCTATTCGCGCGCGCCTCCTGGTCCCGTCCGGAATTAAATCCGTGCGGGCTACCCAGCGACTGCCGTCAGAGCTTATTAAACCCGCTTTTAAGTACGAAATGCCGCCATTTGTCTGATAGTCGAACTCCAGGATATAAGTTACGTTTGGCTCCGTCGGCAGATAGTTTGAACATGCATAGGAAAACCCGCCGCCTTGAAGCTTTAACGTGTCTGCTGATGTAAATGTAACGCCGTTGTTCCTTGTCAGGTCTGATAATGCCAGGCTTAGCGGTTCCTGCGGTTTCCTCTCATTCCCAAACGCATCATAATCATAACTCTTAGTTACAACCCCCGCGGTGTTTGTCAGTTGCACAACATCGCCGTTCGCGTTGAAAAGGTAATAGCTGCTCGGCGCGCCCGTGTCCGTCGACGAGCCGATGAGCCCGATTCCCCTAATATATTTTACCACACTGCTGCCCATCATGTCAAATGCGATGTTTGCGCCGTCCCAGATGTGCGTGGTGGTTACGCCGTTTGTGGTCTTGCTGCGGCGCAAGCCGTCGGGGTTATAGGTATGAGTGGTGGTCACGCCGTTTGTAGAAGCGCTCGTCATGCGGCCCCAGTTGTCATAGGCATAGGTCACCGCGCCGTCCGAGAGCTGGTTGCCGTTGCCGTCATAAGTGAAGTTCGTGGTTATGCCGTTCGTCAAGGTGCCTGTCAGGCGGTTGCTCAGGTCATAGGTGTAGGCGGTGGTGACGCCGTTGTTGTTCATGCCCGCGCGGTTGCCGCGGTTGTCGTAGGTGTAGGAGATTGTCAAAGGATTGGCAGCTCCGCTTTCTGCTTCCCGCGTTAACCTGCCTAAGCCGTCGCAGGTATAAGTGGTTGTTCTGCCCGTGTGGTCTGTTTTGGTGCGCTGGTTGCCGTCTAAGAAATAGGTGTAATCATATTGGGATATTGTCGCGCCGCCCCGGTGATTTCTGACCTGCGTAACCAAATTTGCGGGGTTGTAAGAGTAATTCGTAATTACACCGTTGCCGAGCGTAAGAGAAGCGCGGTTGCCGTTGGTGTCATAGGTGTAAGCAGCGGCGCGTGTGCCGTTTTCGTTTACGTCGGTTAAACGGTTTAAATTATCATAAATATAACTTGTAGCATGATATGTTACATTGTTAATTCTCGCCTGGAATGTCAAACGGTTTCCGCCGATGTCGTAAGTATAAACCTTGGTTGAGGATGATTCGTTTTGTACGATAAGGCGGCCGAGCTCGTCATAAGTGTTGGTTATTGATATATTGTTGCCCGAAATGTTCCTCAGCTGCCCTGTTCGGGTATACGACTGCGTGATTACGTTAGCGGCGGTATTTGAACCTGCCTGCGTCCGTGTCAGTCTGCCCAGCCCATCGTATTCATACGAGGTTGTAACTCCGTTGCGGTCTGTTTTTCTCGTGAGATTCCCTGCGAGGTTGTAGTTGAACGTCTCGGCACGCCCGAGGGCGTCGGTTATGCGCGATACGTTGTTGTATTTGTCATAAGTGTAGGCTGTGCTTGCGCCGCCTGTAGTCTGCCCCGTCATGTTTCCGGCGGCGTCGTAGGCATAGGTTGTTCTAATCGCAACAGTGCTGCCGTTATAGCTGTCGGCCTGCGTAAGCCGGTTACGGTTGTTGTAGACATAGTCCGTCCGTGTCCATGTTGCCGCAGTTCCCGCCGCGTTGTTTTTTACCCGCTCGCGGGTTAAGTTGCTGTTATTGTCATAAGTATACTCTGTTTCCGCGAAGTGCGTAGTATTTCCTATACGCTCAAACGGCACGCTTTGCCTTGTCAGCCGCCCCAGGTTATCGTATTGAAACGTGGTCGTGTTACCCGCGGGGTCGGTAATACCCGTATTGCGCCCCAGCGCGTCATATGCGTATACAACGGATTGGTTAAGTGTATTGGTTTCCTTTACGACGCGCCCTGCATGGTCGTACTGCCATCTTGCGGTGGGGTTGGGGAGGTTTCTTTCCCTGTCGAGCGCGGAACGATACTCAGTCATATTGCCTGTGTAATCATAGCTGTAGGTGTCAAAGTGTTCAATTCCGTCAAGAAAAGCACCCGTCTGCACTTGCTGTCCGAGATTGTTTACATAGCTTGTTGTTATTACATTGGGAGCATTGATGTCGCCTTGAATGATATTGAGCGTTCTGAACAAACCGTTCTGGATAGAATACACATAGATTTCATTTACGATAATTGAGCCGTAGTATGTCAGCCCCTGCCTTGCGGTAACGTCCGTTACACGGGAGAGTTGGTCATATGTGTAGGTTGTATTGTTGTTATTAATCCGGTCTTCGCTTGTCCGCAAACGGGATAAACTATCATATACATTACGGCTCATGATTGTACCGTTTTCGTTGCCGTCCCTGACTTCCGTAAGCAAGCCGAGCGGGTTATAGCGCGTGGTCGTTTGATTCCCGCGCTCGTCGGTAAACGTAACGTAGTTGTGCGTGTAGCTGCGCGCCCACTGCCGCATGGTGTTGTCGGGGTGCGTGACCCGGATAAGGTCGTTTCGGTCGTTGTATGCATAATTTGTTGCGTGGCCGCGCCCGTTCACGGCTCTGGTCATTCTGCCGCGGTTGTCATACTGGTACGACGATGTCACGCCGCCGGTGTTAACGGAAGAAAGATAAGCCCCGCGGTCATACCCGTATGTGGTCAGTATGCTGTTGCTCGTGTCATTGTCCCCGTTTATGTATCTTCTTTCGGTGAGGATGTTCCCGAAGCTGTCGTAGGTCCAGTCGGTGCGGGCTTTTTGCACGCCGTTAACCAGGACGGTTTCGGTAATGGGGTGGCGGTTTGTGGGGTCGAGGGTGTAATTTATCGTGATGGTCGTGTTTGCGTCTTGCTTGTAGCTGACGGAGGTAAGTTGATTATATATAGCATTATAGGTATATGTCGTCTTGTGTTCTGTATTGTTCGCATTGCCGCCCGCGAGGGGAGAAAACGAAGCCGTGACATTTCCGCGATTATCATATTCGAGGCGTTCTATCGTTTCTAAGAATAAATGATTGTTGGTGTGTTCATAAGACTTTGTGGTAATTAGAGTAGGATTTCTGTCGGTATATCCAAACTGCTTGTTTGAAACATTTAATGAACCATGTTTCGTATCAATTTCTCTCGTGAGGTGCCGGTTGTTGAATGTATGCTGCTCGGAAATGCCAGAGATGGGCGTGGTCACAGTCGTGTGGTAGGTAAAGTTGTTGGGTAAATCTGCGGGATTTTGGTGCTGCGGCCAGCCGGAGTTGTTATTGGCAGAATAAGTGTAGTTCTTCCTGTTGGTTTGCACTCCGCTGACAACGTCATGACGGGATGTGATTCGATATACTCTCTGCAAACCGGAACGCCCGAGATTTTTATCTACTGTCTCGTAATTGAATGCGGTAGTGAACCCCGTCGGGTGCGAAATTGATGTTAGGTTCACGAACAGATTTTCTGCTCTGAAATTAGGAATTGTGAGATCTTTTCTAACGGCATTAACAAAAGCGCTGTTTATGTTATATGTATAGAGCGTCTGTATGCCCATGGGGTCTGTGTATGAAGTCAGATACCGGGGTGTTAAGGTTATGCCCAAGGTTTGTATCTGCGTACCGGTTACTATATTGTATTGCAACGATATATTATCCGGAAGCGACACGATTATACCGTTATTATTTTTGGCTATAGTCGTAACTCTGCCCAGAGTGTCCGTGATTGTAATGGTATTCATGGATTGAACCCATTCTCCGTTCACCCAGGAAGACGCAAGACTGTGAACAAGATGTATCGCGTTGCCGTATCTGTCACGTATTTCAACAAGCCTACCGCTACGGTCAAAGAATTCGGTACGCCCGTCTTTGTATTTCAGCTCGTATCGCTCCGTGCTATACCTATACCTTAAAGATAGCTCCGTTCTTGAATAACCCGCTACGATAAAAGTATCTATGTAGCCGTAGTCCGTATCTAATAATCTATATGCAAGCGAACGCCCGTCAGCGAGATGAAGAACATTTCCTTGAATGGACGAGAACATGAAGCTCCAGCCGTGCCCGAGACCGTGAAATCTGTTCAGATGATTGTAGTCTTCCATGGTTGTTGCAAAAACGCCTGGAGCACTCACCGTCCCCGGATTACCCACATTTGCACTGTCCGAGTCATAACGTCTGCCGATTACCAAGTCCAAACCGTTTCTGCCGGGAAGCACATAGTCCACGGTTTCATAGACAAGCCCGCCCGTGTTCAGGTTTATTCTTTCAGCTGTGTTAAAATCGTAGTTATACGGTGCATCAAACTCTTGCATAGGCAAGAGCTGACCGGAGCTGCCGGACAGGGCGACGATACCGGTCAGCATGGCGGCGTCGGTCAGCTGCTCCATCTGTAGGAAGCCGAGCCGGTTTTCTATTGAAAACTCAACCAAAACATCGGCGCAGACGCCCAGGTCATCGGCTAACAGTAAAAAGTTTTGCTCGCTGAGCACGGAAAGGCTGATTGTCAGTTCCGGTGAAATTTCCTGTGAGATTCTTCCCGGAAAGCCCTGTGCGACATTTAACGGGATTTCCTGTGAGAACCCGAGCGAGGATTCTGTAGCCTGCACAGGGATTACGATTTCGGTTGCTACCAGTGCCGGTTCCGGCAGCAGGCTGTGTATGTCGGTTTCAAGCCTTAAACTCAGCCCGTATATCAAAACCGCCTGCCCCAGGGAACAGCCCTCGAGCAGAAGCCCGCGCAGCAGCAAGTCAATCTCACTGCCGTACAGTTCTTCATCGAGGAAGCCGAGATACAGTTCTAACGCCTCTTCTCCCTCAAAATTAAATAATTCATCAAAGGCGCTTTCTTGCCCTTGCAGCTCTGCGCGTTCGGCGCGCGGGATGTATTCGTAGCTTTCAATGTCAAACGCTTGCATCGCCTGAAAGGACTGCGCCCCGGAAAAGGAAGCCGTATGTACGGGCGAGTTATCCGCCCATGTAGCGTCGCCGAGGTATGCGCCCTCCGGAAGACCCGAATCTATTTCATCAAGCAAGCTAAAATCTGCTTCTCCGATAAATGTGTCGAAAGCAGCGCTTTCATCATGAGCAGTCCTTAACTCAGATGAAGCGAAGCCTTGAAGATTAGTGCCTGTGACCAGCATTACTATTGCTAAAATTAGTGATGATGTGCGTTTATACATTCCTTATGTCCCTCCACGGTTGTTGTTCTTATTTATAGACTTAGTATACCATATATATACATTATCTGTCAATATAATGTTTTATGTGTCGCATTTATGGGGGTTCATGTTTGGGGGGTATAAAATATTTATTTAAGAAATTAAATTTAATACAAATAGAATAGTTTATTACAAACAAAAACCGCTCTGTAAGCGGTTTTTGCTTGTATAACATAGTTTTGTTAGATTACGGCGAAATCGACTTTTTCTTTCGTGAGCACAAAGACAATTTCATTATTTGTTTTATTTCTAAAGCGGCTTCATGAGTAGCGCTGTGGGGGATTTAAAAATTGCAAAAAGGTTATAATATTTTTTCATGAATATGTTTAATTATCCTCTGTTCGCTGTCCGTAATGGTTTTAACCGGACAGCTTTTGGATAATTTTTCAAAATCTGCGAACCTTTCGGCGGCTTTGGTCGTGTTCTTATTAACAAGCAGTTTGTATGCGTAAAGCAAGCGGGAATAAACCAAAATACCGTCTTTGCTTTTTAAGTGCTCAATCAAGTCGTCGCCGCAAATACGCGCGATTAACTCACGGTCGCAGCCGTCCATGATTACGCAGAACAGGAAGTCGGCGCGTACTGCATATTTTAAATAATCGGTTAATTCAAGAGCGGTTTTTATATTATAATTCATTTCCGCCAGCTGCCGCGCTTCAAGAAATCTGCCCTCGTCCATAAGACGCGAGTAGGCGAGGGCTGTAATTCCGCTGTAGACAAGCGGTTTCGCGGCAAATTCTTCCTCGGTGGGCAGCTCAAACCATTCATAGGGCATATCCCACATGTTTGTTCCGGATAAATGCAGTCCGTAAATCCGATGTGAGTTTATAAATAATCTGCGCGCCTTTTCATCATCCTTGAGTTGTTTTATTATATTAAAAGGATTCCCCGGGAGCTTCGGAATTGAGATGAGAAAAAAGAATTCCTTTGCGGCGAGAATGATTAACACTCCCGTTATCCAGAAACTTTTCGGCAGAAGCACGGCGAGAATGGCATATATCGCCGTCAAGGCAATGCTTACATACACAAAGCCGCATAACCACAGCTTCGGGGATATATTTTCCGGCGGCATCATGTAAACAGGCTCGGCAAGCTCTATTGCAACCGCTTTGCGCCGTTTTAATTTTCCGTCTTCCTTGATGAACAGCGTACCGAAAATCTTCAGGTAAATCAATTCACAGCCGTATAGTTTTTGTATAAGCGCAGAAATTGCGGCAGTCAGAATCACTGTAACAAACGAGCCCCAGAAGAATACCGCAATCCCGAAGTTTATGTACGAAATCACCAAATAAAACGTATTTGTTTCCTCCCCCGAGTAAGCAAAATACTGCATAATAAAGCAGAAAAACAGAAATGCCAGAAGCCGTAATAATCCCTTTCTTGACCATATGCTTTGCATATTTCCATTCAGTCCTTTCTTCACTAATGCGGGATGAGAACATCATTACGACAAATTATTTTCCCGTCAATCACAACAAGCTTCGGGTCTTTCATAAAGTCGTAGAATTTTCCGTCCCGCTCAAGCAGCACGAAATCCGCGTCTTTCCCGACTTCTATGCTGCCTACGCGGTCAGCAATTTTGCAGATTTTTGCAGCGTTAATGGTAATCGCGCGCAGCGCCTCGTCCTCGGGGAGTCCGCCTTTAACAGCGAGTCCCGCTGTAAGCGGCAGATACTGAACAGGTGTGACGGGATGGTCGGTGCAGAGCGCAACCGGCACGCCCGCCGCATGAAGCTTCGCAGCTGTGTCGATGCGCAGATTTGCGAGCTCCGGCTTGCTTCGTTCGCAAATAATAGGACCGACTATGCATGACGCGCCTTCTTCCTTTAATTCCCCGGAAATAATTCCCCCCTCGGTCGCGTGTACAATAACGTAGCCGAAGCCGAACTCTTTTGCGAGCCGGATTGCGGTAAAAATATCGTCGGCGCGGTGACAGTGAATGTGCGCGTTGATTTCCCCTCGGAGCAGCGGCATAAGCGCCTCGTTTTTAATATCGTATTCCGGAGGGTCGGTATCTTTGGATTTTTTTGATTTATCAAGCTGCTCCATATAGCGTTTAGCCTTGTAAAGCTGCTCGCGGATTATTGCTGCGACAGCCATACGTGTGGTGGGGGTTTCGTCGCGGTCGTTGTAGCAGGTTTTCGGGTTTTCGCCGAGCGCGAACTTCAAAGCCATCGGCGACTTCACAATCATCTTGTCGATTCTTTGCGAGCCTGCGGTTTTCATCACGAGCAGCTCGCCGCCCATAGGGTTCGCGCTGCCCACTCCCGTAACAACGCAGGTTACGCCAGCTTTTGCGGCTTCCTCAAAAGAAAAGTCGCGCGGGTTTATCATGTCGATTGCACGCAGGTGCGGCATTGCGGGGTCTGTGATTTCGTTTGCGTCCGTGCCCTCGAAGCCGAGCCCGTTCTCAAATACCCCCAGGTGGCTGTGCGCATCGATGAATCCCGGACAGAGCGTGTGACCCTTGGCGTCGATGTCGTCATTGCCGGTTGTTGCAGGTTTTCCGGGGCTCACTATTGTGATTTTTCCGTTTTTGAATTCAACGTAGCCGTTTTCTATATCGGCTCCGTTCATAGTTTTAATTCTTGCATTATAAATGACCATTTTTTCATTAAGTCCTTTCTTCACTAATTTATCACGGAAGTATCGTTTTCCCCGTTTCAGCCATTATTAGTTTTAAACTTTCCTCTTCTCCTTTAACTATATAATCCGCGACATTTCTGTAATGCGGCAGGCGTGAGTTATATAATTCAAAAAGCCCTTCTTTGGTTTTGTTCTCAGCAAGCGGGCGCCTATGTAAACCGTCGATTTTAATGCGTTTGCAACATACTTCAAAAGGAGTGTCAATAAAAATCACGACCGCATTTTCCTTTGCGTATTTTGCAGTTTCGGGAGTTTTAAGTGCGCCTCCGCCAAGCGAAACAAGAGGAACATTAAGTTCTTTCAGTGCCGCGAGTTCAAGCTCACGGAAATACTGCTCGCTGTACTTCACGAAGATTTCCGCGATTTCAATTCCCTTGAGTCTTACAATATACTCGTCGAGGTCAATAAAATCAAGCCCCGATTTTTTCGCGATATAAGACTTTCCGCAGCCCATGAAGCCGTATAGGTAAATAGGTTTTATCATACAATTTCTCCCGCTCTCTGCAATGGATAAAAGTTTGAAAATAATACAATTGAATCGGGGAAAATGTTGTTTTCATGATTCAGTTGTGAAAAAGGACTTAATGAAAATAAATTTACCATAAAAAAGCAGTTTTGTCAAGTTGACATTAAAAGTAAATCATGTTAATATTAAAGAAGTTTAAAATAAAACAATTGAATCGGGGAAATGTTGTTTTATATATCCTTTGTTAAGTAAAGCACTTAACGAAAATAAATATAAAAATACCGGAGGTACAAATGAAAAAAACTATAAAAAAGGCAATTACAATCATTACTTTAACCGCGCTGCTGATTACATATCTTCCTTTAATATCATCAGCTTCATCGGTACAGATGATACAGTGGGACGGGAAAACCCCGCTTGAGCAGGGTGCTTCGTATATAATAGATTCTGATGTCTGGCTCCGCGAAAATTTCACAGTCCCCGAGGGCGTGATTGTAACTATAACAGACGGCGGGAACCTGCTGCTCACGCGGGAGATGAAGCTGACGGTCAGAGGTACATTAATAATAAGGCCCGGAGGCACGCTCGAAATAAGAAAGGCGGAGCTGAGCCTAAGAGATTCGGGAACAATTGTTTCATTCGGCAGAATTCTGCAGTATATGGAAACCACCTTAAATATAATCGGCGGGAGCGTGAATCTTCACGATGGGAGCGAGTTTATCAGCTCGAGCAGCCTGCTTGTATACCCGTCCGGCGAGATTCATGCGGCGGGCGCGTTGATGCTTACGGCAAGCAATGAAACGGTTATAACCGGCGCTGTCGAAATAGCGGAAAGCGGTGTCATAAGTGCCGACGGCTCATTTTCCGTGACCCCGAACGGCAGGGTCGTAAACAACGGGCAGTTCACAATTCATAAAGACAGCACGCTCATTAACAGCGGCATTTTCACAGTGAACGAGGGCGCAAAGCTTTCAAAGTTCGGCTCGCTTGTAAACACGACGGGCAGTATTTTCATAGACAGAAACCGGACAGATGGGAGCGGCAGGCGAATCCCGCCGGAGAAAATGACCGCCGCACTGCTCGAGGACGAGCCGCTGGTAGAACTGCGCGGGATTGACGTTTCGCACTGGCAGTTTACAATTGACTGGGAGAAGGTCGCGGCAAGCGGAATTGATTTCGCTATTATCCGCGCCGCCCGCGGACATCACAGCGAAGCTTATCCAATGATAGAGGACACGCGTTTCCGCGAAAATATAGAGGGCGCGCTGGAGAATAACATAGACGTAGGGGTTTATTTCTACAGTTACGCCCGCAGCGCCGAGGAGGCGAGAGGGGAAGCCGAATTTTTCATCAGCGTCATTGAGGAATACGAGATTACATATCCGGTGGTTTTCGATATAGAGGAGCCTTTTCATGAAAAGATGAGTGCGGATTTGATTACCGCGATTACGGAAGCGTTTTTCGAGGTGCTCATAGAAAATGGATATTACCCGATGCTTTACTCAAACAAGAATTTTCTTGTGAATGTTTTCGATGAGCGGATTTCGGATACATATGCGGTCTGGCTGGCACAGTGGGCGTCCGAGCCTACATACGAGGGAGAGTTCCAAATTTGGCAGTATACTGCGAAAGGCAGGGTGTCCGGTATAAACGGTGAAGTAGACCTTAACATCTCGTACATAGATTTTCCGGAGGTTTTGAGAAGACACGGACTGAATCGGCTGAAACCAATACTTATTTAATTTTACATTTAAATATAATGATATCCCTTAAATTAAGCTGCTATATAATAGAATCGGACACTGTTTTAAGGTGTCCGATTTTATTTTAATTCTACCTATACGCTTGAGCCCTTGCTCACGAAAACAGGATAATCCTCAGTGCCGAAAAGGCTTCTGTACCCGCCGACATTTACATTCTTGTCGGAAATGACGTAGTTCAGCTCGCACTTGTCGCCGATAACCGTGTCCTGCATGAGAATGCAGTTTTTGACCATCGCGCCTTTTCCGATTTTTGTACCTCGAAACAGCACGCAGTTCTCCACTCTGCCCTCAATTATGCAGCCGTCTGCAATGAGCGAGTTGGTGACTTCCGACTCGAGCCCGTACTTGGCGGGCGCGTCGTCGCGTACCTTAGTGTAAATAGGGCGGCGTCTCGGGAAAAGAACCTGCCGTTTTTCGTAATTCATCAGCGCCATGTTGGCTGAGAAGTAGTTCAGAATATCATCAACCTGCTCGTAATAACCGTTGTATTTATAGCCGTAGATTTTGAGTTCGCGGCACATCTTTTGTATGACATCAACCTCAAAGCTGTAGAGATTCCGTGATGCTGTTTCAGTTATAAGCTCTAAGAGTAAATCTCTTCTCATAATATACATGTTCATGCTCGTGTTGAACTCGCCCTCTTTGTCGGGGCAGATGAGTACGTCGTTCACTCTGCCGTCCGTATTAACGCCGAGAGCGGTTTTTGTAAGCATTTCCGCTGATTTATACTTTCCGCTGCCGTAAACAATGGTTATATCGGCTTCCTTCTCAATATGATACTCGATGATATGGTTGTAATCCATGTTTACAATCACGTTGCAGTCGGTCATAAGTACATAATCCGCATTGTTGTTCGCGATATAGTTTACGACGCTGTGCATTGCTTCCATTCTGCCTCTGTAAAGTCCGCGGCGGCGCTCATGCCCGTAGGGCGGCAGGAGCTGAAGCCCGCCTGTTTTGCGGCTCAAGTCCCACTCGCCGCCGGAGCCGAGATGGTCGAGCAGTGACTGGTAGTTGCCTTTGGTAATAACACCCACGGAACTGATTCCGGAGTTTACCATATTGGAAAGCGGGAAATCTATCATTCTGTACCGCGCCCCGAAAGGCACGCTTGCCATTGTGCGGTTTTTAGTAAGGTCGGGAATCGTTTCATCATGCAGATTTGCGAAGATGAGCCCGAGCATGTTAGCTGACATTATAGACATATTGTTTTCTCCTTGTTTGTAATTCCCCTCCCTGAGGGGTGGCGCGGAGCTGCGGGTTGGTTTATATAGTCGTTTAACTTAAAAAGCATGAAATGCTTTTTAAGTTCGATGCGCTTTGCGCATCGGTCGGCTCTGCCGACAAACGGCGTATGAAATCGTAACTTCCGCGCCTGTGGCGCGGTATTCGCACAACGGGCGAATGTAAGAAACAGTTTTGCTGTTTCTTAAGTTAAACGATTATAAGCTATCCGAAATCATCGCCTTGGGTTTAATCACCGCATTAGGCGAGGCGCTGACGTTGTGCCCGATAACTGCGATTCCCCAGCTGTCCTTGTCCACAATCGCTTCGGGGCGTGCGCCGACCTGCACGTTTTCGCCGATGACGCAGTCCTCGCCGATGACCGCGTATTCAACCACCGCGCCGCTTTTAATCACCGTGTTGTTCATGATGATGCTGTCGCGCACTGTCGCGCCCTTTTCGATTTTTGCTCCTGCGAAAAGAATCGAAAAGTCCACCGTGCCCTCAATGTTGCAGCCCTCTGCAATCATCGAGTTTTCAATAAAGCCGCTTTCACCCGCGTAGTGAGGCGGCATGACGGGATTCCGCGCATAAACCCGCCAGTTAGGGTCGTGCAGGTCAAGCGGCACATTCGGGTTCAACAGGTCCATGTTCGCCTCCCACAGGCTGTCGATTGTTCCCACATCCTTCCAGTAACCGTCAAAGTGATACGCTACCATTTTGCAGCCGTCGCCGAGCATATTGGGGATAATATTGCCGCCGAAGTCTTTCTTCTCGTCCTTATTATTTTCGTTGGCAATCAGATATTCTTTCAGAACCTTCCAGCTGTAAATATAAACGCCCATTGAAGCAAGGTTTGACTTCGGCTCGGCGGGCTTCTCAGCGAACTCGGTAATCACGCCGTTTTCGTCCGCGGTCATAATCCCGAAGCGGGAAGCCTCCTCCCAAGGAACCTCAAGCACGGCGATGGTCGCGTCGGCGTGCTGCTTTTTATGATAATCGAGCATCTTTGAATAATCCATCTTATAAATATGGTCGCCCGCGAGAATCGCTACATAATCGGGGTCATAGCGGTCTACGAAGCTGATATTCTGATAAATGGCGTTCGCCGTACCGGTGTACCAGCTTTTGCCGCCCGAGCTTTCGTAAGGCGCGAGCGTGTGCACGCCGCCGTGAACCCTGTCAAGCCCCCACGGATGCCCGTTGCCTATGTACTCGTTTAAGACGAGCGGCAGGTATTGCGTGAGGATTCCCACGGTGTCGAAGCCGGAGTTTACGCAGTTTGACAGGGGGAAGTCGATGAGCCTGTACTTCCCGCCGTAGGGCACTGCGGGCTTCGCCATGTCCTGCGTCAGGGCGTAGAGTCTGCTGCCTTGTCCGCCCGCTAAAATCATCGCGACACATTCTTTTTTTACGTGATACATATGTTACCTCTTTCCCGGATGCGCAATGCGCCCCTACGATATTATTATAACGCGCAAAAGTGCTATTATTTCTTTTTGGAAATTCTGAAGAACATGGCAGACATCGGCTTGATTTTCACCGTGAGCGAATAATGCTCGCCGTGCAGGGATTCGCCGACCACGAGCCTGGATTTTTTTCTGCGGTTTACCGGCTTGCCGACCGTGTTGAAAACCTCTGAGTAAAAAGCTTCATAAGGCACGCCGAAAGTATACTGCTCGTGTTCTCTCGGCTGGAAATTGCAGACGGTTATAAGCTCGTCGCCCGCCTTGTTGATTCTGCGGAAAACAATTACCGAGTTCTCGTTGTCGTCGCTGACGACCCATTTGAAACCGCTCCAGTCGTAATCGTTTTCCCAAAGCTCGCTGCTTTGCAAATAAAAGTTATTGAGCTCTTTTACAAAGTTGTTGAAATCCCGGTGCTCGGGGAAGTCGAGCACGTCCCAGTCGAGCCCCGTCTTATAGTTCCACTCCTTGAACTGCGCAAACTCCTGCCCCATGAACATCAGCTGCTTGCCGGGGTGCGCCGCCATGTATGCAAGGAACGTTTTTAATGAATCATGGCGAAGCTCGCGGGGCCCGCTCATTTTGTCAAGCATTGAGCATTTGCCGTGAACCACCTCGTCGTGCGAAATCGGAAGTATATAGTTTTCGGAAAACGCGTAATAAAACGAAAAAGTCAGAAGATTATGATTATATGGGCGCGCCTCGGGAACCAGCGACATATAGTCGAGCATATCGTTCATCCAGCCCATGTTCCACTTGAAGTTGAAGCCCAGTCCCCCGTCATGGGGCGGTTTTGTTACCATGGGCCAAGACGTGGACTCCTCCGCAATCATCAGTACGTCGGGGAACTCCTTGAACAGCAGAGCGTTAAGCTTTTGCAAAAACGCAACCGCCTCAAGGTTCTCGTGCCCGCCCTTGTGGTTCGGGCGCCACTCCTTGCGGTCATAATCGAGGTAAAGCATGGAAGCAACCGCGTCGACGCGCAGCCCGTCAATGTGATATTCCCGCAGCCAGTAAGCCGCGTTGGAAATCAGGAAGCTGACGACTTCGTTTTTACCCCAGTTGAAAATGCGCGTGCCCCAGCCTGCGTGCTCGCGCTTGAGCGGGTCGCTGTATTCATAGCAGCACTCGCCGTCGAACTCATAGAGCCCCGCCGCATCCTTTGGAAAATGTGCGGGAACCCAGTCAAGAATAACGCCTATATCGTTTTGATGGCAGTAGTCGATAAAATTCATAAAATCGTGCGGCGTTCCGAAGCGGGAGGTAGGCGCAAAGTATCCGATGCCCTGATAGCCCCACGAGCCGTCAAACGGGAACTCGGCAACAGGCATCATCTCGATATGCGTGTAGCCCATCTTTTTCACATACGGAATCAGCTCCCCGGCGAGCTCCATGTAATTAAAAAATTCGCTGTCCTGTTTCATTTTACGCCATGAGCTGAGATGAACCTCGTAAATATTCATGGGCGAGGCGTAGATGTTCCGGACTTTCTTTTTGTCGGTCCAAGCCTTGTCTTTCCACTTGTAACCGCCGATGTCATAGATTTTCGTCGCAGTGTCGGGGCGGGTTTCCATATGAAAGCCGTATGGGTCGGATTTGAGCTTCAGCTGTCCGCGCGCGGTGCGGATTGCGTATTTATAAGAATCGTATGTTTTTAAGTTCGGGATAAAAAGCTCAAAGACGCCGTCGTCCGTTATTTTATTCATAGGGTTCAGCGCGGCGTCCCAGTGGTTAAAGTCGCCGACTACCGAAACGCTTGCGGCTTTCGGCGCCCAGACGCGGAAAATAACGCCGCCGCCGCTCAAATGTGAGCCAAAGAAATTATATCCGTAAGTAAGGCTTCCCTCCCTGAACAGATGAAGCGGAATATCGTAGTCTTTGCGCGATTTTTTTGACATGTTTTAATAAGTCCTTTCTATAACAGCAAGGAATGAAAAGATTCGTTTTCCCCGATTTTGTTTGATATATTTTATAATGACATATTTTAATAAGTCCTTTCTATAACAGCAAGGAATAAAAAGATTCGTTTTCCCCGGTTTTGTTTCATATATTTTTATACTTTATGAACCTCTTCTGGAAAATATTTCATGCTATTATGCTGATTATAGCATAGTGTATTTTAAAAAACAAGTACTTATTGTAAAAACCTACAAAACAGATAAATCTAATCCAACCTATTTGTGCAACATGACGAAAAACGATTACGATTTTATGACTCTATAATCACCGTTTTTGATTAAACTAATCATTTCGAAAATCGTGTGCAGTCTTTTGGGCGATTCAATCCCTGCCGCCTTTCCTCCCGCGGCGTGCGTATCGCCGCCGGAAATTCTGGGTAAACTGTACATCAATGCATACTTTGCGGCTTTGTCATTAAATGCTTTATGGTTGCTTGCGTTATATACCTCGACGGCATCGGTAAAGTCGGGGAGCAGGCGAAGCATATCTATGTAAGGCGCCTCGCGGAACGGGTGTGCGTGGATAATAAACGCTCCCGCTTTCCTGAAGCAGGCGAGCGCGGCTTTTAAATTCATGTCTGTAATCTGCGGATTATTAAGCAGCCATAACTTATCGAGCCCGTATATTAAAAATTCCGTGCCGTGGAAAGCGTACTCAAACCCGAAAAACACATTGAGTCCGATTTCATCGCCGCGGCGCTTCGTATCATCATAGCCGGCACAGAAAGCTTCGACAGCTTCATCCCACGGCAGGTCGCGGCTGACAGCCGTGTTGCCGCCGAAAAAGTGGTCGGTGACGGTCATGCCGGCATATCCGAGGCTTTTATAATAATCTGCCATTTCCGCGCCCGTGCTCCGCGCACACGCGCTGCCCCGGCTTGTATGGACGTGCAGCTCGTATTTAAAACTCATAATTCTCTCGTTTCTGTATTTTTATTAATTATTGTTGAAATAAAATCACCGTTTCGGTTTTGACGAAACCCGCCCGTGAGCGGGCGACAAGCGTTTACGCTTGCATTGGCATTTTTATTATACCATAAACAAGTTGACGAAGCAACCAAATTATGTTATAATAACCTCACCCGTTACCGAAAATAAATTTTCGAACGGGTCCCGAGAACATTGAAACATAACTGCGGTTATGTTATAATAAATAAAAAAACATAAATCTAACATGAGGAGCGACAAAAATATGGCTGTTATTAAAGAAAACTGGGGTTCATTCGACGGGTACGCGATTCATCTTTTTACACTGAAAAACAACGAATTATCCGTCCGTTTGACAAATTTCGGTGCGGCAATCGTCGGCATTGACGCTCCAGACAAGAACGGCGAGCTTTCCGACATCGTTCTCGGCTATGATAATCTTGACGGTTATGTGAGGGGCAAGTCCTTTCAGGGAGCGGTCGTAGGGCGTTACGCAAACAGAATAGGCGGCGCTGTGTTTAAACTGAACGGGCAGGAATACAGGCTGACAAAAAACGATGGCGACAACTGCCTGCACGGCGGCAGCTACGGTTTCAACCGCAGGGTCTGGGATTATAAATGCAGCAGTCAAAAGAACAGCGTGACTTTCATTTACTGCAGCCCGGACGGCGAGGAGGGGTTCCCGTCCGCACTGTTTGTAACAGTAAAATACACACTTACCGACAAGAATAAACTTAAAATAAAATATGAGGCTTTTGCAGGCGGCGATACAATTTTCAACCCGACGAATCACGCTTATTTCAATCTAAAAGGCAAGGGGAGTGTTCTCGGCACTGTTTTACAGATTAAAGCGCTCAATTATACGCCTTTCGACGAGTTCAACATACCAACGGGTGAAATAGAGAGCGTTCCGGGCACGCCGTTTAATTTCCTTAAACCCAAGAAAATCGGCGCGTACATTGAGAAAGGAAAAATCGGTGGCTACGACCACAACTTCCTGCTCGGGAAACACGGCGAAATGAAGAAAGCCGCTGTTGCACACGAACCGGAAAGCGGGCGGATTATGGCGGTTTACACCGATATGCCGGCTCTCCAGTTCTATACTGCGAACGGGCTTTCGGAAACAGGGAAACACGGTGTACACTTCGGCAAACAGGAGGCGTTCTGCCTTGAAACGCAGTTCACGCCCGATACGCCTAATTTAAATCCTAAGCACTTCCCGCAATGCAAACTTAAAAAGGGCAAACGATTCAGGTCGACAACAATCTATGCGTTCGGGGTAAAATAGAAAAAAATAAGTTTAAAAGGACATATAGAAGTTTGAAAATAAAACAACTGAATCGGCGAAAATGCTGTTTTCATGATTCATTTGTGAAGAAAGGACTTAATGAAAATAATTATGGAAGCTCGTAAAATCGAAATAATATCAAACCGCAACAGTAACGTGAAAACCTGCATAATTCCCGGGCATTTCGTCACGGGGCACTCTCATGTGAACTATTATGTCGATATGCACAGTCTTAAGCGGCAGTTTAAAATGTCCAAGGAAGCCGCGAAAGTATTAGCCTCGGATTTTTCAAACACGCCTGTGGATACAATCATCTGCCTCGAGGGGACGCAGGTCATAGGCGCGTTTTTAGCGGAGGGGCTGGCGGAAGATTTTCCGCACTCCGTAAACTCCGGAGCGGATATAAACGTAATTACGCCCGAACTTAATTCCAGCAATCAAATGATTTTCCGCGACGATTCCGAGAGTGTGATTTGGAACAAAAACGTTTTAGTTTTGATTTCATCGGCTTCAACAGGCAGAACGGTAGAAGCATGCCTCGAGTGTCTGACTTATTACAGCGGGAATTTGGCGGGTGTAGCCGCGCTGTTCAGTGCTGCCGGCGAGCTCGGCGGCATACCTGTGAGCGCGGTTTTTCACAAGAGCGACTTGCCGGATTATGCAAGCTTCCCGCAGTCGGAGTGCCCGATGTGCCGCGATAAAATAAAAGTTGACGCGCTTATAAATGACCACGGGTATTCAAAAGTATAGCGGAGGCAAAAGTTTGAAAACAATGAATTAATAAACGAAATTGAATGGAAATTAAAGAGAACGTAATTTATATGTTTGAATTATTAAAAATAGAAAACGATGCGCGCAGAGGGCGTTTAACCACCGTTCACGGCACGGTTGAAACGCCTTTCTTCATGAATGTTGCGACCGCCGCCGCTATTAAAGGCGGGATTTCCGCGCTTGACTTGGAAGAGCTTAAATGCCCCGTAATGCTATGCAATACGTATCATCTGCATATCCGTCCGTCAGACACGGTAATCCGCAAGATGGGCGGCTTGCGTGCGTTTACGCGCTGGGCGGGGCCGCTGCTGACCGATTCCGGCGGGTTTCAAGTATTCTCGCTTGCAAAACTGCGCAGAATAAAGGAAGAGGGCGTTTATTTTTCCTCGCATGTAGACGGAAAAAAAATATTCATGGGTCCGGAGGAAAGCATGCAGATTCAATCGAATCTGGGCTCTACGATTGCGATGGCGTTCGACGAGTGCGTGGAGAATCCCGCGCCTTACGAATACGTTAAGAAATCTGCGGAGATGACGACGCGCTGGCTTGTCCGGTGTAAAAACGAGCTTGAGCGGCTCAATGCATTAGACAGTACTATAAACAAAAATCAGCTTCTTTTCGGCATAAATCAAGGCGGAACTTTCAAGGATTTAAGAATAGAACACATGAAAAATATCGCAGAGCTTGACCTGCCGGGGTACGCTGTGGGCGGGCTTGCCGTCGGCGAAACGACTGATGTTATGTATGAGGTTTTGGATTATATCGTGCCGGAAATGCCCGCGGATAAGCCGCGGTACCTAATGGGCGTGGGGACGCCGAGCAACTTAATTGAAGCTGTCGCGCGCGGCATAGATATGTTCGACTGCGTAATGCCCTCCCGCAATGCCCGCCACGGCACGGTTTTCACCTGGGGCGGAATCATACAGCTGATGAACGAGCGATACACGCTCGATGACAGCCCGCTCGACCCCGAATGCGGCTGCCCGACCTGCCGCAGTTTTTCGCGCGCTTATCTGCGGCATTTGTTTAAAGCGGGCGAACACCTTGCGGCTCGGCTCGGGGTAATGCACAATCTTTATTTTTACAACACGCTGATGGAGAAAATCAAAGACGCTCTGGACAGTGGGACATTCGCGCAGTTCCGTGCAAAGTATTCGCCGCTGCTGGCGCAAAAAAGGATATAAAAATGCTCATTATTCAAATTATTTTTCTGGCAGTCGGGCTTTCGGCGGATGCATTCGCGGTGGCGGTAACCAACGGTATGTCGCTGCAGAATTATTCGCACAGACAGGCACTAAAAGTAGCTTTTATGTTCGGGATTTTTCAAGCGCTGATGCCGCTTCTCGGCTTTTTGCTCGGCATGGTTTTCGTGGAGTTTATCGACAGCTTCGCGCACTGGATTGCGTTTGTGATTCTTACTTTTATCGGCGGCAGAATGATTTACGAGGTGAGAAAAACCGACGAGAACACCGCGGCTGTAATTCCCGAAAAATTATCGTTCAAGGTGCTTTTGATGCAGGCGGTTGCAACCAGTATTGACGCGCTTGTGGCGGGCGTCGGTTTTGTTGCGATGGGCATACGGGGCGGGTGGGTTTTTCCCGCGATTTCGATTATCGGCGCAGTGACTTTCGTTTTAAGCTTCCTCGGCGTGGGCACGGGACTGCGTATTGGCGGATTAATGGGCGCGGTTACGGCGAAAATTGCGGGCGGACTGGTACTGATTGTGCTCGGAGCCACGGCGCTGTTTGAGGGCTTGTCGGCGTGAGTTCGTCAGGATTTGACTTTAATAAAAGTTTATGATATAATTATACATTATGGTTAAAAAGGGGATAAAATCAGAAACGAACACCTTATAAACCGGGGAAAATGCCGTTTAAAGAATTATACTGCGAAAAAGGACATATTGAAAATGGAACTTTTAAATATCGGCTACGGGAACGCCATTAATCCGAAAAGAGTCGTCGCCGCCGTTAGTGCGGATTCCGCGCCCGCAAAGCGCATGGTCAGCGCCGCAAGAGAAAAAAACGCGGTCGTGGACGCCTCCTGCGGTAAAAAAACGCGTACGGTTTTCATTATGGACAGCGGGCATATAATTTTGTCGGCAAAGAATATAAAAGGTTTTACGGGGATAGAAGAGGCAGATGATGAATAAAGGTTTGTTGATTGTGGTTTCTGCGCCTGCCGGCAGCGGGAAAGATACGATACTGGAATGTGCTTTTAAAAGCTGTAATAATTTGAATTATTCAGTTTCCGCGACTACGCGTGCGGCGCGTCCGGGCGAAGAGGAGGGCGTGCATTATTTCTTTAAGACGAGAGAAGAATTTGCCCGGCTGATTGAGAATAACCAGCTGCTTGAATACACTGAATACGCCGGGAATCTCTACGGAACGCCTCGCGAATACATACCGAAAATGCTTGAAGCCGGCAAAAACGTAGTTCTTAAAATTGAAGTTGAAGGTGCGGCTAACATAAAAAAACTCTTCCCCGATTGCGTGTCTGTTTTTATACTGCCGCCGTCGTTTGCCGAGCTTGAACGCAGACTCCGCAAACGAGGAACGGAAACCGAGGAAACAATTAAAAAGCGCGTGGGTATTGCAAAAATAGAGATGTCGTTCGTAAAAAATTACGACTATGTGATTATAAATGAAAATCTTGATGATGCGGTAAAGGATTTCATAGCGATTATTGAAGCGGAAAAGCTTTCAACAAAGCACGGGATTCCGGTAATAGGCTGATGGTTAAGGCAGAACTGACGGGCATAATCGCGCAGGTAGCCGTAGAAAAAACATTATATTCTTTCGATATGCTTTTCGATTATTTGGTACCGTTTGACCTGGCGGAAAAGGCGGCGGCAGGAAAGCGCGTGATTGTGGATTTCGGGCGCGGCGGCGCGGGAAAGAAGCGGCAGGGAATGATTTTCTCAGTGCGCGAGGATATCTACGAACCTGCGAAAATAAAGAAAATAAGCGCGGTTGTTGACTGCGAACCTCTGCTTTCAAACGAAATGCTGCGGCTTGTCGCATGGCTTAAGGAAAACACGTTCTGCACATACTTCGACGCGGTGAAAACCGTTATACCGGCGGGGCTCGGCGTAAAACTGTCTGACGAAGACGACAGCATAAAAGCTCGTTATAAAGGCGATACGCGAAAAATAGTTTCGATTAATCCGAGTGCAGACTTATTTGAAACGGCGTTCACGCCGAAGCAGAAAGCCGTAATTGAAATGCTCGCAGAGTATGAATCCGCATGTGTGAAAGAAGTCTGCATGGCAGCAAATGTTACATCGGCGGTGGTTACAAACCTTATAAAGAAAGGCGTGCTGGAAGCATGCGAGCAGGCGCAGTCGCGCGCTCTCAGCAAGGATTTTGAAGTCACGGAATCCCTTGAAGATATTATTTTTTCACCCGCACAGCAGAAGGTTTACGATGGCTTAAAGGAACTCGCGGACTGCGGCGGGGCAAAATGTGCGCTGCTGCGCGGAATTACCGGAAGCGGGAAAACCTCGGTCTTCATTAAGCTAATCGAGCATACGCTGAATAAGGGCAGAACTGCGGTTATGCTCGTGCCGGAAATCGCGCTGACCCCGCAGATGACGGGGAATTTTAAAAGCCTGTTCGGTAACCGGGTCGCTATTATACACTCGGGGCTGTCACTCGGGCAGCGCGCGGATGAATACAGACGTATTAAAAGCGGTGAGGCGGGAATAATTGTAGGCACGAGGAGCGCGGTATTTGCACCGCTTGAAAACATAGGGATTATCGTAATCGACGAGGAGGGCGAGCACAGTTACAAGAGCGACCGCTCGCCGCGTTATCATGCGCGCAGTGTCGCGAAGCAGCGCGCCTTTCACCATAATGCACTTTTGCTTTTAGCGTCGGCGACGCCCTCAATTGAAAGCTATCATTTTGCGAAAACAGGGCGGTATACGCTGTTTGAGTTAAACGAGAGATACAGTAAGATTGAGAACAACCAACGCCGAATAAAGGAAAACGAAGCTTTTCATTTAACATCAGTGCAGAGGGAAAATGGCGAAAAAGCAATTCTTCCCGATGTTTACATTGTTGATATGAAAACCGAGTATGAGAGCGGAAACCGTTCTGATTTCAGCGGTGTTCTGCTTGAAGAACTCGGTGAGAATTTAAAACGCGGTGAGCAGTCGCTCATTCTGCTTAACAGGCGCGGCTATCACACTTATGCAAGGTGCATAAAATGCGGAACAGCGGTGAACTGCCCGGTTTGCTTAGTGCCTTTGACGTATCACAAAAAAGGTAATTCCATGCAATGTCATTACTGCGCATTTTCCGTTGCAATGCCCGAGGTTTGCGAAAAGTGCAAATGCAAGCACATCTATCAGACAGGCACGGGAACGCAGCGCGTCGAAGACGAAATTGCGGAGATTTTCCCCAAAGCACGGATACTGCGGATGGACGCGGACACCACAGTTTCAAAATCCACATTTGAAGCGAAGTTCGCGGACTTTAAAAGCGGTGCATATGATATTATGGTAGGCACGCAGATGATTGCAAAAGGGCTTGATTTTGAAAATGTCACGCTGGTGGGAGTGCTTGCGATTGACAAATCCTTGTATGCGGGCGACTATTTAGGCTTTGAAAAAACGTTCTCGCTGATTACACAGGTTGTCGGGCGCTCGGGACGCGGGAGCAAAAAGGGCAGGGCGTACCTGCAAACCTTTACGCCGGAGCACTACGTCTTAAATCTTGCCGCCGCGCAGAATTATGCGGAGTTTTACGAGCAGGAAGCCGATGTCAGAAAAGCATTGATTTTCCCGCCGTTCTGCGATATTTTTC
The DNA here is from genome assembly GCA_009783695.1 of Oscillospiraceae bacterium. Lineage (GTDB taxonomy): Bacteria > Bacillota > Clostridia > Oscillospirales > Ruminococcaceae > Ruminiclostridium_E. The sequence continues at coordinate 36,132 of WRCY01000017.1, forward strand.
TTATTGGGTTTTCGGCGGTTGATGAAGCTGCGTCTGAGCAGGCGGCAAAAAGGTTTTTGGAGATTCTCGGAGATGAGCTTGGCACGGCGGGGGAGAAATTCCCGTACCGCGTACTCGGGCCGAGCAGAAGCGGAGCAGGACGCGCAGGCGGGAAATACCGCCATAAGCTGATTATAAAATGCAGGAATAGTACGGCTTTCCGTAAAATCATTTCAAATGCGCTGAAAACCGCATACAGCGACAATATTTTTAAATATGTAGGAATATATGTAGATATAAACGGAGAAATACTATAAAAAAGGAGACCTCGCTTTGGCACTCAGAAACGTATTTAATTATCCCGATGAAATGTTAAACAAAAAATCAAGAGAAGTAACCGCATTTGACGACAGGTTATGGGTTTTACTCGATGATATGCATGAAACGCTGACTCATCATGAAGGTGTCGGAATCGCGGCGGTGCAGCTCGGAATTCTGCGCAGGGTGATTGTCATCGACCTTGACGAGGGCGATGGTGCAATCGAGCTCATAAACCCCGAAATCGTGCAGGTTAAGGGCAATCAGCGGGAAATGGAGGGCTGCCTTTCCTGTCCGGGGCTCTGGGGTTATGTCGAGCGCCCGGAATATGTGAAAATAAAGTACATGAACCGTCACGGCAAAGAGCAGTTTCAGGAAGCCACGGAGCTTCTGGCGATTGTTTTCTGCCACGAAATCGACCACCTGAACGGTGTAATGTTCCCGGATATTGCTGATGAAATGGTTGATGAAGACCAGGCTGAAGCAGAGCTTGAGAAAAATCCGAAAAGACGCAAGAAAATGCGTAAAAGAAAAAAGAAAATGAGAAGGTAAAACTTAATAATAAGTTTTATATTACAAAAAGAAATCAAAAGTTTGTTGGCGCCGGAAAAAGGTGGGTGAATATATGAAAATAATTTTCATGGGGACTCCCGATTTTGCAGTGCCCGCGCTGTGCGCCCTGCTTGAAGCGGGGCATGAGATTCCGCTTGTGTTCACGCAGCCGGACAAACCCCGGGGACGCGGGCATAAAGTTACTTTTTCGCCTGTAAAGGAATGTGCAATAAGCCGCAATATAGAAGTTTTTCAACCACTGTCTTTACGCAGGGGCGACGACGGAATTAAGAGCCTTGAAATTATAGAAGAAGTCAATCCGGACGCTATAATCGTCGCGGCTTACGGGCAGATTCTGCCTCGTGAAATCCTTGAATTCCCGCGCTATGGCTGCGTAAATATTCACGCTTCGCTGCTGCCGCGCTGGCGGGGGGCAGCTCCCATTAATTTCTGTATAATGAACGGCGATACCGAGAGCGGCGTTACGATTATGCAGATGGAAACGGGTATAGATACAGGCGATATGCTGCTCTTTGAAAAGTGCGCAGTTACATCGAAGATGACCGCTTCCGAGTTGCATGACGAGCTCAAGGAAATCGGTGCGCGGCTTATTGTGAAGTTCGCGGAAAACCCTGATGATTACATGAAATACAAGGTTAAGCAAAACGACGAAGAATCAACGCATGCACCGATGATAACCAAGGAAATGAAGCAGATTGACTGGAACAAAACGGCAGTTGAAATTTACAATTTTATTCGAGGTTTGAGCGGAGAGGCATATACATTTTTTGGCGGAAAGCGATTAAAAGTTTTTTCTTCCGGGATTGTGGAAACAATAGATAGCAAGCTTGACTTTGCCTGCGGGAACGGCGCAGCTCTGCGCCTGCTTGAAATTCAGCCCGAGGGCAGGAAAAGAATGAGCGCGGAAGAGTTTTTGCGCGGTATGAGAGAGGAATGATATACGCGGGGAAAACGAAGCA
>WRCY01000018.1 GCA_009783695.1 Oscillospiraceae bacterium
TCAAAACCTGCAAAGCGTGGACTTGCGTGACAGTACGCGGAATATTAGATAACGAGGTTTATATCGGCAATATGGTGCAGGGAAAATACGGCTCTGCGTCATACAAAAGCCACAAGTTAATTACTAAACCGATTGAAGAATGGATTCGCGTTGAAGGCACACACAAGCCGCTTATAAGCATGGAATTATGGGACATGGCGCGCGACATTGCCGAGAAACGTTTTCACCCGCACAAGCGAAAAGACGGCTCTGTAAGCATATTTTGCGGTGTTTTGTATTGCGCCGGCTGCGGTTTTAAAATGAGAAGCTCGACACTCAAAAGCACTCGTAAAAACGGCAAGAAATATATTTATAACCGCTTTCTCTGCGGTACATATTCACGGAGCGGCAGGGCGACCTGCACACCGCACACAATCGGCGAAAATGATTTACACGAACTTGTGGCAAGTCAAATCCGAGAACACGCAAAGAAGGTTCAACTCGATGAAAAACGTATGGTTGAGCAGATTATGAAGATGCAAAATCTGCAGGCGGTTTCGGGACGAGCGGCGTGTACGAACGAACTTCAAAGCCACAACGACCGTCTTGCCACGCTTGATAAGCTCATCGAAAAGCTATACGAGGACAGACTTGCGGGAATTGTGACGGAAACAACATTCAAAGACTTTGTGCAGAAATATGAACGCGAACGGCTCGATTGTAAAAAGGTAGTATTAAAACTTGAAATTAAACTCACAAAATTCGGCGAAAATGAAAACGAGGCTTCCAAATGGGCGAAAGAAATCCGTCGTTTCGCTCGTCTTGAAACCCTCGATTTGCAAACAATTCTAATGCTTGTTGAACGTATTGAAGTAAGCGACATAGAAAAATCAAAAAACACGATAATGCGTGATATTAAGCTAATTTACAAGTATGCTGGCGAGTGTGTTTAAGAGTTCTTGCGGTGAGTATACATTTATCAATACATTTGCTCGCATACGTGCTGAAGCTTATATTCTTACTTTTTTTGAATGTTTCTGCTGCTTTTATAAGACCGATAGTCCCGATGGAGATTAAATCATCCGGCTCTTTTGAGTCGGAATAATTTTTTCTCACAATAAATGCAACCAGCCGCAGATTGTGGACAATAAGCTTGTTCCGGGCACATTCGTCGCCTGCCTCTATTTCATCAAGGCATTGCTGCTCTTCTTTTTTGGACAGCTGCTTTGGAAATGCGCCGTTAGGCTCGAGATGAAGCGCGAGATAAAATAAATTCTGCAGTGTAAATTGAAACAAAGTTGAAAACATGGATAAGCCCTCCATAAAATAGTCGTACTTTAATCTTATGAAGGACTTCTTGTCTGATATTCGGTTTTTATAGATTTTTATGTTTCTTTAAATCAATTGATGTTTAGCTTCCCGTCCCGCTGTAGTTTTTTGCACCTTTCATCCAGACAAAGTAACTGAGCAGGAAAAACGCAACGCCGATTAACGGGCAAAGCCATGTAAGAAGCGGAATTTCGTCCGGACTTAAAAACGTGAGGCTCGGATAATAGGATACAAACGCCATCGGAATCACAAACGTGAAGACGAATCTTAAAAATTTGCCGAAAATTGTAATCGGATATCGTGCATAGCTTTGAAACTGCTGTGCGAAAACCATAGTAATTCCGCCGTTAATTGTCCAGAAACAGGTCGCCGCCGCAAGGTTCATAATCGCAATCATGAAAAGGGAAGCCGCAACAAGATTGATGACTAAAAGCCCCAAGGTTAAAACCGAAAAAGCAAGCTCAAGCTTACTCCATGAATAAATGAGAATCGCCGTCCCCGCGGTAAAAAGCCCGATTCCCTTGAGGTCAAAAATTTCTGATATATAATAGAAAAACACATTAATAGGACGGAAGCAGTACTTAATAAAATCGCCCGAATAAACCTTATGGCGCAAAAACCAGTTGTTGTCAAAAAGGCACTGCATCGGAGTCATCGCAATAAGAGAGAAGCCGTAGAAGAAGAGCATCTCCTCATATTCCCAGCCCATGACCGATGGGAAATTCTGAAACAAAATCCAAAACGTTATGAAGCTTGCTCCGTGCTGTATAATCATTCCCAGGTTGGAAATGATGAAGTCGGCGCGGTAGCTCATCTTACTTTTAATGTCCTGTGCGATGATTTTAAAATAAATTTTTATGTAAAACGCAAGCCCGCGTTTTTTAATTTTTGTGCTCATACACATCTCCTGTTTTTATTAATTGCCCAATAATTGTGCATTGTCAATTGTCAATTGTCAATTGTCCGTCACCCTCCGTTCACGGTTATAACTTTAATCGACTTTTTCCAGAACAGCCCGCTTGCAATATAGAAAACCGCAACCCATATTAGCTGTACGCCGAGCATGAAAAACCGCTCCTGTACGGACAAATCTCTCTCGGTAAGTATTCGCAGCGGCACGTTGTAAATCGCCTGAAAAGGCAGGTATGCCGCGACAGTTTTGAGCCCGTCAGGGAAGAACGCAATAGGTATCATAGCACCGGAAAGCAGCAGAACCGTAACTTCTTTCGCTATGTTTATACCCCACGTCGACTCGGTGTACAGGCAGACTGTTCCGATTAAAAAATCTATAAAGTAATAAATAATAAGCGCGAAAATTAAGGCGGGCAGGAAAAATACAAGGTTCAACCCAATCGGAATCGCCCCGCCTGTTATGATATTCACGATAATAAACGTCGGGATAAACACCATAAAAAAGTGCACAATGTTTCCGCCCAGTGATGAAAAAAACATATATGAGCGGAACTCCATAGGCCGTATAAGGTTGATAATCATCTGTCCCGACTGTATATCCCGCCCCATCTCCCAAACGATGTAAAGATTCAGAATATTAAATATCGTCATCGCCAGCACGAGATAAACCATGGTGTCCGTGAATGTCATGCCGTTCACGGTGTCGGCAGGGGAGGAGGCGTAGATTGCATTCCAGAGGCTATAAATAATCACGAGATAAACGATGTTCCCGAGGAACGTAATGATTATACTTAACCGCCATTGCAAATTTTCCATGATTCCGATGCGAATCAGCGATAAACATCTTCTAAGCTTCATTTTAATCACGTCCTTCCTGAGCCATTGCAGAAAGTGAAGTTTTGTTTTCCCGTTTTTTATTATTTATTTTCAAAATTCAATCCCCCTCGTAAATCCTTTTGATAACCTCTTCCGTAGAGATTTCATCAAGCTTTATATCCGCGACTTTCTTATACTTCCTCACCACGCTGAGCAGCTCAACAACCGCGCATTTATCCTCGTCAACAAGAATGTCAATCCATTCCTCGTTTTTGCTCACGCTGACAATGCCGTCCGCATGTTCAATACCGCCGAATAATCTTTGTAATTCATCAACGTCAGTAAGCAGCGTTTTCTCGTTGTAAGCTTTTTTGTCGAACATGATTTTAAGCGTCCGGTATGAGCCGAAGAAGTGCTTGAGTTCCTCTATGCTGTTGTCATACAGCTTGCTGCCCTTGTCAATAATAATTACCCGCTCGCACAGCGCGTCTACGTCGCCTATGTCGTGAGTGGTAAGAATTACGGTAGTATTGCGCACCCTGTTGAGCTCAAGCACAAGCTCGCGGATTTTAGATTTCATTGAAACGTCGAGCCCTATAGTGGGCTCGTCAAGGAACACGACCTTTGGATTATGTAGGAAAGACGCTAATATATCGCTTAATGTCCTTTGCCCGAGCGACATCTGCCGCACAGGTTTTTTTAGCAGCGGCTCAAGGTCGATAATCGACTTGTAAAGCTCAAGCATATTCTTATAATCCGCATCTTCGATAAGGTAAATGTCTTTAAGCAGCTTAAACGATTCAATCAGCGGAAGCGCCCACCAGAGCTGCGTACGCTGCCCGAAGACGACGCCTATATTCTGCGCATTTTTTGTGCGGTTGTTGTAAGGAATTACGCCGTTGACACGGATTTCACCGCTCGTAGGCTTCAGCACTCCCGACATCATCTTTATAGCCGTGGATTTTCCGGCACCGTTGGGACCCAGCAGACCTACCTTTTCGCCCGGCTGTATGTCAAACGATATGCCGTTGACCGCCTTGATAATTTTATAATTGCGTGAGAATAAATCAAGTATGCTTCCTTTGAGCCCCTCACGGCGGTTCAGTGTTCTGAATTCCTTGCTTATGTTGCCGAGGCTGATTACAGCCCCGTTTTTCTCTTTAGTCATATACGCTCCTTATTAAAATTTTGTTCTACGTTTTTTCTGTTACGTTTGGTTAATAGCCGTAAAATGTTACTATATTTATATAAAATGTAAATTTAGCTATAGACTTTTACCAAACGATATGCTATTATAATAACATACATTTCCAAAAAAATCAAGAAAAGGAATTTTTATGAAAAAGAGAATCGTTTTATTTGCAGTTATGATATGCGCGTTTTTGATGCCGCTGACCGTTAAGGCGGCGACCCTGGAAGAACCCATCGACATCAAAGGCAATCTTAAGAGCAGCGTTGACGGCTTCAACTTTGAATACTGGCTGCAAAACTCGAACGAAGATGCAACCATGACGCTCACCGGCGGCGGTACATTTGAAAGCGAGTTCAATAATATTTTCAACGTGCTGCTCAGAACAGGGAGGCGGCTCGGCAGCACTATGCCCTATAATGAACTGGGCGAAATCACTATTGATTACGCCGCAGAATACACCATAAAAAGCGGTGATGTGTTTTATATCTGCGTTTACGGCTGGACGGTAGACCCGGTTGTCGAGTGGTACATAATCGAAACCCGCGGTAATTACAAGCCGCCCGGGCGCGGCATCGAACCTCTCGGTACTATCGAGGTGGACGGCGGCTTTTATGAAATTTATGAATCCATGCGTATTGAGCAACCCTCTATTATAACCGATAAAGATACTTTCCCGCAGTATTGGAGTATTCGGCTGGGTAATAAAACCGAGGGAACGATTTCTGTTTCCGAGCATTTCAGGGCTTGGGAGGAAGCGGGGCTTGATATGAGCGGAAACATGTACGAGGTTTCGCTTTGCGTTGAAGGTTTTAATAGCAGCGCCGAAGCTAAAATATCCAAATATATACTTACAATCGGCGACGATGTTTACGGTGAGGATACGGTGTTGTTAGAAACCGATTGGTATGAGCGGAGGGCAATTGCTGACGAACCGGCAGTAATTGACGACGAACCTGAAGAAATTGAAGAGCCCGATGAGATTGATGAAATCACCGGGTCGGGTGAACCGGCAGGGAACTACGATGCAGAAGGCGTGTCCGTCACCGGAAGCTTCGCAGCGGTGTATATTGCCGCAGGCGTCGCAGCTTTGGTAGTTATTGCTGCAATTATAATTGTTTTTGCAGTTAAACGCAGGAAATAATAGGGTAAATAAGAAAATAATTGGGAGGGCTCATATGGTGTATATTGCCGCAGGCGCCGCAGCTTTGGCAGTTATTGCTGCAATCATAATTGTTTTTGCAGTTAAACGCAGAAAATAAAAAGTAATATTAACCATAAAACCCTTGCAAATGCAAGAGCTTTATAAGACAACATCGAAAAACCTGTAAATATCAGCGTTTTATAAAAATCGCACGCCGTTGGCGGTTTGCCCTAGCCAACGGTTGAGCGAACATAAAAATCTATGATTATAGGTAGATGGACAAGCGGAAAATTCAAAGCACTTAAAAGGACAGTTCACGCGAACTGTCCTTTTTCATAGAATATTAGCGATTTCGATAAAATAGTTATTGCTATACATGATAGTAAGCTGTGCAGTTAAAAGTGGCGAAACGCATGACACAGTGAAGGAATATTGGGAAAATGAAATAAAGGAGGAGCAAACAAATGGGATGCTGGGGAATAACTGCGTTTGAATCGGACACCGGGTTAGATGCGGCGGGTGCTGTAAGAGATATTTTACCTCAAGACGGCAATTTGAAACTCAAGGTGCTAATTAAAGCTATGCATACAAAAGATTGGGGGGTGCCTGATGTCGCCGATGCACATTCGCATAGCAGTCCTATGGCGGTAACCGAAATTATAGCGAAATTTCTTGACGGCGATGCCGGCGGTTTAGATTATGACGAGGATTGGGCAGCAGAGCATAACAAATTTAGGGATATAATCACGTTTTCTGCAGATAAAGAATCAATCGGGTGGCTTCGGGATTATCTCTCTGATACTGTTAAATATGCGAAAGAAAACGCAGAATACGGACATAAATGGAACGGCTGGTTTAAAGAAAAAGACTGGCTCGGTTGGCAAGAGCATATGTCAGAGCTTACCGAGCGGCTTGATGGTCTTCTCGCTTTGCCGGAAGACCCGATAGAATTGGTACAACAGCAGGAGCAAACTCAAAGCACAGGTATGAATTTTAGTTGACGGCGGCGATTCGGAAACGGATGCCGCTTTTTTATTGGAAGGAATCATTATGAGAAAAACTCCTGCACCGACTCTCGGCTCACTATTTGACGGTATCGGCGGCTTCCCGCTTGCAGGTGTTCTGAACGGCATCACGCCCGTATGGGCAAGTGAAATCGAAGCCTTTCCGATTTTAGTCACGAAAATCCACTTCCCCGAAATGCTCCATGTCGGGGATATAACTAAGCTGAAAGGCTTGGAGCTGCCTGCTGTTGATATAGTCACAGGCGGCTCGCCGTGCCAAGACCTCAGTATCGCCGGAGCGCGCAAGGGTTTAACAGGTGAACGCTCCGGCTTATTTATGGAACAAATACGAATCATCAAGGAAATGAGGTGTGCAGATGAGCAACGTGATAGAGCAGCTCACACTGTTCGGCCTCGATACATGGTGTGGGAAAACGTGCCCGGAGCTTTTAGTTCAGGAACTCCTCACGGCGAAGACTTCCGCGTCGTTCTCGAGGAAACCGCGAGAATTGCTGACAGCGGAATATCAATACCTCGACCTGCGGATGGGGTATGGAAACCTGCTGGGTGCATATTGGGAGAGCAATTCTCCATTGCTTGGCGAGTATTGGACACTCAATACTGGCCCGGCACCCCACAGCGGCGCCGCAGAATCTTCCTTGTCGCAGATTTTGGAGGTCACAGTGCATCAAAAGTATTATTTGAGCAAAACCGCTTGTTTGGGGATTTTGCGGAGAGCGAAGGCTCGCGGCAAGGATTTGCCGCCGCAGCTCGAAGCAGCGTTGAAGGTACAGGCGGGGTTAGCGAAAATTTAACGCCGATTGCGTTCGCCGCCAACCAGCGTGATGAAGTGCGTGATTTAAACAATATTGCCGGTGCTTTGCAAGCACAACCCGGTATAAAGCAGCAGACATTTGTGGCGATTCCGGCAGGAGTAATAACTAAAGGTAACGGCGAATGTATACTGACACCGGAAAAGCATATGTCGCTGACATCGGGCGGTGGTCAAGCCGGACAGGGTTATCCCTACGTATTAACCGCAGGGTTCTGCGCAACTGCGAGCTCTGCCGCGAGAAGCATAGGTTTTCAAGAAGAATGTGCACCGACGTTAAAATCAAGTACAGCTCCGTCCGTTATCTGCCTCAACGACCAGGGCGAACAGCGTATGGATATGTTTAATGATATAATCGAAACGCTACGCGCACAGATGGGCGGACATCTTCCGCTCATTATGACAGAAAACAGAACAGAACTTGATGAAACATTCTGCATCGACGGTAATATAATCGGGCGAGAAGATAAAAACGGCGGTAACGGATTCGGGTATCAGTCCGATATTTCCTACACGGTAACGGCAACCGACAGACACGCGGTGTTTTCACAACAGGGCGGAAGAATGTACCGAGATAATAATATAGTTTCAACCCAAACAGCACGGCAATACAAGGATGCAACCGATTTAGTTTGCATCCCTTATCAAAAGGTCGTTGGAACACTTGTTCATGGCGACCATAAAGGTATCGGTAATCAGTATGTCGCAGACGATAAATGCATAGTGGAAAAGCATAACCTCATCCGCCGCCTTACTCCTTTGGAATGTGAACGGTTGCAAGGTTTCCCTGACGGCTGGACTGATATAGGCGGTTCGGACAGTGCACGGTATAAGGCGCTCGGTAACTCTGTTGCTATTCCGTGCGTGGATTTCATTCTGAAAGGGATTGCATACTTTTTAAAGTTGATAAACTGATATTTATGTGCCATAATATGAAATATAACATATTTTGGAGGAAATCTCATGAACAAAGTCGATTTAATCGCAGCAGTAGCCAAAGATACCGGTCTTACTAAAGTAGCCGCCGAAGCAGCCGTCAAATCCGTGTTCGGGAATATTACCGAAGCTCTCAAAAAAAGTGAAAAGGTTGTATGGGTTGGATTTGGCTCTTTCGAGGTGCGGGAACGCGCTGCAAGAGTAGGTATAAATCCGCAGACCGGGGCAAAAATTAAGATTAAAGCCAAGAAGATTCCTGCTTTTAAAGCCGGCAAGACTTTGAAAGAAACCGTGGCAAATCCTAAAGCTAAACCCAAAGTAAAAGCCGCTCCCAAAGCAACAGTTAAAAAGCCCGCTGTTAAAGCAAAGAAGAAATAGAATAGCACGAATCGCTTTCTTTACGAAAGCGATTTTTTATATATCATAATTAAAAATGAAAGAAAGGCAGATTTCATGAATATGGATATTTACGATGAATATTACGAACTTGTCACGCTTCTCGGTAAACCGGCGTTGTTTTCCGAAACAAGAATCGACCGGACTGCTGTACCGAAAGGTGCGTTCGTATATGACTTACGGCATGGTGATGACGGAAAGCCTACGACCATAGAGCCATGCGTAGGAGCGAATCACGCAGGTACGGTAATTATGACCGAACCGTTTGACTTCGGTGTCGGCAGTGATTTATATTTGAATATCAATAATAGTTTAAATTTTTTGGGTGAAGACCGGACAATAGGAGAATTCATGGAAGAAAACACACAAACAGACAACCAAAGCATAACGATGGGAGGAATGTAAAAATGCTGCCGATTAATGTAACAATCGCACGTCCCGAATTATGGAATAATTCGAATACTCGATATTCCGGTGCGACTCTGATGCTCCCTGCGACTGCTGTTGAAATCGAAGATGCGATGGACAGAGCGCGGATTTATGAAGGTCATGCACTTGAAGTTGTCGAATGTATAGACGCAAATGGATACGAAATGGATTATCTACCGGAAAAGCCGTCTCTGACTATGCTGAACTTACTCGCACATAAGTTGGATAGCTTAGAGGATTACGAACATACATTATTTATCGGCATGTGTAAAATGGAAAAAGAGCCGCCATCGATGATTCGTATGCTGAATATAACCGAGAACCTGCAAGATTGCTTGTCGATTCCTGCAGACAATTACACAGAGCTCGGCAAATTCTATCTTGATAATGACTTTATAGAAGAGTCTGCATCGTTGTCCGATGAGCTTTTCGACTGTTTTGACCCTGCAAAAATCGGAAGAATGATGCAGAAAAGAGAAGGCGGTATATTTATCGAAGGTAAAATTCATAAAAACTATGTTATATATAATGGCAGCGAAATCCGCGAAGTATATAATGAAAATAATTTACCGGAAATACCCGTTTATGAAACCGGATATGTTTTCGCATTAGACATTAAAAATAAGGAAACCGGTGATATAGATTCGCTCGATTTACCGATTGAAGCGTTAGATATATCGGATTTATCCCGGCACTACGACGTTTTGAAAGGTGAATGTATAGTCCCGCAGTTATCGGAAAGTATTTGTGCTTATTCACATTACGATATTTATGAACTTAATTCGCTGGCACAGAAAATATCGAATATTATTGAACGGGGTGATTATCCGAAGTATAAGGCGATGCTTAGTGCTTTTGAAGCTGACAGCTTAACCGATGCCATGAATCTCGCCGACACCATTGATGATTATGACTTTTTACCCGATGTTTTCTGCGCTGAGGATTACGGTATGGATGTTTTTTTGAGAAGCTATAATATTAACCCCGACGACCCGGCATTGAAGCATATTCGTCTTGCCGATTACGGTGTTAATATGATGGCGGAGCACAATGCAGAGAAAATAGAGTACGGTTTTATACGACCGTCATTAAACTTACAACAAGAGCAAAAACACAACAGCGGCATAGGAGGTATGAATTCATTATGAGCAATAAAATCAAGGCACAAGTTATAAAAGAAAGCGGCAGTTATGATATAATCCTGCCGCAGACACAAAATAATTTCAATAAAAGCCTTATAAACATGGGATTTTATAATTGGAATCATGAGGATTACAGAATCGAAAACGTCCGGAGTGGTAATCAGAGATTAGATGAAGCCCTCAATTTTTCAACTGACATTGAAGAATTGAACTACCTTGCACAACTTCTCTCGCATCTTAACGAAGATGAAATGGGAAAATTTAACGATATACTGTCCGCCGACGGCAACATTCCGCCTGTGCAGCAGATTGTAAATATGGCTTACAATATTAATAACAATAGCTTTAATATTATGCGTTCGATTTATGATATAGGCGATTTAGGTCGATTGTATGCCGAGGAAAATGACCCATTCATTGATGAAACAATAATAAACAACACCGATGAAAACGGTGAAATTGACCATGAAGGAATAGGAATGTATTTGCAAATCGCACAAGGCGGCGTGTTCTCGGATTCGGGGTATATCAGCAACTACGATGAAATGGTGAAAGGCCCTTATGATGGCAGATTTTTCCCACCGTTTCGATTTAATAATGAAACGCTTACACTCGGCGTTAGTATGAGCAAACGAAGCGGAAGCGTTGATATTTTTCTGCCTGCCGAAAGCGGTGTTATACGCAGAGCCGAACGGCGGCTCGAAGCAACGTTCAAAAACTGTACTATAAATCCCTGTTGGGGTTTCCCGATGCCGCTTTCGGAAAAAATCTTACCGGCTTCGGAAATTAACACACTTTCTGCTGTCACAGAGCGGCTTTCGGTTTTATCGCCGAAACAGTTTCATGACGTTTTCGATTCGGTGGACAAGGTGGATATATCCTCAGTGCAGGAGTTCGAGGATTTTTGTTCGGAACAAATCCGTGAAATTCAAATGCCAGAAGCCGTGAATACCGTGACGTATTACTTTCCGCTTGACGTGAAAATGAGAGAAAACAACGATTATGATTACGAAGACGAAGATTACGACCCGGACTACATCGGGAGTATATCATCCTCCGATGCTGTTCATTATATAGACCCCATTCTTGAACAAATCAAAAATGATAACAGCTACTTTGATACTAACCGCTTGCTTGCCGAATATATTAACGATGATGCGCTCAATGAAAAAATTTACAGTATACTCCCGACTGTCGGGGTGCATGGCGGCGAGCTTTGGGGTGCTATGGTCATGAAGGTTGCCGGTGAGCTCGACCCCGATGATGTTGCCGAGCTCAAGGACTATATCTCCGGGCAGAATTCGGACGGTTACGGCGAGGGATTTGAACAGCGTGAAATTAAAGTCAGCGATGGCGAACTGTATGTCAGTTTCTGGTCGCATGATAAAAAATATGCAATATATACGCAGGAAGAATTCAAGAAATTGATGGAACAGAAACAGACCGCTCTCGAAAAGAGCCGTATAACAAGCAATCTGCCCGACTGCCCTATAATCGGTGCAGACAGTAATGTGTTCAATCTAATGGGGATAGTATCTCGAACGCTCAAGGAGCATGGTATGAAAGAACAGGCACAGGAAATGCAAAACCGTGTGAAATCATCCGGTAGCTTTAATGAAGCACTCGCAATTATGACCGAATATGTGAACCCTGTGTCGCAGAAAGAAATGGAGCAATCTACTTCCGGCAGCTTCAGCATGAATATGTAACAATAAATAAAATTTACGCCGCTTTTTCATGATGAAAAGGCGGTTTTTTTGATTGGAGGTGATGACATCAACTCGCCGATTTCATGGAAAGGCGGCAAGAAATTGTCGCTCAAATATATTCTCCCGCGTTTTCCTGTTTCATACTCGCAGTATATAGAAGTATTCGGCGGCGGTGGGTGGGTGTTCTTCGCCAAGAAACCGGAAACGAACGATATCTATAACGATTACAACAGGCATTTATCGAATATGTTCGCTTGTATCAAGAATAAAACCATATCGCTTATTAAAGAACTCGGCTTTTTACCGTTCGCAGGGCGTAATGATTTTATTTATCTCCGCAAATTCCTCGAAAAAGAAGAATTCAATGATGAAATGCTTCGGGAAGAAGCCGATATTGTACAGCACGAGCTGCCCCCGCTTCAAGCCGCCGAGGTCAAAGCGATTCTGACCGAAGAAACTGAGCGGTATGACGTAAAGCGGGCGGCGGCTATGTTTAAGGTAATACGATACAGTTATGCAAGTTCCTGTACATCTTTCGGCTGCAGAGCTCTTGATATCCGCCGATTCTTCCATTTGATATGGGATGCTTCCCGCAGAATGGCGGACGCATTAGTGGAAAATCAAGATTTTGAAACGCTGGTGCGGCATTATGACAACGATACAGCATTTTTTTATTTAGACCCGCCGTACTTCGATGCTGAAGATTACGAAGTGGCGTTTCCAAAAGAAGACCATGTCCGGCTCCGTGACCTGCTGATGTCAATTGATGGCAAGTTTATGCTCTCGTACAACGACTCGCCGGCGATTCGGGAATTGTATGAAGGGCAAGACGGTATCCACTTATTTGAGTTTGAGCGGTTAGACAGCATCGCTCAGCGCGCCGAACCGGGGAAAATGTATAAAGAGCTGCTCATTGCGAACTACGACATGAACGAGAGCATGAACAGCAAACCCGCGCAGTTATCGTTATTTGATATTACAGAAGAAGATGAGGAATGAAAAATATTAAAATAACCGACACACAATCGGGGAAAACGGAACATTTCATTTCTCATTGGTGAAGAAAGGGTTTAATAGAAATGCAAATTAAAATCTATCAAATTAATACCGACCGCGATTCCGAGCATGCCAAATTTATCGGACTGCAGGAACGCGGACAATCAGAGAAAATCAAACTCGAAATATATGACGAGGTTTATAGCGGCGACGTGGACTGCCGTACATTAGAGGACGTTTATGCGTTATGTAATTTAAACCATCCGCTCTTCTACCGCGGTCACAGTCTCGGCGTTAGTGATGTCGTTGAGGTCGCTGAAGCGCCGGAGGTTAAACCCGGCTTTTATTACTGCGATAGCTTCGGATTCAAAGAGATTGAATTTGACCCTGCTTTGACTCAAAAGCCCGGTAATCTTCTTCAGATAGTGGCGAAAGAGCCGGGTAAACCCGCATATGAAACTGAAGTCACAGACAACTTAAAAGCATTGCAGCAAGCTGTTCGCGGCAATATCGAAACTTTCAGTCCTTTTGAAGATAATGCGTTAATTATCTGCAATGAAGAAGGAAAAATTAACGGCATGGAATTAAACTGCGTGATAGACAGCGAACTGCTTGTGGGTACGATTCTTGTTATAGGCTGCGGTGATGAGGGTGAATTCTGCTCCCTAACCGAAGAGCAATCAAATTATTATCTTGATATGTTCAAGCAGATGGAAATTGCTGCGGCAGAATTCCTGTCACATGACGGCGGGATGAGCATGACTTAGCACATGAAAGAAAGGGGTGCGATATACAATGCACAGAATTGAGGTCAAGTCCGGTCTTATATATTTTTACTGTAACCCTGCGGGATATATTGAGAGTAATAAGGCAGTCATCGACCCAATATTCAAAAACGATGAGCTGTCCGAATGGGCGGAAAAAGAAAACATGGAGCTTGAATGGCATGATGGCATGTTCGACCGCTTATCAGCCGGTATACCGGATATGGAAACGGGCGAAGTGAAAAAATTCAAGGACTGCCGTATATGGCAGTTAAAACCTAACGCCGACCCGTTAATCAAGTATATCGGATATGATGAGTTGATTCAAGTTCAAGAAAACCCGCCCGACCTTGCAAATTACAGGGTTTCACTCGACTTCCAGCCTAACACCGATAACATAGACGAAATCTGTAATAAATTCTATGAACAACCTCACCCCGACCTCATTGGCGGAAAGGTTAACCTTTCCGATATTATCGAAATCTATGACAGCAGCGGCAGTGAATTCAATTATGCAGACCGCCGCGGGTTCGTTGAGGTGGACTTCAAATACCGACAGGAGCAATTGCAGGATTCAAATCCGGCAATGAACTTGCAATAATTATTAAATCAGACAGAGAAGACTGTCTTTTTTATTCAATATTTTAAGAAAAGAGGATTTCCAAAATGCCTGCTAAAGAAAAAGAGCAAAAGACAAAAAAACCAAAAGAAAAAATAAACCAAGCTCTTCCCATAAACCTTCATGTGCGGATTAATTCAATCGTACCGGGTAACGGCAGTAAACTGCGTGCCACAGCATCTGTCGGGATGAACGGCTGCTTCGCGGTCAGAGGTGTTAAAATTTACGAGGGTCCGAAAGGGTTGTTCGTAACCATGCCGAATTACAAATCGGCGAAAGGCGAATACAGGGATTACTGCCACCCTGTCACAAAGAAATTCAGAGAACAGCTTAACAATGCCGTACTTGAGGCGTATAGGAAAACCGCGGTACAGCAGGGTCAGATACCTTTTACCGAACTGCCTCCCGCGTCACCCATGAAAATTGACGTGAGAATAACTGCACTTACGCCCGGCAGTGTAAACCAACGTGCCTCGGCTACGGTTAATTTAAACGACAATTTTGCACTCAAGGGAATAAAAATCATGGAAGGGCAAAAGGGATTATTCGTACACACGCCGAGCTATAAATCCGGCGAGGAATACAGAGAGCATTACTTCCCGACCACAAAAGAATTCCGTGAACAATTTCACGAAGCCGTACTGAACGCTTATGATGCGGCAATCGTCCAAAGTCAGGAATCGGCAGCGCATGAATATTCGGAAGAACCGGCTATGGCGCAGTCCATGTAATAATCGTTTAATCCCTGCGATTGCAGCGGGTTAGAAATATATAAAACCGGAGGTTACAAATGAAGAAAAAAATCCTGTTCCTTGCATTCCGCACCAAAGCAGCCCTCGCAGATACTCACGGGGAGGGGTTCGTAGACACAGCAATTAAGATTTTAATTGCAGTAGTCATCGGTGCTTTGGTACTTGGCGGGTTGTACGCATTATTCGGCTCAACGGTACTGCCGACCCTAACACAGAGAATCCGTGATATGTTTAATTTCAACGGATAAATCACAGCAAGCAATACGGTTCGTCCGATTCTTCAATTAATTGATGAATCGGACGAAAATTCGCCGCTTATCATTTTACATGAGAGGAAATCAACAGATGAGAATTAATGCAATAATGCATTGTAAATCAATTGGCTTTGAAGCCCAGCCCTGTGAAATAATAAAAACCATTGAAGTGCCGCACCATGAATTCATGTCTCTGCTCCGTAGTCCTTTAAAAGAGCGGGGTTTTATCGCAGAAAATAACAGTTTCTTAGGTGCCGGCACCGGCAATACCCGCGATTGCCTGTTGTTACTAAGCAACGGTTGTGATGACGGTGTCCTTATAGACCCGCAGGGTTATAACTATGCACGCTACAGTTCATTCATACCAAATGCCCGGCAAATTATAAACACGCCTCAATATGAATGTTTGAATGAGTTCGGAAAGTGTTTGTCAAATGCGGCAGATAAAATTGTAAACCGTTTTTATGATTATGACGGATTAAATCCATATCGTGTACTCATAGATGAAATTGCAAAATACCACGGTTTGGATGAAAATTATGCGCCGCTTTTGGAAGCTATGTTAATTGAACGAGGGCAAAAAAATGGTTTTGACTGCGAGATAATAGAAGGTGAAATTTTTATTAAAAAGCAAATAACACAGCACAACTCAGAAACACTCGAAACGGAGCGAACAAAACAATTACTTGATAAGGCGTTAGGCTGGCTCGGGCAAACATCGTCGGGCTCCGACTTATATGAAACCTTGAAAGATACAATCGGCATGACCGATGAAGAAATCGCTTTTGCCGGCTTTAACTCGCTTGAAAAATACTTTAACGAGCCGGAAGAAGACCAATCCATAAAAATGGGATAAGGAGAAATATGATTATTATACAAGGTTTTCTGCTCCTTCCGTTATTCATTACAGCGTCGGTCATTGATATACGCAGGCGTGAAATCCCCGATAGTATCAATATCTTATTCGCACTAACAGGACTGCTCACGTTCAGCCCCGGCAAATTCATTGGCATCTTAATTGCTCTGCCTTTCCTTATCGCAGCAATTGTCTGTAAAGGGCGAATGGGTGGCGGTGATATTAAATTTATGGCGGCTGCAGGGTTCATTCTCGGCTTTAAAGCGGCTGTCTTTGCATCTGTTACAGGACTTTCAGCAAGTTTGCTTTTCTGCACCGCCAGACATATATTAAAACGTAGAAAAGAACGTAATACGGCAATTCCCCTTGCACCGTTTCTTTCATTAGGCTGCACGGCAGCATTTACATTACAACACGGAGGTTTATTTTTATTATGAGTTTTTTTAAAAACAGAACAGTTCTCGGTATTATCTGCATTATCCTTTCGCTTTTCATTTGTTTTGCGGTAGTACCGTCCTTCAATAACAGCGCGTCGCAGAAAACGCAAATCATCCGCGTGACAAGCGATATACGCGCCGGCGAGATGATTACGGAAAATATGCTTCAAACTGTAGAGGTCGGCGCGTTCAATTTGCCGAATAACGTGGTGCGGGATACCGATACAGTTGTAGGCAGGTTCGCAACGGCAGACCTTACTATCGGCGACTATATCATAAATACTAAATTATCCGATACACCGGCAGCGGTAAACGCGTATCTGTATAACTTAGATGGCAGTAAGCATGCCATATCCGTAACAGTGCGAAGTCTCGCCACAGGACTCTCCGGAATGCTGATGCCGGGGGATGTTGTTTCGGTTATAGCCCCGGATTATAAAAAGATGGGATTAACAGTGATTCCGCCCGAGCTTCAGTTTGTCGAGGTTATAGCCGTAACCGCTAACAGCGGTAATGATGCCCGTTCGTCATCGGATAGCCGTGACGATGAAAACGACCGTGAGCTCCCGGCAACCGTAACTCTGCTCGTCCGACCGGAACAAGCAAATATCTTGGTACATTTAGAAGCGGACGGCAAGCTGCATATCGCGTTGGTATACCGCGGTATGAGCGAAAGTGCAGCGTTATTCATTGAAGCGCAAGACATAATTATTGACGGAATATATTATCCGCCCGAAGATGAAGATTCTGACGTTGATGAATCGGAAATAAATTTTCACATGGAGGAATCAGATGTTTAATTTTTTGAAAGGCAGTGTGTTCTCTCGCGGAGGTGAAAGAAGTCCTGATGACCGTGATTTCGATAAAGGCGGCAGAGCTCTCGCCGTATGGGGCAGCCCCGGTGCCGGCAAGACAATCACAGCGGTTAAAATCGCGAAATATTTGGCAGAAAAGAAAAAGAAAACCGCTCTGCTGCTCTGCGATATGACAGCACCCATGCTGCCTTGTATATGCTCGTCATCCGACCTTGAAAACGAACGTTCGCTCGGCAGTATACTCGCTGCCACAACCGTGACTGAACAGCTCGTGAAACTCAATTGCGTGCTTCATAAAAAATTAGATTTTCTTGCCATTGTCGGTATGCTTAAAGGCGAAAACGAATACACCTACCCACCTTACAGCGCGAAGCAGGCGAAGGAACTGCTTGAATCTTTGCATCGCATTGCACCTTATGTCGTTATTGACTGCGGAAGCTATATCTCCAATGATATACTCTCGGCAGTGGCACTGATGGAAAGTGATGCCGTGCTGCGGCTCGTCAATTGCGATTTAAAGTCAATCAGTTACCTTTCAAGCCAGCTTCCGCTCTTAAAAGACAACAAGTGGGATTCTGATAAGCAGTATAAAGTAGCGGCGAATATCAAGAAACAGGAAGCAAGTGAACAGGTGGAACACGCGCTGGGAAGCGTGGCGTTCCGGCTCCCCCACTCCAACGAGCTTGAAAACCAATACCTCGCCGGCGATTTATTCAAAGATTTATCAATGAGCGATAGCAAGGGCTTCCGCAAAGAAATTGAGAAAATATGCGCGGAGGTGTTTGGATGTTAGGTGAGTGCAGGAGTCAGGGATTAGGTTTTAAGAATCAAGGAGCAGAAATTAAAGAGCAATATTCCGAATATAACCTCAGGAAAGGTCATGCGGCGCAAAAGGCGGCGAATAACGCCAAAGGTTCTGTTGCGCCCCGGTCACATGACCTGTTTTTCACGGCAGACAGCGGCGGTCAGGAGTTCGGCGATGTACTGCGCGATGTGCAGGAATATATTTCGTCGAAGCATTCAACTTTAATTCTTGATGGCGGCAACGATGACGTCAAAGAACAGGTGAAGCGGTATATAACCAAGTATGTACAGGATTACCGCATTGCCGTTGCCGGCATGACTTCGACCGAGCTGATTGACACCCTGTACACCGAGATGGCTGAGTTTGGATTCTTAACAAAATACATCTTCGGAACAGGCATTGAGGAAATCAATCTTAACAGCTGGAATGACATTGTCGTGCATTACAGCGACGGCAGGGTTGAAAAAATCAACGAACGCTTTGATTCGCCGCACCACGGCATTAACGTAGTTCGACGTATGCTTCATACATCGGGAATTGTTCTTGATAACGCGAGCCCCACAGCCAATGCCAGCTTATCGAAGAATATCCGTATTGCTGCACTCAAAACCCCTGTCGTGGACGATGATGTCGGCATCGCTGCGTCAATCAGAATCGTAAACCCGCAGCGGCTCCAAAAAGATGATTTCGTGCGCGGCGGTACGGCAACGGCGGAAATGTTAGATTTCCTGACAGCTTGTCTGCGTTACGGCGCGAGTATCTGTGTAGCCGGCGCTACCGGCAGCGGAAAGACTACCGTCGCGGGTTGGATGCTGACGACTATTCCCGACCATCTGAGGTTATTCACGATTGAGAACGGCTCCCGTGAGCTTGACCTGGTGCGTTATGACGAAAACAATAATGTCCGTAACAATGTAATTCATACGATTACCCATTATAGCGATAATGAAGCACAGTGCATTACACAGGAAAACTTACTTGATATGGCGCTCCGATTCCATCCGGATATTATCTGCGTGGGTGAAATGCGTTCAGCGGAAGCCTACGCAGCACAGGAAGCCGGACGTACCGGGCATACACTATTGACTACGATTCACTCCAACAGCGCGGAAGCAACACATTACCGTATGATGACGCTCTGTAAGCGTGCTCATGAAATGAAGGACGAAACCTTGATGGCACTTGTCGCCGAGGCGTTTCCGATTATCGTTTTCGCCAAGCAGCTTGAGGATAAATCTCGCAAAATCATGCAGATTATGGAATGTGAAATGACCCCGGACGGTCAGCGGAAGTATCATTCATTGTATAAATACAATATTAAAGAAACCCGCTTTGAGAATAACCGCTTTATAATTGACGGACAGCATATAATTGAACGTCCGATATCGGAATCGCTGGAGCATAAATTTTTAGAGAATGGTATGCCGCAGAATGAACTTGAAAAATTGAAGAAAGGAAGAGCAAAAAAATGACAACAACCCTGCTCCTCGCCTGTGCCGGTATGATTACCGGCTTTTTTATTTTACTCAGCATAAAACCGCTTGACTTCACTGAAGGTGTGTTCCATATGCTGACAAATAAACCGAAATCGCTCCGCGCGGAAATAAAAGAATCTGTCGGCAGAAAGAAACCGAACATCTTCAAACGCGAAATCACAGAAGCTCAGAATGTGCTCACCATGACCGGCAGGAGCCGGATGTTTCCGCTCGTCTGCGCCGCTTCTCTGCTGTGTTTTATCGGCGGAGCGGCTCTCTCCATTATGCTCGGTAATATGCTCCTTGTGCCTGTGATGGCGGTCGGAATGATGTTCGTGCCGTTTTGGTATGTAAAAATCATGGCGAATAATTATAAGAAAGAAATAAACTCCGAGCTTGAAACGGCACTGTCAATCATCACTACGGCATATCTGCGCTGTGAGGATATAATCACGGCTGTTACGGAAAACCTTGATTATCTGAACCCACCCGCAAAAGCCGTGTTCGCGGATTTTCTGTCGCAGGTACAGCTCATAAATCCCGATATTGATGCAGCACTGCGTGTAATGAAAACCCGTATAGACAACGATGTTTTCCGCGAATGGGTTGATGCTGTCGCCGCTTGTCAGCATGACCGGAGCCTCAAATCCACGCTGACCCCGATTGTGGCGAAGCTTTCGGATATCCGTGTGGTTAATGCCGAGATGGAGTTTTTAATCTTCGAGCCGAGGAAAGAATTCATAACGATGATGATTCTTGTGCTTGCGAACATTCCGCTGATGTATTTCCTCAACCGGGATTGGTACAACACGCTGATGCATACCCTGCTGGGTCACGTAATACTGGCAATCACCGCGGCGGTTATATTTATTTCCACCGCCTGTGTGTTAAAGCTGACTAAACCTATTGAGTATCGGAGGTAACGATAATGCTCGCACTACTATTTTTATTCGGCGGATTACTCGCCGCGGGATTCTTCTTCATTGCCGCCGACAGGCTGAGAATCCCCACTCTTGCCGCCACTAACGCAATGCGGGGTTCCGGAAAGAAATCAAAAAAGCTTGAACAGGTCTTGGAGGCATGGCTGATGAGCACGGCTGTGAAAATATCCCGATTCATCCGTATGGACGAATACAAACGTAGCAGGATGAAAAACATCCTTAAAGCCGCAGGAATCCGGCTCACGCCGGAGGAATACATGGGATACGCCTATGTCAAGACCGGCGCGACTCTATCGGGAGTGCTTATGTGTCTGATGATTGTCCCTCTCCTCTCGCCTGTATTTGTGTTTCTTGCAATCGCTGTTTATTTCAAGGAAACCCGCAAGGCAGATGAACAGTTGAAAGCAATTAGAGAGCGTATCGAACGCGACCTACCTCGCTTTGTCATGACGATTGAGCAGGAACTCAAAACTACTCGCGACGTGCTCGGAATCCTCGAAAACTACAAGAAGAACGCCGGTGAAGCTCTGCGGCATGAACTTGACATCGTCTGCGCGGATATGCGTTCATCAAGCTACGAAGTGGCGTTGACACGGTTCGAGGCACGGTTCAACTCTCCGCAGTTATCGGACGTAGTGCGCGGTTTAATAGGAGTTTTACGCGGCGATGACGGCGGTGTGTATTTTCAAATGCTGGCGCATGATTTCAAGCTGTATGAGCTTCAGAAATTAAAGAAAGAAGCACAGAAAATCCCACCGAAGGTACGGAAATATAGCTTTTTCATGCTGATGTGCTTTCTTTTCACCTACCTTGCGATTATTGCAGTTGAAATCATGTCGAGTCTTGGAAATTTATTTTAAAAACCCCTTTATTTTTCATAAAAAGTATGGTATACTGATAAGGAAACGAGGTGATTTTTGTGTGCAGACAGTCAATGATGAAAAATATAATGAGTGCGTTCACTGATGAATGCAGGGTTTTATTTGGTGACAGACTCAACGACATCCGGCTTTTCGGTTCATATGCGCGGGGTGATTTTAACGACGATTCTGATATTGATGTAATGGTTATCGTTGACATGGATTATTCTGAAGCAAGAAAATATCTTGAAAGAGTATGTGAAATTGCATTTGAAATTGATTCTGATTCCCACACAATTATTTCACCAATAATACGAAGCAGGCGCGATTACGAAATACGTAAGAAATTACCGGGCTTTTACAGGAATGTTGAAACGGAAGGAGTGAGCATGTATGCCTGATAATTCACGGCAGGATTTATCAATGTATCGTTTGGAAAAATCAGCTGATGACTTAGATACGGCTCGTATTAATCTTGACTCATGTAAGTATAATGCCGCTATAAACAGGGCGTATTATTCAATCTTTCACGCAATGAGAGCGGTGTTCGCACTGGATAATAAGGATTACAGCAAACATTCGGCGGTAATTAGTTTCTTTAACAAGGAATATATACTGACTGAGCAATTCGACAGGAATTTCGGTAAAATAATCAGAATGGCGGGTGCTTTGCGAAATGCAAGCGATTATGAAGATTACCAACAGATTGACCGTGAAGAAGCCGAGGAAATAATAGAAAAAGCTGATAATTTCTACCAAGCTGTCAAGCTCCACGTCGAACAACGTATAGAACCGGAGCAGACAAATACACAAACACTCGGTTAAATAATTTCGATATTATCGCGGCACCAGCAAAGGTGCCGCTATTTTATGTAAAGGAGATGTTCATATTGATTGCAAGAATACTACGGCAAAAACGCGGCGAGGGGTTCATAGATGTGGTTGTTTTGGTCTTATGCTCCATGATGGTCATAGCATTAGCGGTTAGAATACTGCCTATCTTTGTAGAGAAGAACCAGCTTGACACTTTCGCTACCGAGCTAATTCGGGAAATAGAAATATCGGGGCGGGTCGGAGTTGAAACAACTATTAGAGCCGGCGAGCTCAGCGACAGATTGGGAATTAATCCGACGATTACGTGGTCGGCTACAGGAAATATTCAGTTGAATCAGGAAGTCACGGTTACACTGACCCTTCAGCGAAATCTCGGTCTGTTCGGAGGGTTCGGGAGCTTCCCCGTGACACTGACTTCAAGAGCGAGCGGAAAGGGTGGTGTGTACTGGAAATGAGCAGTGTAAAACGTATATTAACGAACAAAAGAGGACTTTCAATGCCGCTCGCTATTGCCATCGTGATTGCACTGATTATGATTATGACGGTAATATCGGAATACATCCGGCTTAATATCATTGCAAAAGGTGTGCGTGATGCCTTACAAAGTGCAATTGTCGCCACGGTTAATGATAACTACAATGACATATACCATAGTGCGCGGGAAGGTTACGCGGCAGGGTTTCAGCCGAATGCGGGTTCATTCACGGCAAGCATTGACCACGGCGATGTATGGGGACGATTGGAAACCCTGCTCGGATTGCAGCAGAGCGGCGGTCATCGCGTGAAACTTATTGGGAGCGGCGAACAGGAGCTTCGGCTGTCGGGATTGAATATCACAGTGAATAACACACCTCTCGCACCTTCCGACCGGACGAACGCACAGCCATTCACAGCGGATGCGACAATACAATTGGAAGTTCCCGTGAGCTTCGCGGGGAACGCATTGCCGCCGCTCCGAATCACGCTGAGAGTCCGTGCGGGATGGATAAATAAATTCTAAATATTTTCAAAATAATAGTTGACTTCCGCTAAAATTTGTGATACTGTGTAGGTGAGAAAGGAAGCCGCCTGCTTAAAAAGTTAAACAAGACTGAAAATTGCCGGCGCAGCGCTAATGCGACCGGAACCGTTAATAAAATTTAAGGAGGTTCCAAGTCATGAAAACTACAAAAACTAAAATGAGAAAGTATTCTCTTATCGCAGGACTCTGCGCAGTATGCCTGTTAATGGCAGTTATACTCGGAGCAAGATTCCAAGCAGAAAAGGAAATAACCGAGACTATTCCCGCTCCGAAAGACGTAATCATCGGAAACCTTGTCATCAACCCCGGCGTTATCGCAAACAACATAAACAATCAAGATGCAGATGTCACAATAAACCCGGCAAAGCGGACACAGCAAAAACCAAGCGGGGCCATATCTGCCGGCACCGAGCAAACGATTCAGCCGGACATAACGCGACCCGAACCGAGCGAGGAACAACTGACAGACCCGACACGGACACCGGACGGCGTGGTAGTAGAAATACCACAACCGGAAGACCTTACAGACGAAAGCAATAAGCCGCCCGACACTGTCACACCTGCCTCGGAAGTTTCGCAGGAACCGGATAATCAAAAGCCGCAGGGAGGCGATATAAGAGACGGCGAAATTTACATCCCCGGCTTCGGATGGGTTGATAACCACGGCGGCGGCGGTCTGGCGACACAGGCAGATGATATGTTCGAAAGTGGTAACAAAATAGGCATCATGGGATAAATCATAATACGATAATCTTATAAACACAGCGTAATTGCTGTGTTTTTTGTGGTCAAGGAGATAGAAAATGAAACAAATCATTACACTTTTTCTTACGCTTACTTTTATTCTAAGTCTGCCGTTTACAGTTTTTGCCGAGGTCGGCGACCCGAATGTTGAAGGAGGCGGCGGAGGTATGGGGAGCGGAACAGCTACAGACTTTTGGAATACAGGCGATGAAGGCGTAAGGGTGAGTATTGTCAGAGTGGCCGATAATGTTGTGGTAGCTACGCCGATTGATATTACAAACAGAACACCGAATAACATAGCAGCGCATTTCGGCAAGAACTCAAAGCAGCACTACAGGAACGATTCATTGCTCGCGGTTAATACCGGAACGTATCAATATATTAATCCGGCGCAGGCATTGCCTTCAATTATTCCCGTATCGGGCAGCAGTAATAATATCGAAGCGATACGCAGCTATTTCACCGATGAACAGGTGATTCGCAGTATTGCGAATCATACAGGAATGAACTTCGATGTTCTTATAAACGGTGATTATACGATGATGATTGAACCGGTTGCATACTTTACATTTAACAGTGTAAGAATGGCGATGACCGCGACCGAAGCGGCATTATACGACCAACAGCTCGGCGGCAGACTACGTTCAAAGATGGCTCCTCTGACACATCAGAATCTTCCGCTTGCGATGTTCCTTGAAAGAGCTGACCTCGGATATAGTGCATGGAACGGAAGCAGGTCAGAAAGAGCGAGTAATTCGGATATAATCTCGTTTCTCGGTGTAGGCATCGTCCGTTTTACTGAAAGTCCCGATGATGATGAAGATGAGAAGATTGATATCATAGGGTATGATTTAGAATATCGTGTCAATACCGAGGTAATCACGGCAGTTACAATAAGCGGCGGGCAATCAGACCCGGACAGGTCTGTAATTGTCAGATTCAACGTCGGCGGCGCTAATTACACTGTCCGCAATGTATACTACCCGCACGGTGACAGCCAGCTTGTGTGGGTGCGATGGCGGACACCGTCCGTTCCGCAGAACGTGACGATTACTGTAACGGCGACAGGCGGCGCATCGTCAACCAATATCACGCTGAGAGCGCGAATCGTTGACTTCCCCGAAAATATACCGCCGAACCCTGTAGCCGATGACCGAAACAACAGCTTCATAAATGCGAATATACCGAGTAATCCTCAGAAGACAAGCGCTTCATGGGGTGTGTGGCGTCCCTGGTGGCAGGCACATTGGGTATGGCACAGCGACTGGCGTTGGGTCAGTTACTGGGAGTGGGTGTCAAACTGGCGCTTTTACTCGGATTTGGGTTGGGTTGACGAGGGTAGATGGCGCAGATTTTGGCATTGGCAGGATTTCGGCAGATGGGTTGATGAGGGATGGTGGGAATTCGATTATGACAGATACAACGCGAGTCTTACCGCGACAAAGAATATTATTCCCGATACCATGAATCCGACTGCTTCGGGGCAAACCATGAAAAGCGGTTACGGAGTAAATCAAATTGTCACGGCAAACATCAGCTCCAATCAATCCTCCGCTGTTACCGGCGCACAAAACGCTTTAACTTATTTCCCCGAATTCCGTTACCGGAATTATTGGCGGGTTCTTGACAGAACACAAAGCGGTCATGGAAGCCGTTTTGAATTCAGACCCAACAACTATAGCACCTATAACCGGCGAACACATTTTACACCGGTTTGGTTTCCTGACGGAACATATACAACCTACACATGGCTCATTGACGCATGGACGCCGGCAGGAATGCTCTCCGTGAATCTTAACGATTCGGTGACCATATCGGGGAGTCTTTGGGACGACTGGCAGGTAAATGCCATGCGCCCGTAAAAATCAGAAAGAAAAGAAGAAACAAGTTTAAAACAATTGATACAAAACCGGGGAAAACGATGTTTTCATTCCGATTTTGTTAAGAAAGGACTTAATGAAAATATGAAAAAAACAGTAATAATATTAATTGCAATAGGCGCGGCAATCATTTTATTTATCATGTTCGCAATTGCGGCATCCGCTACAACAGGCGATGTAGCCGGCGCAGTTGAGCAGACATGGACGACGGCGGCTGTACAGGTCAAGGCTGTCGTCAATAACGTGGTATTCCCCGTATGCGCTACAATACTTGCAATTTTCTTTTTCGTCAAGCTCGGCACGGCATATTTCGATTACCGCAAGCATGGGCAATTCGAGTGGGCAGCTCCGGCGATTCTGTTTGGATGCTTGGTATTTATAATCACTGCGCCGCTGTATATTTGGAATATACTCGGAATTTAACGGCGAACCGCCGTTGGCAATTTCCCTGCGGCAGTACAGATTTAATATTAAATGACGGAGCCGGATAACCGGCTCCGCTTCTTATTGCGGGAGGAAAAATCGTGAGTATAAAAATGACAAATGATAATATATCAATTGACAGTGAGTTAATCATCATAGGCAACCACATCAATGCGTATATAGAAATATGGTTCGACGTAGATGAACGGTTCGGGTTAAACACCGAAGACACTGACGAATACGTCAATCTATACGCGGATTATTATCCTGAAGACGGCAGACTTGACGTTACGTATATTCACCGCGCTGAAGATGCAGAATTGATTGCCGAGAAACTTGTCGAAGATATAACAGAAAGTGAAAAAGAATTGATATTGAATCTTATGAAAACAGAGGGTTTAGACGAGCTCATTGCAGAAATGAACGAAGAACAAAATTCCGGCATGAATATGCAATAAAAACTTGAAAGGAGTAATTAAACCTTGTTTATTTTCAATTTCGTGGCAGATATAATCCTCGGGCAGATTTTAAACTGGATATATCAGCAGATTGTCAATTTTCTTAACAACTTTTTCTTTATGATGAACAACATGGGAGCAGACTTGTTTGACATGAGCTGGGTGCGAGCGACTGTGCTGTTGTTTCATTACTTCGGCTGGGCGTTATTCGTCGCCGGGCTTATTGTCGCCGGGTTTGAATATGCCATCGAATCACAGAACGGCAGAGGTAATATAAAAGACCTGCTTATTAATTCATTGAAAGGATTTATGGCGGTTGGGCTTTTCACTGTGCTGCCGATTGAGCTGTATAAATTCGCAATAACCTTGCAGGGTTCTTTTGGTGCGGATATATCGAGAACATTGGGGTATGGGTTTAACATAACGGTGTTGTCTGTTTCGGCTTTGAATTCATTCAGCATCGGTCCAAGCATGAATATCCTCGTTTCCCTGTTTTGTATTATCGTAATGGGTTTTGCTGTAATTAGGGTGTTTTTCGCGAACCTCAAACGCGGCGGTGTTCTGCTCATACAAATCGCGGTCGGCAGCCTGTATATGTTCAGCGTCCCTCGCGGCTATGTTGACGGCTTCTATCAGTGGGGTAAACAGGTTGTAGGTTTGTGTCTGACGGCGTTTTTGCAGTCTACGATACTTGTTGCAGGGCTGATGGTGTTCAATGCCAATATGCTCCTCGGGCTCGGTCTTATGATTTCAAGCTCGGAAATCCCGCGAATCTGCGGAATGTTCGGACTCGAAACAGGGACAAGAGCGAATGTTATGAGTACTATTTATGCGGCACAGGCTGTTGCGAATTTAGGTTCAAAAGTTGTGAATGCTGTACCTAAATAACAGAAAGAAAAGGTGAATCGATATGAATATAAAATTTTACTGTCCTCCGATGTCGTATAAACTATACTACGAAGACGATAACAGCAGAATAACCTATGATAATTATATCCCCGAAGATATAATTTCGATGTATCGCGATAAGGTTGCCGAAGCGTTAGAGCAAGTATATACTTTTAATATCAAGCACCCGAATGTGACTAACGTAACGCCCGGCGTAGAACTCATTGACGGCGAATTACATGGCATATTCAATGTTTCTATAAATGCGGATTTACCCTCTGATGATATAGAGAAGCTATGTGAAACATTGACAAACCGCGCTGCCGAGTGGAGTATATATCTCGAAGGGCATCGTATAGTTACAGAAGGCGGGAATCTGTATGTCCGCTTTTTTGACAGCAGCGAATCCACTCAAACCGAAACCGTATTCAACAACAATCAATATATTAAACAGAACAATACCGATTTCGAGGCGGATAAATTCTATGTCGACGAACGCGCCGGTTATATAAAGGAAATGTATTATAATCCTAACAGCAATGCCGGCGGTCAGCTTGTGCTTAATTATCTGTATCTTGATGTTTTGCAAGAAGCGTTTGAAGAATGCAAAACCGAGGAGGCGTTTTGGGGACGGCTTGATGAATGCGCACGGCAGTATCTGATTGATATTGACACACCCGAATTTGCCGGGGATGCCTGGGACTTCGTGAATAAGCCTTATAACTTCGAGGGGCAAACCTGTGAAACTATGGACTCCATAAAACGCTGGGTTGAGAAACAAACCACCGAAATTGAACCGGCACAAGGCATGAATATGAGCAACTAAAGAAAGGATTTAAAATGTGCATTTACCCCGATAATTTAAAAGCAAAAGCGATGCTCGGATTGTGGCAGATTCGGGATATCGGAATCATCGGTGTCAGCCTCCTCATCTCTGTTTTCGCGCTGACACAGGTCGGATTTATTATTCCGCTTGTCGGTACTGCGGTATACGGATTCCTGTCGATTCGCTTCTCGGATACCAGCATACTTGATTTCATCAAATATGCCGGTTCCTATTTTATAACCAAACAGCAAATCTTTGAATGGAGATTAAAATAAAAAAATGAACAGAAAAGAAAAAGCAAACGAGCGTCAGCGGCTTTCAACCCGACAGCTCATCGGCGTAAAGGAGATTAACGATTACAGCTTGCTGACGTATGACAAACACAGCCTCGTTTATTTCATTATCAAACCGAGCAATGTCTCGGTGTTATCCGCGGCAAGTTTGTCTGCGCGAATCTACGGACTGATGACTGTGCTTAAAGGCATCGCCGAAATCGAGATGTTGTGCCTTAATTCCCGCGAAAACTTTGAAGACAACAAAAGGTTCTTGAAAAACCGTATGGAGCAGGAGGATAACCCCGTCATTCGCAAACTGCTTCAAGCCGATCTCAAGTTCCTTGACCGGATACAGGTGCAGATGGCGACGGCGCGTGAATTTTTGATTATCATAAGACTGCGGAACGAAAAGGATAATGAAATCCACTCGTATCTGAATCGTATCGAAAAAACATTGAACGAGCAGGGCTTTACAGTGAAACGCGCCGGTGAGGATGACATTAAACGCATCCTCGCCGTTTATTTTGAACAGAACGTCACCGCCGAAAAGTTTGAAAGCTTCGACGGCGAGCGTTGGGTAATATTACACGATTAACAGAAAGGTAACAGGAAAAATGGCAGAAAGAAAAGTAAGAACAATAGCATTCCAGGTCGACGACCAAGACTTCATCGCAGAGTACGAGGCACGAGTCAAAGAAAGCGGCTTATCGGTCAAGAATTATTTTGTCAGTTTAATAAAAGCCGACATAGCGCAGCATCAAACGCAGACCGCCGAAACACCCTCCCGTCAATCGGAAACTGCACATGAAACGGAAAAAGTTATTAAAACCCCTTTGTATGACGTTGAAATTGTCAGGGTCAGTGCTCCGAAAGCTACTGAGCCAGAAGCGGCAGTACCGCCTTCAGCTGAAATTGAACCCGAACCCGTTAGCGAACAGGAGCAAGCTGCTCCGCCGCCCGTTCAGGAGTCTATGATGAATCTTTTTGTAAAAGTCACAATAGACCAGCGCGAAGCCCTCGAAGCAAATAAAATTGAGAACGGCGAAACAGTGGGTAATGTTCTCAATCGCTTGATTAATGGATTCCTTGAAAATATGCGAAACGATAATCTTTCCGATGAATTCGATGAAACATTCAAATATTATTCAGATAACGTCAAATCCTGCGATACCACGGTCTCGGCGAAAATTCCCGTAAGGAATAATCAGGAGCTCGCCGAGTATTTAAATGAGGTTAGCGGTTCAAGGAATGCGCTCGTAGCGAGCCTTGTTCACATGGAACTGAACGGTCAGGAGATGTCGCAGGAGCAAGGAATGAGTATGTAAACGAAAGGACAGGGATATGAAAAGATTGTCACCGCCTATCATGGCAGAAGATGTACGGATTAAAGAATTTCTTGATATGGTCGCGCCGTCAATTATTAAATTTAATACCGACCACTTTATATGCGGCAACACCTACCGTTGTGTATGGGTATTGCGTGAGTACCCCACGGCTACCGATGAACAGGCGATTCTCCGTCACCTCGGCGAAAAAGACAGCGTTACCTTGAAAATCTATACCCGGCACGTTACTCCTATCGAGGAAAAGAAAATTATCGCAAACGCTGCCAGCAAGAACCGCATGAAACAGGCGCAGACTAATGACCTCAAGCAAACCGTGGAAGCGCAAAGCAATCTGCAGGATATGGCGAACATCGTTGCCACCATGCACCGGAACCGTGAGCCGCTTCTGCACTGTGCCGTGTTTATAGAACTCACCGCCCGTGACATGGAGCAGTTAAAACTATTGCAGACAGAAGTAATGACGGAGCTAATTCGCTCCAAGCTTAATGTAGACCATTTGTTACTGCGTCAGCAGCAGGGTTTTGTTTGCGTAATGCCGTCCGGATATAACGTGTTCGGGAGGCAATTTGAGCGCGTACTCCCTGCATCAAGTGTAGCGAATTTATTTCCGTTCAATTATTCGGGTAAGACCGATGCAAACGGCTTCTATATCGGCAGGGATAAATGCGGCTCAAATATCATCGTTGATTTTAATAAGCGTGCCGATGATAAGACTAACGCGAACGCATTAATCCTGGGCAACAGCGGACAGGGCAAGAGTTTTCTGCTCAAATTAATCCTCTGTAATCTTCGGGAATCGGGTATGAATATATTAGCGCTCGATCCCGAAATGGAGTACGAAGACCTGACGAATAATCTCGGCGGTTGTTTCATCGACCTTATGTCGGGACAGTATATTATAAACGTACTCGAACCTAAAACTTGGAATGAAGATATAACTTCGGATGACATGGAAGCACCCCACGCATTCCGCTGTACTTCAAAATTAAGTCAGCATATCAGCTTCCTCAAGGATTTCTTTCGCAGCTACAAAGATTTTACAGACAGAGAAATTGATACCATCGAGATTATGCTCCATCGGTTATATGATAGCTGGAACATTTCCGACAGCACGGACTTCGATAAATTGAAACCGGAGGATTATCCGGTTCTATCGGATTTATATGAGCTCATCGAATACGAGTACCAAAACATCGATGAAAACTCACGTTTGCTCTACACCGCCGACATCATGCGCGAGATTGCTCTCGGGCTTCATTCTCTCTGCGTTGGCGCAGAATCTATGTTTTTCAACGGTCACACTAATATCACCGATAACCGTTTTATTACCTTCGGGGTTAAGGAACTTTTAAACACAAGTAAGAACGTCAGGAACGCAATGTTGTTCAATGTGCTGTCATATATGTCCAACGAGCTACTTACAGGCGGCAGCACGGTGGCTTCGATTGACGAGTTATATCTCTTCCTCACAAACCCGACAGCCATAGAATACATCCGAAACTTCATGAAGCGTGTCAGAAAGAAAAACTCCGCCGTAATCCTCGCAAGTCAGAATCTTGAAGATTTCAATATTGACGGTATCAGAGAATTTACCAAGCCGTTGTTTTCGATTCCCACGCATCAGTTTCTGTTCAACTCCGGTAATATTGATGCCAAGTTCTATATCGACAGCCTTCAGCTTGAGCAGAGCGAGTATAACCTGATTAAATATCCGCAGCGCGGTGTGTGCCTTTATAAATGCGGTAATGAGCGGTATAACCTCATGGTGCAGGCGCCGGAGCATAAGGCGAAGCTATTCGGGAAGGCGGGTGGTTTGTAATGGCAGAACCTACAACCACGACATTGGCAATCAAGGCGGCACTCACCGTCGCAACTGATAAAAGAGCGCGAAAAGTTGTCGGTGCGGTAATCATCGCAGTGTTGTCTCCGTTAATCCTCGTAATCGCTGTAATATGCGTTGTACTCGGCGGCGGCTCAAGCCACAATAAGGCTGCGGTGCTGTACGCTTTTGACGGCGACGAATTCCCGGATGAAGTCCCGGCTGAGTACCGAGAACACCTCGAAGCCATGCATGCTGTCTTTAACAGGTTAGATATATTAATCGCAGAAAAGAACGAAGAAATAGAAGAAGGCAGCCTTAACTCTGTGAGAGTCAAGGCTGTTTTTTATGCCCTGCATTTCGAGCTGGATTCGCTTGAATTTAACGATGAATACCTCGCCAATTTCTTAAACGCCTTCACAGATATAAAAACAATTGACGGCGAAGAAATAACTTTTGCGCTGACAAACACAGGTGCGGTATACAGCAGCATGACCGATTTCCTCGGCAGAATCATGACTGTGGATGAAAAAGCGAACGCAGAAGCGATTTACAACTTCTACCTCTACGGCGATAATATTCCCGATGATGGTCAAAATTTTGATAGCGATTGGACAAGCGGTCTCATTGAAGTAGACTTTGAGTATCTCGGTGAAGGCAATGAAACACAGGTTATGTATTTCCACCAAGCCGATAAAAGATGGGGTGCAGAGCCTTATGGCGATAACGGAACAATCGCTTCAGCCGGCTGCGGTCCGACCACACTCGCGATGGTGGTATCTACATTGACAGACAGGACTATTAATCCGTCGGAAATGACAGCGTGGGCGTATGAGAATGGTTATTGGTACGAGAACGGTGGTTCATATCATAGTATAATCCCGGAGGGCGGCAGGCATTTCGGACTGACTGTAGAGGGTGTTGCACGGCATGAGTGGCAGAAGGTATCCGATGCTTTAGATGACGGCAAGTTGGTCATCGCGCTAATGGGTCCCGGACATTTTACAAACGGCGGTCATTTTATTCTGCTTCGCGGAATCACAAGCGATGGTAAAATATTAGTTGCTGATTCTTTTTCAATAAAGCGCAGCGAGCAGAGCTGGGAGCTGTCACTTATAGTTGACGAAGTAAGTCAAAGGGCAGGCGCTGGCGGCCCGTTTTGGATTTTTTCATAATGATAAAATAACACAGAAAAGAGGAATAAATAATGAGCAAAACTACAATTCAAATGGCGTTCGATGCCGAAAAGCTAAATGCAGTAAAGTTATACATGGGCAAGAAAAACGCAGACCTCGAGTCCGAGTTCGCTCATTTCATGCAGAAGGTGTATGAGGATTACGTTCCCGCGCCGGTGCGTGAGTATATCGAATCGCGCTTGATGGCAGACGAACCGAAACCGAAATCGCAGAAGCTGCCCCGTCCACGCCCTCAAAAAGGAAAACCCGAAATTCCGCAGAAAGAAATTAACGATGCTCCGAGAGAAAGAATCGAAGTACCCCTGCGGGAAAGCCCCGAACTTCCCGTGCGGTCAATCAGACCTGCTTCTGTGCCGTTTACAGCTCCGGAGGATGAATAAGAATAATATGCGCGTGCTACCCCCTGTCGCGCCCTGTGTGACGTTTTCGAGGACAAGGTGGACAGTTTGCCGATGAAAGCACAAGGTCGAAAACTGAGCAGGTTAAAGAGGCGGGGTCGTTGACCCCTATGCCTCAGTCTACATCAGCCCGCAACGCGGGCTGATGGGGTTTCATGTTCGGGGTCGGTTTGAACAGCTTGGGGTCGGTTCAGGGGTCGAAGGATTAATATATAACGGTTTTATGCCGTGATGACAGACTTTGAACGGGGTTCCAATATAGGGGTTACGGCTATTTTTCAAAAGAAACGAGGGATATTTATGGATTGGGAAGATATAGCAAATGCACGAATGAGAGAAATTAACAGGCTCCGCGGAGTCGTGCGTGATTTTAACAGTTTTATAAACAGACGAAACGATATGCTCTTTCAAGTAATCGAACACGCCCGAAAGGAAACCGGAAAGTTGTTCGCAGACCCAAAAGATGCTGACGATTGGTTATTTTCTAATTTCGATATTACGAAAGAAGAACTTGAAGAAATCTATGAAGGCAAAAATAACGCACCATATGTGGGCGAGCAGGACGAGGGCATGAACTCACAATCGATGTAATTATCGCAAAGGAGAATAAAATGAACAACGATCTAAAAAAGAAAAGTGCATTCTGGCTGCATCCGCATGTAAAGAATAAAATCATGGAGCTTTATAAAAAAGATAACTGCTCCAGCCAGAGCGAGTTCGTTGAAAAAGCCGTGTTGTTTTACAGTGGTTTTATTCATACTCAAAACGCAGGCGATTTCCTCCCGAAAACGCTCGCGAGTATGCTCACGGGAATCGTTCAAACAACCGAAAACCGCATATCCCGCGTGACGTTTAAATTAGCCCTCGAAATCTGTATGATGATGCATATTATTGCTGAGCTCAACGAGTTGCCGGAAAATTATCTAACAAAGCTGCGCGGTAAGTGCGTAAAGGAAGTAAAGAAATCCATCGGTGCTGTAAATTTCGAGTCCGTTGTAAAATCACACGATGAATTTAACTGCGAAGAAGTTGGTAACTGATTATGCCGCGTGTCATATTTACCAGCCGATATATGAAGCCATCTGCAAGAAATCAAAAATCATATTTTATGAAGTACATTGCAACACGCGAGGGTGCTGAGAGCGTACCGAGTACGGACATGCTGCTTGATTCTACGAAGAACCAGCAGCGTTTAATCAGAAGAATTATTAATGATTTCTCCGATATGAAAACCATGCATGAATACACAGACTACCTTTTAAAACCGAATCGTGGTAACGCTTCCGAATTCATTATACGAGCAATTGAGGAAAACCTCGACCGTACTGAGAGCCGAAAGAATTACATGGACTACATTGCTAACCGTCCACGCACAGAAAAACTCGGCACACACGGTTTATTCACCGACGCAGGTGTTCCGGTAGTGCTGGAACAAGTCGCTGATGAAGTGGCGGGTCATTCCGGAAACGTGTGGACGAATGTGATGAGCCTGCGGCGTGAAGATGCAGAACGGCTCGGTTATGATAATGCCGAAGCGTGGATGAATTTAATTCGCAGTAAGCGTGTACAGATTGCCGAACACACAAAAATCCCGCAGGAAGACTTGAAATGGTATGCGAGCTTTCATAACGAAAGTCATCACCCTCATGTTCATCTTGTGGTTTATTCGACGAACCCGAAGAAAGGTTATCTCACCGAACGCGGCATTGAATCTATGCGCTCCATGTTCGCGCGTGATATATTCAAAGACGACCTGCTCCATATTTACAAAGAGCAGACCGAGCTCCGCGAGGAAATAAACGAACAGGCGATGAAGAATCTGCAATCGCTGATTGAAAATATGCGTTGGGGGATTGAAATAAACAAGAACCTTGAAAATGATTTACTCTTACTTGCCGAGCGGCTTCGGAATACAGGCGGCAAGAAAGTCTACGGTTATCTCAAAACAGACGTAAAAGCCATAATCAACCGAATTATAGACGAGCTTGCCAAAACCGAGAATGTCGCGAAGACTTATGCTGCGTGGCATGAAATGAAATGCGAAGTCCTGCGTTCATACACAGACAAAATGCCGGAACTGCTCCCGCTGTCACAACAGAAAGAGCTCAGTAAAATCCGGCAGATTGTTATTAACGAAGCGATTCAGATTTCAGATAGCGAAATAGTTATTGAACAAGAAAAAATAAATAACTCCGCTGATGAAAATAAATACAACGCGGATAGTTTTACTCCGCCAGCATCGCAGGGAGTTGTTCGGCTTTTTCATCATCTGAGCCGCATATTTGAGGATAGTGTCATGCAGATGAAACATCGCGGTTGCACGGACAAAAAAGCTCGCAGCAAAGAACGCGAGAAGAAAATCGCGCTCGGTCACGCCCACGACGATTATACGCCGCAACAGAATATATAAATGGAGGATAACATGCGAATTTCATATAAAAGAAGCCCATATATACATTTCACAGAATCGCAAAAAGAGCGCGCCAACGCTGTTGATTTGGTAGATTTCCTGCAGCGTCAAGGTGAAGAACTCGAACGCTCCGGCAGAGAATGGCGATGGAAGAATAATCGCGGGATTACGATTAGAGGCAGTGAATGGTACAATCAATACGAACAGCGCGGCGGCGGGCCCGTGCAATTCGTGCGGGAATTCTATAACCTCTCCTACCCCGAAGCCGTGACCATGCTCCTGAACGGCGAGCGGGGTGAGATTAAATTCACTGACAAACCGAAAGTAAATAAAGAACGCAAACCCTTCGTTCTGCCCGAACGCAGCGATAATATGCGGCGTGTTTTTGCATATCTCATTAAACAACGGTATATTGACAGCGAAATAATTTCGCACTTTGCTCATGAACGTATATTATATGAGGATAAGGAGCATCACAACGCCGTGTTTGTAGGTT
Source organism: Oscillospiraceae bacterium (assembly GCA_009783695.1). GTDB lineage: Bacteria > Bacillota > Clostridia > Oscillospirales > Ruminococcaceae > Ruminiclostridium_E. The sequence goes on from WRCY01000018.1 coordinate 36,406, forward strand.
GTGACGAGAACAGCGTCCCAAAACACGCACATAAGAGGGGAACATATTCCGAGGGCGGCTATCGTGGCAATGTAGAGGGTTCTGACCCTCGTTATTGTTTCCGTCACATTGGCGGCTCTATTCTCCATGTATTTGAAGCACCGATTGATATGCTTTCATATATCACGATGAATAAACAGAGTTGGAAAAATCACAGCTACATCGCGCTCGACGGCGTGACCGAACACGCGATGCTATGGATTCTGGAGCAGAGTCCGCATATTAATAAAATCCGCCTCTGCTTAGACCACGACCATGCCGGCATTGAAGCTTCGTACCGGCTGACCGAAATACTTGCAGAGCGAGGATATACCGATGTTGAGGTTATACGTCCGTTTAATAAAGACTGGAACGAAGACAGAAAAGCACAGCTCGGTTATGATGCCGAGCCTCCTCAGGAGAATCCCAAGCTTGAGATGTTCTTCGAGCTCTGCAGTGAGCTTTGTGATGTTCACGGTGATATATTACCAAAAGAAGCGAGTATGGAAAGCATCGGCAAGCAAGTTGAAATACTGACCCGTCTTGCTAAAGGTGGAAAATACGCATATATGACGCAATCACTTGTGAATATTTATGCACACTCGCTTATGTCTGTCACCGGGCAGATGAAACGCATCGGGAAACCGGTCACCGTAGAGCAGCTTACTGAACAAATGACACAGGAATACACGCCTCACAAAGACAAAGGTGGAATACGTTCGCGTTGTGATGATATATATGGGTCATTTAAGAAGCTCTATGCACAGGAGCGAACTGCGGGGATTCGGACGACAACAGAGCGGGAAAACGAAATAAATAACTATGTAAGCCTTGCGCGGGAATGTGTTAAGACCCTTTCTTTTTTACGATTGGAAGAACAGAAACAAGAGCAGAGTGTTATTCAAAGCATGGCAATTATGTGAGGGAGGATTAATATTGGAAACAGAAATACAAAGAGTTTTGTTATTAATGGGTGTAGCGGGGTTAATGTTCTTTGTAATCGGCGGTCTCGCTATGATTTCACGGTTATATACACTCAGAGGGATAAAGAGCCGGACGGTCGGCGACGGTCAGCATGGAACGGCTCGCTGGGCAACGAAGAACGAAATCCGCAGAACCTACGAACATATATTATTTACGCCGGAATTGTGGCGGCGAGGCGAGAATCGCCCAACCGCGCAAGGGCTTATAATCGGCTGTAATACCAGAGCCGGTTCGACCACTGCGCTTGTTGACACCGGCGATGTGCATACACTGATGATTGGCGCAGCGGGTGTCGGGAAAACGGCATTTTTCCTGTACCCCAACCTCGAATACGTCTGTGCCGCTGGAATGAGTTTCATTACTACCGACACAAAGGGCGACCTATATCGCAATTACGCAAGTATAGCTAAGAAATATTACGGATACGATGTCGCAGTCATTGACCTGCGTAATCCGACCCGCTCGGATGGCAATAATATGCTCCATCTCGTAAACAAGTACATGGATGCATATCTCACCGACCCCGATAATCTTGGATTTAAGGCAAAA
>WRCY01000019.1 GCA_009783695.1 Oscillospiraceae bacterium
CGGGGATATAAACAGACATTTGATTTCAATGACATATATGGATTCAGAGGCAGACAAAGCCGACGATTTGCGTATTGAGCTTGAGAACAAGGACGGCATTTGGCTTGAATGGTTCAAGAAGCCGCCGCCGCTTCCGCAGACAGTCACGCCCGCGAGCGGTGCAGGAATTAAGCAGGGTGATATAGTTTGGTTCAAGGGCGGCGAGCATTATAATACCTCGATGGACGTTACGCCTGTGGGCGGGATTCGCACTGCCGGGCCGGCTTGGGTGCAGAATGTAAACCCTACAGGGCGTCAGCAATATGCGCTTATTGGCGGGGCTCATGAGCGTGGACGGCAAAACGGAGCGACAGGGGATTCTAATGTTTATGGGTGGGTACACGAAGAGCAATTGACAATTAACAATGGACAATTGACAATTAATGAAAACGTTCAAAGCAGCGCAAATGGTTTAAAGGGCATGAATATTTCCGCTGTGATTATTCAACGGAATTGGTACGGGGACGGAAAAGACCGCGTTATGGACTGCGGAAGCTTTGAAATTGATGATTTGGGCAGTAACGGAGGAGCGGACAGAGGTTCTACGGTTACTTTGAATTGCACTTCGCTGCCTAATTCATCTACCGTGCAGACGCAGAAGAAGTCGCGGGCGTGGGAAAATATTAAACTTTCGGCGATTGCAAAGGAAATTGCGGCTAAAAACAACATGGACTGTATGTTTATATCTGATTTTGACCCTGTTTATGAGCGGCGTGAGCAGGTGCTTGAATCGGATATTTCATTTTTAAGCAGACTTTGCTATAATGCGGGGATTTCGTTGAAAGTTACGAGCGGAATTATCGTGCTTTTTGACGCGGCAGAATTTGAAAAAAAGCCTGCTGTGCGTAAAATTGAACGGGGAAAAGCTGATGTTAAGTCGTGGAGGTTTAATGCGTCTACCAATGACGCGAATTACAGCCGTTGCCGCGTGAGTTACACGAATCCTATTACGGGAATCACTATTGAGTATACATATACGCCGCGGGATTCAGACCCCGGGGGAATCACACTTGAAATTAACGAGAAAGTAAACAGCCGTAATGAAGCTCGAAACCTTGCAATGCGGAGATTACGGCAGAAGAATAAAGAAGCGTTTTCGGCGGCGTTTACGCTTGTCGGGGACGTTTCGTTATATGCAGGGGTTTGCGTTGAAGTTATAGGCTGGGGATATTTTGACGGCAAGTATATTATTTCACGAAATACAAGCAATATTACGGGAAGCGGGTATACGGCGCAGTTAATGCTGAGGCGGGCGGAGGACGAAGAATGAACGTAAGAATCGGGGCTGTGAGCTCGGTAGATTCAGTAAAAAGAACGGCGCGGGTGAGCTTTGCAGATAAGCCGGACGAAAACGGAAGACCGCATATTTCTGCACCGCTTGCTATTTTAAATAATACGCTTTGGTTTCCGAAAGTCGGGCAGTCAGTACTTTGCATTTTACTAACTAATGGCGAGGGCGACGGCGTTATTATCGGAGGGTTATAAACATGGCGAGAATAGGGGCTTTAGGGGATATTCCCTTTTTTGTTTCTAATAAACAAATACGCACTTTTAATAATATGCGCTGGGACAGCTCGGCGAGATTCGCGACGCACAACAGGCATAACAGAGACGCGCTTCTCGAATTCACGGGAATAAACATAGACACGATTAGTTTTACCATGAATTTTTCGGTGTCTTTAGGTACTGACCCTATGGCGGAAATTACGAAACTGTGGAAAGCCGAACGGCGTGGTGATGCGATGATACTTATTTTAGGCACAAGGATTATCGGAAGCCGACAGTGGGTAATTACGAGGCTTTCAAGGTCGCTCGACAGATTCGACAATCAAGGTAATCTGCTCGCGGCGAGGGTGACAGTGACACTAAATTCATATTCAAGGAGATGAAATCGTGAATATAAATATTATGCCCGCCTCACGTGAGGAGGAAATACAACAGAACGTCGCAATAATATTAGCGACGCCGACGTTTTCGGTGCCACTTGACCGTGAATTCGGAATCAGCACGGAGATTACCGACAGACCGATTCAGGTTGCGCAGTCGCTTCTTACCTCTGAAATATATGAAAAAATAGGCAGATATGAGCCGAGAGCAGAAATAGTCAGCATTACATTCGAGTGTGACGATAAATACGGGAAGCTGATTCCGAAAGTAGAGGTGAAGACAGTTGACAATTGACAATGGACAATTGACAGTTAATGCGAGAAAAAGCAATTTACCCGATATAAATTTTGTTGATACTAACACAGAAGCACTTCTGAACGCTGTTATTTCAGCGGCAGAGGTGTTTTTAGACAGGACACTTTTTCCCGCTGACCCGGTGCGGCAGTTATTAACATGGGTTACGGACTTATTTGTGCAGGAGCGGGTGCTGATTGATACAGCGGCGAAGCAGAATTTAGCGCGGTATGCAAATGATGATTATTTGGATTCGCTTGCAGATATGTTCAGAGATGTGCAAAGGTTACAACCTCAAGCGGCAAGGACAACACTGCGTTTTTATATTTCCGCACAGCAGGCGTCTGCTGTTACTATTGAAGCAGGAACACGGGTTAGCGTTGACGGTGAAATTACTTTTGCTACAACTGAAACGGCAACAATCCCGTCGGGTGAAACAAGCGTTGAAGTACCAGCGGTGTGCCTTACTGAGGGAATCATCGGAAACGGATTTACAGCGGGGCAGATTTCGCAGATTGTGGATTTATTCCCGCTATTTGAGCGTGTCGAGAATATCACTACCAGCGAGGGCGGAGCGGAGTTAGAATCTGACGACGCACTTTATGAAAGATATAAGCTGAGTTTAAAAACGTTTTCTACCGCGGGCCCTACCGGAGCTTATGAATATTATGCGAAGTCAGCATCTGCACTTATTGCCGACGCAAAAGCATACAGCCCGTCACCGGCGAGAGTTGATATTCGGATTATTTTACAGGGCGGCGTTATGCCGGGCGATGAAATGAAGCAGATAGTGCTGAAAACCGTTTCGGCTGATAACGTGCGGCCGCTGACAGACTTAGTGACCGTAAACGCGCCAGGCGCTGTGAATTTTAATCTTGACCTTACATATTTTATTCCGCGGTCGAGGGAAAACAGCGCGGTGGTTATTAGGCGGGACGTTGAAGCGGCAATCGAGCAGTATAAAAATTGGCAGACTACGGCTATGGGGCGGGATATTAACCCTGATGAGCTTACAACGCTCATCAGAAACGCAGGCGCGAAGCGGTCAGAAATACGAAGCCCTGCTTTTACTGTTGTGGAGAGGCACGCGGTTGCGGTTTTACAAAATTCCAACGTGATTTATGGGGGAATTGAAGATGATTAATGACGTTTATAACTTCGATTTTACTCGTACTTTACCGCCTGCACTTAAAGAAAACCCCGAAATGCTTGCAATCGGAAAAGTGATTTCCGAGGCTATGCGGGAAAATATGAACCTTACAAGAAACGCGGTTATTTATGCGCGCATTAACGAGCTTCCCGAAGATATTCTTGATATAATAGCGCGTGATTTGAGTGTGGACTGGTATGACGACAGCCATGATATAGAAATTAAGCGGCAAGTGATTAAGGACAGCGTGAGGGTTCACAAGCGGCTTGGGACAAAATTTGCGGTTGAAACTGCGCTGAGTGCTGTTTACCCCGATACGTTTGTGCAGGAGTGGTTTGAGTACGGCGGTGAGCCGTATATGTTCAAAATAATTATTACAGCAGACCCGAACAACCCCGATAAACAACGGGAGGCGTTAGAGAAGATTCATTTTAACAAGAATCTGCGTTCGCACGTTGAAGAGGTGGTTTATAGGACACCGATTAACGGAGAGGCAACGGCGTATGTCGGGGTTAAGCCCATATCTACATTCATTAGAATAAACACGGAGGTGAAACTATATGGCATGGACTGAGACGGTTATAACTAATTCGGGAATGAGTTTATATAATGAGGCTCTGCACGAAAACGGGCTTGACATTGTAAGGGCAACGGGGGGATTTTCTACATATCCCACTGCGTCATTAATGACGCAGATGAGAGTAACCGCGCCCGAAATGAATTTGCCGATTGCCGGAATCAGAAGCACGGCAAAAGGCAGAGAAGTTATCATCAGAGTTAATAATATAGGGCTTGAAAGTCTGTATATTCTAAAGCAAGTCGGGCTTTATGCGAGAAAAACAGGAGAGACGGGAAACGATACTTTTATTGCGATTATACAGGACAGCAGAGGTATTGAAATCCCTGCGGAATCCACGAACCCCGAGTTTGTACTTGAATTTGGGTTTTTACTTCCGCTTTCTAATGAGTGCGTGATTCATGCCGAGATTGACCCAAGTGTTTTGGTGACGCGGGAGGAGCTTGAAGAAGCGATAGTGCGGATTGAAAGCAGTATTGAATCCTCCCTCACCGCCGAAACCACTGCCCGCCTTGCGGGCGACGCTGCGCTGAAGCTTAGCATAGACGAAGCGCGCGGAATCGCGGAGGGCAGGGCGCGGGCGAAGGTGTTTTCCGACACCGCAGAAATGCAGGCGTGGTTGAAAGTTATTGCAAATGCCGCGACGCTTAATATCGGCGACAACCTGTACATAATCGCGCGCAGCGAGCCCGACTACTGGTGGGACGGTGCGAAGCCGCAGCCGCTTGAAACCGAGAAAGTAGATTTAACAGATTATTATACGCGGGCGCAGATTGACTTGCTTCTCGTGAGCAAGGTTGATGTAACTGCGTTTAATGCGGCGCTCGCGGGGAAAGTGAATCAAGCAGATGTTCCTAATTTGAGTGTGGATTATGCGAATAGTGCAGGCTATGCAGCCTCCGCAGGCAGTGCCGTTGACCAGACGGCGCGGGATTTGGCAAACTCAAAGCAAGATAATATGCAAAGATTCTTTTCAATCCCGCCGGGCGGTTCAGTAACATATGGTAGTTTGGGTTTTCCTGCTTTCCCCGATTTTCCAACCGGATCGGGAATGAGAAGTGCATTGTTAGTAGCTCATATAAATTCTGACCAGTTACAAGCAGCTGCAACATATTTGCTTTGGACATGGCATGGGGTATCAAGTTTAACACTGTTAGCGGGGGATAACCGAACGCCTATTGCGACACTGTATAGTGATTTTCTTATTAATACAAGACCCGTCAGCGATACTTGGGGCACTTTACGCTGCAGACTTACAATTTTATAGGGGGCAAAGAAATGTATTTATTTATACACGAAAATAAAATAATCGGTGCTTTAATAGCTGAATCTGCACAACCGCCTTATGACGTAAAACATGAGGGTGAGATTGATTTTAAATTTTATAAGTTCGATTATACGGTGAAAACCATGCCTGAGAATAAAAAAATCGGGGACGGCGATATAACGATTACGCCGCGACCCGAACCCGAAGAAACTGAGCCGATTATTACCTCGCCGAAACCCACGCTTGAGGAGCAGGTGCAGGCATTGTCGGCGGCGGTTCTCGAACTGGCAGAATTGGCAGGTGATTTACATGGTTAAGTTTTATGTGATTCAGATTAAACTCGGAAATATCACGCTTGACGGCGTGCCGGAGCGCTGGCGGGAAGCTGTTGCGGAAGAACTCGCAGGAATTGAAAAGGAGGACAAAACATCATGAACACCGGCAAAATCATAGACGCTGTAATCGCCGCAATCGGCGCGGCGCTCGGCTTTATATTCGGGGAAATGGACGGGCTTCTTATAGCATTAATCGCCATAACATTCATTGACTACATATCGGGCGTTTTAAAAGCGATTCACAGGAAAGAATTATCATCGGACATCGGCTTTAAAGGGATTTGTAAAAAAATCATGATGTTCGTAGTAGTCGCACTGGCGCACATCATCGACGCACACATCATACAAAGCGGCGCGGGGCTCAGAACGGCGGCGATTTTCCTGTTCATCGCGAACGAGGGGGTTTCGCTGCTTGAGAACGCCGGGGAGATGGGCGTGCCGGTTCCGGAGAAGCTGCTGAAAACGCTGCAGCAGCTTAAGCTTAACAGCAAAAAAGAGGAAAATGAGGAGGAAAATAAAAATGACACTTAAACAATATTTATCGCAAGCTGTAAAACTTGACAAAGTGATTGACAGCTCTTTTAATCTTCTTGAGCATTTGAAACATTTCGGGTTGAAATCGCACAGTTTCAGGGATGTAAGAAATAAAAATCATAGCAAACCCGAAAGCCAAGTTGAGCGCGCATTAATAAAGATACATAAATTAGAAGAGCGGCTTAACGAGGATATTGACAGATACGTTGACCTGCAGGAGGAAATAATCGGATTAATCAATAACCTCGAGGACCTTGAGGAACGTGCGCTGCTTGAGCGGCGCTACCTTTTGGGGCAGACGTGGGACAAGGTCGCCGAGGAGTGCTTTATGAGCCTGCGTTCCGTGCATTACATTCATAATAAGGCACTCAAAAAGTTAGAGCCTTTCTATAACAAAATCAAGGAGGACAACAAAAATGTATCTTAAACCCGACAGAATCAGGGATATAGGCGCAGGCGGTGTGACGCTTCGGATTAACGAGAAAATAATCCCCGACGGGCTTCGCGCAGCCAAAGACGAAGCCGCGCATATCCCTGCAGGCGGCTTGAAAAAGCCGAACAAGCCGCTTAACAACGGAAAAGGCGCACTGGGCATAACGATTCACAACACGCCCGACATACAGGTGAACCCCGCGACGACGCCCGCCGAGCAGTACGTCCGCGCTACATACAACGGAAACATGAAAGGCACGGTGGTCACGTTCTACGTGTGGCGCGACGTGATTTGGCAGACGCTGCGCGAAGACGAGCAGGGGTGGCACGCGACCGACGGGACGGGCAGGCGGCCGTCGAACAGGCAGGGTGTGCAAATCGGCGGGAACTTAGACACAATTTCGATTGAGGCTATCGGCAGCGACCCGATTACGGAGAAAACGACAGCGCTGCTCACGGCGTACCTGCTCAGAGCGCACAGCCTTGACCCGAAAACAGACGTATACCCGCACAGGTTTTTCTTCCCCGTGAAAGAGTGCCCCGCGTTCATTCTGCCGCACTGGCATGCGTTTTTGGCGAGGGTTGAGGATTATTACAGCGGCGATGTGCCGCAGCAAACCCCCGCCTGCGGCAAAGCGCAGGTTATAACTGAGTTTACTGCACATGACGCGTCGAAGATTCTGCGGCACGCTGCGGGCAAGGAAACGCTGGGACCCGATGAAATCAAGCGGTACGACTTCAAGGGCGACGGAAAACTTACGACCGCTCATGCGCTGAGGGTGCTGCGAATCGTTGCGGGGCTTGACCCTGACGGGACGTCTGCAATGCCGGGTTTTAGGGACGGCGAACACACACCCACTATACAGCGGGCGCACAAATTTGACGAACCCGTTATTTGGGAGGGCGAAATAATACACGGCGATAACAAAGACGTTATGTGGCTTAGTGACAGGGACGTTGAATATACAAGTTTAGCGGATTTGAAAAAATCATACAACGATTGGGTACAGCATACAGACCTTGTATATTCAACCTAAAACCGCTTTAATGTGAAAATATACGAGCAGCCGCCTTTTTCGCTTTTTTGCGTCCCTTTGAGCATATACGAGCGGTCAAATTTCATAATTATATCTTGAATATCGGATAAGCTCATATCCTCAAACGCTCCGCATACCTCTTGTATGTAAGACCCTTCTGGTTTATTTGCTAAAAATCTGTAAACACGCTTTTCATTTTCGTTTAAATTATCGTACATAAAGCCCCCTTCCCTATCAACAAAACACCCGTCGAGATTTAACCCCCGGCGGGTGTTCTGCTATAGTTGCCTGTCGATTACGATTCCGAATAGCCCGTCTACGAAGATAAAGCAGGGGTTCGGATTTGATATAATATTCTGGGCTTATCAACACTTTATTCGAACAAAGTCAAGATTGCCCTCGAAATTCGTAATAGAGTATATAGTTCCATTATAAGTGATAATCCCACCGCTGTCAAACCCAAAACATTTTGTAATACTAAAAAGGTTAACGAGCGTGGCGAAACGGTAGTAAGCCAAAAGGTTCAATCGCAGAAACGCTTATCTAAAGAAGAGGTTACCTTGTTGATAACTGGGTACACCGAAGGTAAAAGCACATATACCCTCGCTAAAGAGTTTTGCTGCCACAAAAACACCGTTAGCGGTATTTTAAAAAAGAATGGTGTCACAGTTACCAACCAAAAAGCTATAAATAAACTGGACGTTGAGGGTGCGATAGCCATGTATGAAAATAAATGTACGCTTCAAATGATCGCAGATAAGTACAAGGTAAATCCACAGCTTGTTGCCCGCAGTTTACGCGCTAACGGTGTGAGGATTAGAAGCGGGCGTTGGGAATACTAATAGTATAACAGACCGAGTTACTTTTGTCAATACTAAGCTAACCTTAAAAAATGAGAGTTTCCACAGCGAACTCTCATTTTTAATATTTAATCCAGCAGACTCGTTATAAACACCACGGCGTCTACTTTGGTGACGGGATTACCCGGGTTGCTGCTGTCGATTGGATTGGATGCGGGAACGCCTTGGTCGATAAGCCAGCCGGCGGCCTTAGAAAGAATCGCGGCTGCCTCAGAGCGAGTGATACGGTCATTAGGTCGAAGCGTTTTGCCGTCAATCCAGCCCATTTGCCCGGCGAGGGAGAGGTGAAACGCGAGCGGGTCGTTAGCCGGTACGTCAGTGAAGTAGTTCGTGTGGGCCTGGTAGACAGGCTGCCTGACATACTGTACTAACATCGCGACGAATTCCTTGCGGGTCAAATTCTTGTTCGGGTCGAATTTCATCCTTGCGGGCGCGATGAGGTTGCGGGTATGGCTCTGCCAGTTTTGCCAGAGTTGGCTACCTTCACCGAGGTTGAAGGGGAGGTCGATTATTTTACCAACCGGCCCGGATAGCTCCCAGCCGTCGATAATAATCGTGCCGCTGCCGTATCTGCCGTGTAGCCATTGGTCAATAGCACTCTCGTGCGCGACTGGCCAGTCATCCTGGATGTTGTTCGCTGTGTCGACAAACGTAGTAAGGATAAAGTTGGTTCTGGCGTAAAGGTCAAAGACGTTGTCGTAGATAGCTTGCCTGCCCAGCACGACGCCTTCGTTTTGGAAATCGTACATTAGCCAGCGCTTGCCGTCCGGGTCATAAACCCCGACAACATGGTGACCGCCGGGAGCGCTACCAGCAATGAGGTAGCCGCCAAAGTTCAGCGCGTAGACACCGAGCTCGCGGAGGATGCCGACTTGCCAGTTAACCAAGATGTTACAGTTGCCTTCCGTGACCGCGCCGGATTTCCAGGGGTTGGGAAGATTGTAGAGTGGCATGCTGGTGTTTTTGAAATCGGGGAAGCCGGTGGCTGTCCACCACGAGTCCGTGCCGAGGAAGTGTTGCGGGTTGCTGAGCATCCAGCTGTAGACTTCGGCGGTGAGAGCCGCGTGCGTTTTGGTGCGCGGGCCGTAGCCGGTTTCCGCCATAAACTTGTCGGCTAAATCCTTGAACGCGGTCTGCATCTGCGTGGTGAGCGCGGTGTTGCCGACGCCATTTTGGTAGGCCATAATCCTTGGGCGCCACTCGGTGTTGCTCCGCGGGAAAGTCTGGAGTGCAGCATCGCCAAATTGCATAGCTGCAGCTAAGGACAAACCTAACACTTCCTTAATCGAAGTAGCCGCGCCGTTCTTGAGCGCTTCTGCTGCGCGCGTGGCCGGGTCGTATGATTGCTGTGCTAATGGTGGGAGTGGAGCGGGTATAATTTCCGGCTGCGTGGTTGTGATCGGCGGCGCGGTTGTTGTATCCAGCTTTGTCGTTGTAGTTGGTTGTAGGGTGGTTGACGGCGGAGTTGTGGTAGTTTGCACGGGAACTGTCGCCGTTGGTTGATTTGAGGTAGTTTCTTCGGGCGCATTTGTGGTAGATGCCGGAAGCGGTATACTTGAGGTTTTGGTAAATATAACCGTTTCATATTCATCGGTGATATATAGCTTTTCGTCAATGAGTTCATAAGCAAATATCTGTGTTTCTTCTTCGCCATCGTTGTTAAAAGTCAGAGTGATTTCGTCAACGGTTGCAACATATTTGCCCTCAGCACTTACCGTGCTATATGTTGTCTCGCCGTATACGTTGCCGTGCATATCGGTTGCCGCACTCTCAGTAGCTATCCCCGTAACGATAAAAGTACCGTCTTCTTTAAGTTCAATCGTTGATTTCAAGCCATTTTCGTCGACCATTTCCCATAATCCGAGCAGAGGCTCTTCGGGAGCGGCGGGAGTGTCTTCCTCAAAGGACTCGCTCACTGGCGGGATCAACTCCTCTGGTGCTTCTGCCGGTTCGGTTATTTCTGTTGGTGGCGGGGTTTCATCGGGTATCTCTTCCGGCGAGCTTGAAGCACACCCCGCAAGCGCGGTCAGTATGATTGTCGCCGCGAGTATAGCGGCAAGCACCTTTTTAATCAGTAATTTCATCTGTTTGCCTCCTATTCAAAACTAATTTTACAATCCGGGTCTAACTCGCGCAGGACACCGCGAATGAATATGTAAGTGTTGTCAAGGGCATCGAGCATTTGGTTAGTGTTATTAAGTCGCGTTTGGTAGTCGGGATCGTCAACGTTTCTATCCTTATAAATCATGACATCGGCGTTTGTTTCATCTGCTGTAACCACGACATAAACGGCTGCCGGAGGACAGACGAACTTAACCACAGATTTGTTACGTTCGGGGCCGCCGTTCTCCCAATTCTCCCGATTCGCTTGCGAGTGTATGCCTTTTACGGCGGCTTCATCTGTCTTTTCTAAAATCGTCTTGTAGACAGCCTCTTGCGTACCTGCCACCTTGAATTTATAGGCTTTATTGTCGTGCATCTTCAGATATTTAAGCCGTTCAGGTTTTTCGGTTTCGGTCAGAATACGAACATAATCCCGTTTGAACCCGCCTTCAACCACTCCATTCAGTTTGTCGTTAATCATCGGAGCAATCACAAAATTCGTAACGATTGTCGCGGTAACCGGCAGAATGAGTCCCGTAATAAATGAGAACGGCACAATCAACGAGCCGAGTATGCCAACCCCTAAGCCTATTATGGTCGACCAAACGGGATGGTCGCATTTGTTGAATAACCGAAGCAGCCATACCGTGGCTATAGGGCTGAACAAAGCCAGAAACGCGAAAATATAACCCGCCTCAAGTAATACTTCCATAGAAAATGTCCTCCAAGTCTATTGTTTTACGAACTTCGTACCGTCTATGAAAAACGAGGTTTTCGTGATTTCGGTTATCGTGTACCCCGATATTGACTCCGAGCCGAACACCGAAAGCGTGATAGTCAGCTTCTCACCATCAATCGTGTATGTACCTTTGGTACTAATCAGCCCGCCGACAGCCGTCAGAGTGATTTCGTTTGTTCCTGTAAACGTCCACGACTGCGACAGTAAACCGTCCAACGAATCAACGTCTGATTTATATGTCCCGTTTTCCGGCTTGCTTAGATTGCCGCTTCCGCTACAGCCGGTAGTAGCAAATAACAGCGCTGCAATCACGATCGCCACAATGCTCCCTTTTTTCATCTTCTGTCCTCCATTTTTGCTTTAGATAAGCCGATTTTTGAGGCTGTACAAGCCTTTTGCAAAAAGGTATACTTAAATGCAAGAGGTATTTTTGGCTTAAAATCACATAAAAAAGCCGTAGCGACAGATACGCCACGGCAAAAAAATACCCCGCAACAAATCATAGTTTATTGCAGAGTATAAACCCTATTAAATATAGATTATATCACATAGTAATGTTATTTTCAAGTGTTTTATTGAAATATTTTTCGATTCTGCCTCTGGCGGCGAACTATCAAGTGCCGATTTTTGACGGATGACACCCTCTTCTCTTACAATTAAAGAAAAAGTGTTGGAGGATGTTTTTATGCCAAAAAGTCAAATCGTTAAGCGCGAGCCGCAAAACTTCGGCTACATCAGAGTTTCGATGAAGGAGCAGAATGCCGATCGTCAGCTCATCGCGCTGGAGCCGTATGCTATACCGCCGGATAATCTGTTCATCGACAAAAAATCCGGTAAAAACTTTGACCGGCCGAAATACAGGAGCTTACTGAGAAAATTGCGTGCGAGAGATGTGCTTTACATCAAGTCAATAGACCGCTTAGGGCGCGATTACAACGAGATTATCGAGCAGTGGCGGTTCTTGACGCGGGAAAAGAGCGTAGATATTAAGGTGTTGGATATGCCGATGCTGGATACGACCTACTGTAAAGACCTGCTCGGTACGTTTATAGCGGATTTAGTGTTGGCAGTCCTGTCGCTCAATGCTCAAATGGAGCGGGATAATATCTTACAGCGGCAAGCGGAGGGTATCGCCGCCGCGAAAGCCAAAGGTGTGGTGTTCGGGCGTAAAGCGGTGGAAATGCCGACAGATTTTATTGGAATATACCGGCGGTGGCGGGATAAAGAGCTCTCGAATGAGCAAGCGGCGGGGCTTTGCGGGTTCAGCGTGAGGACGCTTTATAATCTGACGGCGGAGTGGCGGGCGCGGGAAAATTATTAACCACTAAGATGATTTCTCACCTCTGTTGATTGTTGCATATCCGTGTTATAAGCGTAAATAGTATTGACATTTTGCGTTTAGTGTGCTATAATGGGGTATGTAGAGGTCATTCTCTACATCAGACGCGTTTACAGCGTTGAATTTTAACAGCTTACTCTCAGCCGTAGGACTGATTGGCTTTGGATCGTCAAGACACAAAGCCAATCAGTCCTGCGGCTGATATTCATCTCCGCGGGTAATAATTATCCGAAAGGAGAGCGAATTATGTTGTATAAAGTGGAAAGTGCCGCCATCGAGTGCGTTACAGCCATTATGAAAGCTATCACAAACTGGCATTACAAAAGCGAGATTCTTAAAGAGCTCGAGGATTATAAGGCAGATAATCAACATAACGACAGCCCCGAATTCAAAATTGACTTTGAGTGGGGTATGTATGCCGAGGGCAAAGTCAAATTGACTCCGGAAGGAGCTTTGGCAAAGGATAAATACGGCGATTTCGTTTTTGAGAAGTTTGAAGTTGGCGGTGGCGTACTGCTTTTTCTTGCGTTTTGCTTCCAGAAAGGGGAGTTATTGCTTGAGAGCAGAGAATGGTATAGAGGGTGTGAGAATTTTGCGAAAGATGCAGAAAGCATCTTCAACACGCAAATGTTACAATTCAAGAAGCCTCATAACTCATACGGCATAACCGCGTCTGAGTGGCGTGAGTATATCAAGAATAAGTACAACTTCCTCCCGCCCGACCTCTATGAAAACTTCACCAGATTATTCGATTTTGGCATCGTTGTTACCGGTGGTCTGGCAACGGGGAGTATCGCGGACGAAACCGAATTCGTAAAAGCAAGCAAAGAGTAAGTATTTAAGCCACCCGTAGCAGGGTGGCTTATTTTTGCGCTCTTAATCATTCTTGACAATTCGGATATAAGTTTTTCGGATCGCCGTTTCGCTTGCGAGGTGGTTGCTTTTATCATACGCGCTAACCGCGTTCAAAATTTCAAGCCGCTTGCCGATCGGCACGTTATCGTCGACCTTGATTCTAAACACGATTTCTGCCCAGCCAGTCTTGCGAATAAAACTGTACTTCGCGTATACGCCGATGTTTGTGGTTCTCGTAATAATATCACCTAACAGATTGCCGTCGTAATAGCTGCTATAGAGTGAGGCGGAGTTTTCAATTAGTGCTAACCCTCCCGCAAGCGTGATACCGACCCCCAGCTTACTTATTTCGCCTGTGGTGTTACGGATTTGCATACGAGCATCAACCACATCGCCGGGTTTCGCGTTGATGACTTCGGCGAATTTACGTTTCTTCCTAATGCGAATTTCTGCACTTAGGCGAGGAGCGGGAAGCAGCAGGTCTATGGGTGAGGGGGTCTCGTCATCTTCAATCTTGGCAACTTGCTCATCTTCATCCGTAATGGAAACATCTTGCTCTGCCTCATCTGGAGCATCGGTTTCTTGTACGCCAAGATATAACGGAATAGTATTAGGTATGCTATATTCATTTGTGTTTGCAAAAAGCATAAACTGCTCAAATATCGCTCTATACATCTCCGTTTTTTCGACGGTAACAGGGATTTTAAATCCTTCACAAAAGATAGAGAACATCGCTTCGCTAACTCTATCCATGTATGCTTCAAATGTGTTGTAGTTCTTGTTTTCGCGAATATGTCTTCTTATAGGATTCGTGAGTTTATCTGCTTTGTATATTTGGTTTCTGTATCCGTCATCGTCACCATTACGTAATCCGTCAGGAAGCTTTGGGCTACCTTTTTTATTAAAATTTTCTTCATCATCTGCTGTGTAATCCATAATTGAGGGATTTTCTTCTCCACACAATGCCGCAAAAATTTCCAACATAAAATCACTTTGGGTCAAACCCGAAAACCCGCTGTGTAATATGGCTAAGAACTCGCGTAAGTTTATTCTTTGAAGATTTTCCATTTTTGTCCCCTAAAAGTTCTCTTTTTTTACCCCAAAAAACCTGTTGTTGTTCCTTGCTTACTTGGCTCTTCTGCTGTACCATTTGAATCAGCACCGAGAAATGATTATCTCCGTAGGTTTGATTATATCATAACCGCAATCAAAAATCAACCTATAACTCGGCGAGAAAATCGAAGGGAGGGAACATAAATGCTTAGACCAAAACGAACAAGTCATAGGGTACGGGAACCGACGCTCCCCCACCCAAAACACTCGAATCATTCACACAACCAAAATTGTATTAGGAGGACACACCCATGAACAACCAAGATTTTCACATCGACCACGAAAATACCTTCAGCGGCGAAGAAATCCCCGAAACCGACACATCTCTCGTCAAATCCTCGCCTATGGAATTTTTAGCAGAGGATTTGCTGCCCAACAACCCCTATTTAAACAACCGTGGTTCGCGCCAGTTAGCTCGCTTTTACGACAGCGCGGAGCAATCCGAACGCTTTCGCGCCTCACTCTCCGCTCTCGCTATGACCCACACAGCTAAGCTCGCTTCCTTAGAAGCGCAAATCAGCGAAGCTGTACCCGGCGCGACCGAACATTGCAAAGACATCGTTAGGGGTTACGCTCTCTCGGCCATCGCGCGCATTATGAAATTTTGAGGTGCAGCTATGGAAGTATCAGCAATAATTTTACTCATTCTCTTAGGGGTTGCGGGATTAGCTTCTATCGTAGCAATCGCTTATGCGATTTCGGAACTGACGTATAAACCCGCTCATGTTCGCTACAGGAAAAGCCGATTCAACGACACGCGAGCTGCCTTAGAGCGCGACGCCGAGGAAGCAAAAAACGCAATGCTGAGAGAATCCGCCCGTCATAGTTCAGACAGACGGCGGTAATCAAACCATAACGCAAACACTTATAAGCGGCAGATCGCCACGCACCTCCGGCGGTCTGCTGTGGAAAGTGTTCATCAAAACAGAAAGGGTGAAATAATTTTGGATTTTAATGTAATCTACAACGAGGATTGTCTATTGGGCATGGCGAGGATTCCCGACCAAAGCGTTGACCTTATTTTGACCGACCTGCCTTACGGAATCACAGCGCATAAATGGGATGCGGCAATCCCGCTTGAGCGGCTTTGGGAGCATTATCACAGAATAGCAAAACATCACGCTGCCATTGTACTTTTCGGTGTTGAACCTCTCTCTTGCGACCTAATCCAAAGCAACCGCAAGAATTTCCGCTATAAGTGGATTTGGGATAAGGGTTGGGCGACTAATTTTCAACACGCGCGCCGTATGCCGATGAAGTGCCACGAAGAAATCTGTGTTTTCTACCGCAAGAGTCCCACTTATAACCCGCAGTGGTGGTATTCTACCCCGTATAAAGCCGTTCATAGGAAGCGTAAAAAACCGATTGAGTGGATGGACGGCGGCGTGGCGAGGGATTACAGCATCACAGCCGGAAGCGAAGACGGACGGCGTTATCCTTTGTCAATACTGGATTTCCCCCGCGATGGAGAATGGTATCACTCGGCGCAAAAGCCTGTTGCTCTGCTCGAATACTTAATTAAGACTTACACCAACGAAGGCGATGTCGTGTTGGACAGTTGCTTCGGAAGCGGTTCAACAATAATCGCCGCCGCAAACACAAACCGCCGATACATCGGCTTTGAAACCGACCCGAAGTATTTTGAAATTGCCCGCAACCGTTTGGCGGCTATTACTCAAAAATCGGCATAAAAGTAATGCTCTCATCCTTGACACAATAGCAATTTCTGTGCTTGCAACACGGTAAAAATCATTTTATAAAAAGAGCGAACCAAGCTACAAAAACAGCATTTTCACCTCTATAAGTACCTGTCTAATCGCTCCGCACTAAAAAATAAAAACTCTTGTTTGTAAATATCTGCTGTGCAAAAATCTTCACAATTATCAGCAAGTAATAAAATGAAGGAGTTTTTATGTCAACACAAGCAAAGAAATTTGAGGTTATATTGGCTGATCCGCCGTGGAGCCATCAACAGCGGGGTGGTTCGGGTCGGGGTGCGGAGAGACACTATAAACTCCTCGATTTTGAACAGATTCGAGATATGCCTGTAGCTGACCTTGCAGCAGACAACGCCCATTTGTATTTATGGTGTACCAACGCATCCTTAAAAGATGCTTATGCCGTAATGGAAGCATGGGGGTTTACAAATCGCTCAATCTGCTGCTGGATGAAAATGCGGTTAGGGCTCGGAATGTATTTTCGTAACTGCAGCGAACACCTCCTCTTTGGCACTCGCGGGAAAGCGCCCGTGCTTTGCAATAGCCAGCCGAATATAATCACCGGACCGGTGTTGAAACATTCTGAGAAACCACTGGAGCAATATACGATCATTGAGCGAATGTCGCCGGGAAAAAACCGATTAGAGTTGTTCGCCAGACACCGTCAACCCGGCTGGAAAATATGGGGCTTGGAAGCTCCGGGCGGCTCAGATATTGACATCCCCGGCTACCCCGTACCAAATTCACCCGCAACCCGAAAACAAAACAATAAAACTGAAAGGAAATCAAATGTATGAAAAACTTAATAACTTGGATGCTACTCATAAACAGGAAAGAAGTGAGCATGGCTTCGAGGATTGGCGCTATGTTTTTCCTGTTCCTATGCGCCATAGTAACCATCATCATCGGCGCGACAACAGGATTTGCACTTCTGGTGTTGATTGGAATCATATCCGCGATTATAGACGGCTTAGTCATCGCCATTCTTGTCCTTGTGAACATTCTCAAAAACCGACCGCGATGGTAAGCCGCCGCCTTAGTGATTACAGGAGAAATCGTACATGAAAAAGATTCTAAGTCTTATTTGGCTGGAAGTTCGGATTCAAAGACCGTTTGAGTTTGAACAGATTTTAGCAGTATTGACAGCACTCGCCGCGCTGACCCCGCGCAGCGCAATTGTTTTTGAAGCGCGTGGTTTTCGCGGCAGGGTGAGATACTACATCGGCGTTGATCGGCAGTATTTGAAAAAGGTTATGGCTGTGTTTAAAGCATACGTTAGGTGTGAGTTTTCTGAGGTTTCAAAGTCAGACCGTCTGCCGGTTAACGAAGCAAAACAATTAAAAATCACCCGCCCGATTCTCTCTTTACGCACAGAGCTTGCCGAATCGGTTGCGCGCGTCGGAATATTTACTCTATTACAAACCAGAGGAAATGAGCAGACTGTTATTCAAATAATCATCGGTGATTCGTATAATCCCGCGCCCGCACCGCGCGAGCTCCCCGACCCGCACGCTTCTTGGTTGAAAGTCGCATTTAGTAATGTTAAAGAGGCTTCAACAGAAAGCCGCAACACTATCAGAGATAAGTTAAGCCATCATAGATTTGCGGCGGCTGTTCGCTTAGGAGCAACCGGCACAAGAACCACCGCACCGGCGCATATTCTTAATCTGCTCTCGGCGCTTCGCACATTAACTTCGGCGGGAGTAACTATTCAAACATCGGGAGAGAAGCCCGAAAAGATTGACACCGCGCATATCCCTCGCCATTTTCCGCTTCGCTTATCTGTTAAAGAATTAGGAAACCTCTTACTGCTGCCGATCGGCGAGACGGAACTCCCCGGCGTTGCCGGACTTCATCCCAGAGAACTGCATCCCCCTGCTTGGTATCGCTCTCCCGAAAATAAAGCAAACGACCGAACCTTCGCTGTCGCTCTTGACGAGAAAACACGACTCAGTATTTCACCGAAAGACTCGTTATGCCACACCCTGCTTATGGGGCCGACCGGCAGCGGGAAAAGCACCGCAATGCTACACCTCATTTTAGCGGATATAAAGGCGGGAAAGAGTGTGTTGGTGATTGACCCGAAGTACCAGCTTATACACGATGTCCTTGCTCGAATGCCAAAGGAGCGCGATGACGATGTAGTTATAATCGACCCTTCCTCGAAATTATCAACTGTAGGATTTAACCCTCTGGCGTTCAAAGACACTTACGCTCCCGGCTTGGTAGCCGATGCGGTACTGGCGGTGTTCAAGGCTGTTTTCAAAGAGAACTGGGGTGTCAGAACGCAGGATGTTTTACCCGCCGCGCTTTTAACATTAGTTCAAGCGAAAGGTTCATCGTTATTGTGGCTGCCTACCTTGCTCACAGATGAAACTTTTAGGAGAAAGATTACGGTGGGGATTAATGACAAAATCGGCTTAGAGGCATATTGGTCAGCTTTTGAAAGCCTTAATGACAGCGCAAAGCGAATAGAGGTTGCGCCAATCCTCAATAAAATACGTCCGTTTCTGCTTCGTCCGGAACTTCGCAATATTTTAGGACAGAGCGACCCGAAATTCAACCTCACCGATTTGTTCAATAAACCACGAATTTTACTTGTCCCGCTTAACAAGGGATTTATCGGCGAGGAATCAGCAAAGTTACTCGGCAGCTTAATCGTTGGTCTTACTTGGACACTGGCACTATCTCGCGCCGGTGTTTCGGAAGAAAAGCTCAGACACATTTCCGTTTTTGTGGACGAACTACAAGATTATTTGGCGCTCCCGACAGATTTTTCTAACGCGCTCGCGCAAGCGAGAGGACTAAAAATGAGCTTAACGCTCGCTCATCAGTTCCGAAAACAGCTGACACCGGAAATCAAAGACGCAATAGACGCAAACGTAAAAGCAAAAATATACTTCGGCTTGACATCGGCTGTTGACGCGGAAAGTGTGGCGGCAATGGCACCGGAACTCAAAGCGGCTGACTTTATGAAATTGCCCCAGTATCACGTTTATACAACCTTTACTCAAAACGGCGGCAATGTCGGCTGGGCTTCCGGTAAAACCTTACCTCCGCCCAAAGCTACCCGTAATCCGACAGAACTCAAAGAAAAAGTGCTGGCGCGGTACGGTAAATCCGGCGCGGAAGTTGAGCAGGAGTATTTGGAAATGCTTGCAAAGTGTCGAGGATTATCACCACAAAATGAACCCGAGGGCGGCTTCGCCCCCATAGGAAGGAGGAAAAAACAATGACTCGTCGCGCGTCTAATCTAATCAAGAAACAACCCCCTCAAAGTCAGTATTTGTCGCCATATCACCAATTTAACGAGTATGACTCCTACTGTAATCCCCGTGATTACAGTAGGGAGCTGGGCAGCGAAAGGAGGCAATTATGAAGCGGTTATCCGGAGCATATTTAGAGGAACTCAGCCAGTGCTTGACTGACAGAGATAAAGCAATCCTTGAATCTTTACAAAAATGCCGTTACCTTACCTCCGGTCAAATCCAAAGACTGCACTTCGCCGATCACGCAAATCCCGCCGCCGGTTTACGCGCCGCCAATCGAGTACTTACGCGGTTAAAGGATAGTGGAATAATTAAAGCTCTCTCGCGGCAAATCGGCGGAGTACGGGGCGGTAGCAAGGCTTATGTTTGGCAGTTCACCGAAGCGGGAGTTAGGTTAATGTTTATGAACGGCAAATGCAACAAACCTCGCAAAACCTTTTTTGAACCCGCTCCGTTTTTCCTCAAGCACACCGTTGAGGTTGCAGATGTCTATGTGCAGTTAACCGAGATTTGCACAGAACCTCACGCGAATCTGCTCAAGGTTGAACTGGAGCCGGTATGCTGGCGGCGGTATACAGACGAAAACGGGAGACCTGCTACTCTCAAACCGGATATGTTCGCCGTGGTTGATACTGGCGATTATGAGTACAGTTGGTTTATTGAGAGAGATTTGAACAATGAAGCTCCCGCTGTTGTTATGGAGAAGTGCCGCAGATACACCCTTTATTACATGAGAAATATAGAGCGAGTGTTTCCGCAGGTGTTATGGGTCGTCCCCGATCCTGCCAGAAAAAGAAGTATACAAAAGCACATTGATGGTTTTTGGGAACTGCAACACAAAAGTATGTTTACAATCATCACGCCGGATGAGTTTAAGAGGCTAATACTCGAAGGCGCAGACGCATTAACAGAGAAAGGAGAAACAGCATGACAATTAAGCCAATCAGATTTATTGATTTTTGTTCAGGTGTCGGAGGATTTCGCGCCGGATTAGAAAGAGCCGGCGGTTATGAATGTATCGGACATTGTGAGAAAGATAAGCACGCCGATAAAGCGTATCGAGCGGCGCACAAAATTAAGGAAAGCGAGGTTTTTTATGAAGATGCAAAAACAATTGACACAAACACCATGCCCGAATTTGAACTCTTGTCGGCTGGATTTCCTTGTCAGGCGTTTTCAATCGCTGGCAAGCGGCAAGGATTCGCCGATCCCCGCGGAACTCTCTTCTTCGATATTGCCCGCGTGGTTAAAGCGAAAAGACCTGCATATTTACTGCTTGAAAACGTGCCGGGTATATTGTCGCACGATAGCGGCAGAACATTCGCCACAATCCTCAACACGCTTTGCGAATTGGGGTATAGCCTCGAATGGCAGGTGCTTAACAGCAAAGATTTCGGCGTGCCCCAATCCCGGAAAAGGGTTTATATTATCGGATATCTTAATCGAGAATGCGCCGGAAAAATACTACCTATCCGATGCTCAAACCGAGAAACTCTTATACAAATCATAGGCGGTCGGCAAGATGAGCGTGTGTACGATCCGGCAGGACTGGCAAGGACTCTCCTCGCTAAGTCCGGCGGAAACGGAAAAACCGGACTATATTTCATTGACATGAACCGCGACCCCAAGATTACCCCGCAAGCGCGCTGTTTAACCGCGCGTTACGACCACGGAATCGGCAACAGAAAAGCTGAGAGCTCCGGTGTGTTGCAAATCAAAGAAGCGACCAAACGCGGCTATAAAGAAGCCGTTCCCGGCGACTCCGTTAATCTTAGCTATGCCGAACAGAATCAAAAACGCGGGCGCGTCGGTAAAGCCATCGCAAACACAATCGACACCGGCAATCAGCAAGGTGTGGTAACTATGAACGGTCGTATCCGCCGCCTTATACCGCGAGAGTGTTTCCGCTTACAGGGTTTCTCAGAAAAACAAATTGACAAATTCCTCTCTGTGAGTTCGGACACTCAAGCCTACAAACAAGCCGGAAACGCCGTAACGGTGAATGTGGTACACGCACTCGCATTACGGCTGAAAAGCGCACACGCGGCGGCTGTGGCGGTGACAGAGGCAAGACAGGAGGCGGCGTGATGACAGATATTAAAAAGCGAGGACGAATTGCCGCTTCTCGAAATGTATGTGTAATACCGGAATTTCTGGAGCAGCCGGATGTCGAAAGGCTGGCGCGGGTATTATTTGCTATCGCTCAAAAAAGAGCAAAGCAAGCTGACCACAGGAAGGAGGATGTTATGACGTAAAAATAACCATCTTCAATCAGCACCTTAACAATTTACCTTCGAGGACTTGACCGCGGCTGAGTTAATCTTCCCTTGCTCGGTCGCGCCAAGTCCTCGAATAAAAATCAGGACTTGAGAAGGAGGCGAGTCCATTGTTAAACAGTAAATTCGGTATCGAAATCGAGTTTACAGGGATTACCCGAACCAAAGCGGCCGAGGTCGCCGCAGAGTATTTCAACGGCAGCACCAGAAGCGGCGGTGATTTCTACAACGCGCAAAGCGTCGCTGCACCCGATGGGCGGGTTTGGAAGTTCGTTTTTGACGGAAGTATTACTTGCCAGAAAAAAAGTGGAAGCCAAATCGTATCTGCCGGAAGCGAATACAGCGTTGAGCTCGTAAGTCCGATCTTGAATTATTATGAAGACGTAAAAATAATTCAAGAGCTGGTACGGCGGCTACGCAAGGCGGGAGGCTTTGTCAACAGTTCCTGTGGAATCCATGTACACCTTAACGGCTCAGACCACACGCCGCGAAGCATCCGCAATTTCGTGAATATCATCGCTTCAAAAAATGACCTGCTCTATAAGGCACTGCAAATCAAAGCCGAACGACAGCGTTATTGCAAGAAAATGGACGCATATTTGGTGAGTAAAATGAACAGCCGCAAACCCACAAATTTTGCTCAGATTGAATCCATTTGGTATGACGGTTATCGGGAATGCCGAACAAACCGTTACCACGACAGCCGTTACCATTTTCTCAATCTCCACAGCTTCTTTACCAGAAATCGCACCGTAGAACTCCGCGGGTTTAATTCCGCACTTCACGCCGGCAAAGTCAGAGCGTACATCGTCTTAGCTCTCGCGCTCAACAATCAGGCGTTAACGCAGAAAAGCGCAAGCTGTCGCAGAGTTCAATCCGAAAACGAGAAGTTCGCCATGCGGGTTTATCTCAACCGAATCGGTTTCATAGGAGATGAATTCAAAAGTTGCCGCGAACATTTGTATCTGCATTTGAGCGGAAACGCAGCGTGGCGGTACGGCAATCGACCGCAAAATCGGCAGAGAGGAGGTGCAAGCAGTGATAGTTGAACAGCGCGACGATATTTTATGGGCGGATATTTTCTGGAGCGATTTGACCGGCGAAGCACAAGCAGAGTTGTTAAATCTCCTGGGCGGCAACGGGAACTTCGATGTTTTTCCGCTCGCGTCAATTAATGTCAGTAACGAAAACGATTAGGAGGTGAAATCAATGCCAGAGGCAAGAAGAAGACTATATATCGCATACGGGTCAAATCTCAATCTTGAGCAAATGTCCAAACGCTGCCCCACAGCGAAAGTTGTCGGGACAGCAGTGATGAGAAACTGGTGTCTGTTATTTAAGAGTGTAGCAACCGTGGAGCGTTTCAAAGGCGGCAAAGTGCCTGTGCTTGTATGGGAACTGCAACCGAAAGACGAGAAAGCTCTCGATGTTTACGAAGGTTACCCGCGTTTTTATCGAAAGGAATCGGTGCGCGTCAGGTTAAGCGGAAAGCAAGTCAGGGCGATGGTTTATATTATGAATGACGGTCATCCTGTATCGCCGCCGTGTACGAGCTACTACAACACCATCCGCGAGGGTTACTTAAGCGCCGGTTTCGATTTGAGAATCTTGCGGGAAGCCGCAGAAAAATCACGGGAGGAGGAATCGCATGACTGACACTATTCGGGAGCAGATTATGACAGTCCGCTCTGCCGGACAATGCAATATGCTCGACACTACAGCAGTGCAAAGATACGCTTATGACCACGAGATGTACGAATTGGTTATGTTCATTGAGGAAGACAAACGCAAATATGCTCGCTTTATTATGACGGGCGAAACACAGGAGGACAGTTAAAATGAGTATGCACTACAATGTAGTCGGCTCCGATCGCAAAAAGCTGGCGGTGGCAATCGGTGAGATTTTGAATCAGCCGGTGGTTTACGCGGGCGTACCTACCTATGGTTATAAGGTCAGCGGCTACACAATCGACAGACAAGGGACTATGTTTTTTCCTGCCGATGCAAAAATTAGCGAAGTCAGACACCTAACCGCTATCCTGAAAGAGCGTGGGTACACAGCGGACGATGAGGATTATGAGAAAATCCCCGAAGCCACTGAACTCGAAAACGGCGGCAAGCTTACGTTGGAAATGCCGCGGGCAGATTTTACCGATGAAGTTATCGGGAATCTCCGGAAAATCGTCGCCGGTAAAGAATCGCTGATTAAAAAGGCACTCGGCGCGGACAGCTTGCCGATTGAGGTTGGCGAACACACGCTTCAGTTTCCGTGGTTCACGCTAACGGGGGCAGACGGCGAAGCTCACGCTTACAGTCTTTTCATCTCTGCTTTGTGCGAAATGGCGAAGAGTTTAAAACGTGTTACCGTCAGAGAGCGCGAGGTGGAAAACGAAAAATTCACCATGCGGCTGTTTCTGATACGGCTGGGGTTTGTCGGGAACGAGTACAAGACGGCGCGGAAGATTCTGCTCCGCAACTTAACCGGCAACTCCGCGTTCAAGAACGGCAACGCACCTTAAAAAAGCGGTATAAATCCGCTTTATGACCGGCTTGTTTGCAAGCGAGCCGGTTATCCGAAATAATTATTAAACAAATCGCGAAAGAGCCTTGACAACAGGGGTCATTGAGCGGTATGATTACCATAGCGCGAAAGGAGGAAATCATGCAAAACAACCTAACACAATTACTTAGCGACAGTATGACGCCGAAGTTCGCCGTTTCGTATCTTCGTGTGTCGTCCAGAGTTCAGGCTGAACGCGGCGGAGGGGACGATGAAGGGTTCTCAATCCCCGCCCAGCGTGAAGCAAACAAACGTAAAGCTCATTCAATGGGTGCGATTATCGGCAAGGAATTTGTTGACAGAGGGGCGTCCGCGCGCTCCGCCGACAGACCGGAGCTTCAAAAAATGCTTGAATTTATCAAGGAGAACAAAGACCGCGTGGATTATGTCATAGTCCACAAGGTTGACCGCCTCGCCCGAAACCGTGGCGATGACATCGACATCACTCGCGCCTTGACCGATGCGAATGTTCAACTCGTTTCCGCTTCTGAGAGCATTGATAACTCGCCGTCTGGAATGCTTCTGCACGGTATTATGAGCTCAATCGCGGAATTTTACTCACAAAACTTGGCGAACGAGGTCAAGAAAGGTTTGCACGAAAAGGTTAGAAACGGCGGCTCGGTCAGTAAAGCACCAATAGGCTATGTTAATGTTAGAAAAACAGATGACAAGGGACGCGAGGAGCGAACGGTTGAAATTGACCCGGAACGTGCGCCTCTTGTGAAGATGGCTTTTGATGAATACGCAACAGGAAATTGGTCGCTCAATTCATTAGCTGAACACTTGGCTGATCTTGGATTGGCAACCATTCCCAGACCACGGTTGCCGGGCAGACTGATAGACAAGAAAATATTACATAATGTTTTCAATAATACTTTTTATAAAGGTATTATAACGTATGCCGGTGCTGAATACAAAGGCAAATATCAGCCGATAGTAGATGAGGCAACTTGGGAGAAAGTGCAAGAAATTCTACGCAGCCATATAAACGGTGAGCGAACTCGGATTCATAACCATTATCTAAAAAGCACTGTCGTTTGCGGCAAATGCGGAGCTCGTTTGCTCATAACCAATGCTAAGTCCGGGTCGGGTACAATATATCCCTACTTTGTCTGCTCTGCAAAGCATTGTAAAAGGAGTAAGTGCGACCAAAAATCCGTCATAATTGATGAAGTTGCACATAAGGTTGAAAAGTGGTATGAGAGGATTGAGTTTTCACCGAATTTTCGGACATTCATGCAAAAATGGGTAGAAACACAAATTGAAAAGTTCGCCGGAGAATCAAAGACCGAACTTGAGCGTTTGAAAAAGAAAAAAGACAAGTTGGAACGCGAACAAGTGAAGCTTCTGCAAGCACATTATTCCGACGCAATCCCTCTGCCGTTGCTTAAAGCCGAACAAGACCGGATAAGCAAGGAACTTAGAAACGTTAACAGCCAGATGGATGCGTATCAAGGCGAGTATATTAAAGCATCCGTCGTCTTGAGTGATGCTTTTAAGGTATTAGATGATTGCGGAAGAACATATAGAGAGTCTGATGATTACGATCGCAGATGCCTCAACCAAGCTATTTTCAAGCAAATTAAAGTTTATGAAGACTTAACCCTCGCCGTGGATTACGCCGAACCATTTGCCACGATTCTCAATTCGGATACACTCACGTTAAAGAAATGTTTTGAGCAGGAATATCGAGATAAATGCGATGAGCAACCTAAGTCGGTTGCTCATTTCTTAAATCGCCAAACCCAAACCACCGCAAAACCTTTAAATTTTTTTGGTAAAAGTTTGAGTAAGGACTGTTTGGTGGAGATAAGGGGATTCGAACCCCTGACCTTCTGTCTGCCAGACAGACGCGCTCCCAGCTGCGCCATACCCCCGTCAACTACCTCATCATATAGCCGATTATAACATAACCGCAGTTATGTTTCAATGTTCTCGGGAACCGTTCAAAAATTTATTTTCAGTAACGGGTGAGGTTATTATAACATAATTTCAATCGTCGTAGGCGATTGCGGCGGTAAAACCGCCGACGGCGCAAACGCGCCGAATTATTGTTGAAATAAAAATGTTGTTTCGGCAAAGCCGAAACCCGCACGCAAGCGTTTACGCTTGTGTTGGCATTTTTATTATAACATAAATTCCCCCGTTTGTCAATCCCTTGCCTCAATCACAAGCAACATTCCTTTTTCCACCGAAACCGATGCCTCTGCGCCCGTCATAACGTTACTGACGCCGCGTCCCTCGCCGAGCTTCAGACGGGCGTTTTCGAGCGGATACTTCAAGCCCCGTGTCGTCACGCCGGCGCAGTCTGAGAGCGGTACAATCGAGATAAGCCCGCCTTTCGCGCCGCTGATTTCAAGCTGTGAGTCGGTTATTCTGATTTTATTATTTTCGTCAATGATTTCTGCTTTTTCACCTCGCGCAAGACAGTTTTTAAGCATGAAAATATTAGTCAGCATATGGTCGGCGCGCGTGCCTGTCGCGCCGATGATTAGAATATCCTGCGCGCCTGCTTCCCGTGCGTGATTGAGCGCGATTTCCGTGTCGGTCTGATTTTTTTCGCTCGGATAACAGGCGGTTTTTACGTTATCCGGAACTTCGCCGATTGAATCGAAGTCGCCGGCTATTAAATCTGCCGGAAGATTCATTCGGACAGCGTGATTATAGCCGCTGTCCGCACAGATAATCATTTCTGCACCGAACTGCAGAATCCGCTCTTTTATATATTCGTAATCGCTTATTTTACCGCCGCTGATAATTAACGTACGCATGATTATTCTCATTAAGTCCTTTCTTCACAAAAGCGGAATGAAAACAACGTTTTCCCCGATTCAATTGTGTTTATTTTCAAACTTTCACCTCGCTTTTTTACAGTATACCATAATTCGATTGACGGCGCAACCATAATATGCTATACTCTACTTATGAAGCGTGTTTTAAAATTTTTACCGGCATATTTTAAGCGACTGGACAAGCTGCTGATTCTGCTTTGTCTTGGTGCCTGCCTGTTCAGCGCGTATATGCTTTACAGTATGGTGAGCAACGAGGTGAGCCCGTTTGCAACCGAACGTCATTATCAAATGCAAATCGCTATGGCGGTTCTGGGGCTAATCGCAGCACTGATAATTGCGGCGGTGAATTATAAATACATCTCGAAATTCTGGTACGTCGGCGCTGTCTGCGGGACCGGGCTCATGCTGCTGCTTCACACATCGCTCGGCGTAGGGCCGCAGGGCAGCGAGGAAATAAACTGGCTGAACTTCGGATTCACCACCATACAGCCCTCTGAATTTCTTAAAGTTTTCTACGTTATAACGTACTCGACGCATCTTGCAAAAATCGGAAAGCGCATGAATCAAATACCGCACTTGGCACTACTGGCGGCGCATACAGCCGTTCCCTGCCTGCTTTTGTTGTCGCGGGGCGATTTCGGCACTACGCTTGTTTTCCTGCTGATTACTTTCACTATGCTTTTTATCGCGGGGCTGTGGTGGCGGTATGTTGCGGTGATTCTCGGTTTAGTGCCCGTTGCGGCGTTCGTGATGTGGAACTATGTGTTTAAAAACTATCATAAACTGCGCATTTTAGTGCTGATTGACGAAGAGGTACGCGAGGCGGAGATGCTTAACTTCTTTCACCAGCAGCATCGCAGCCTGATTGCCATAGGCTCAGGAGAACTGACGGGCAGGGGTCTTTTCGGCGGCGAATATATTTATATCCCCGAGTATCAGACCGACTTCATCTTCTCATACATCGGCATGACGCTCGGCTTTGTCGGGTGTGTGGCGGTGTTGTGTCTGATAATGTTTATATTAATCCGCATACTCGGCAACTGCCTCGTCGCCAAGGACACGCTCGGAAAATATATCTGCGCGGGCGTTTTCGCGATGTTCCTCTATAACACTATTATAAATGTCGGTATGACGCTTGCGGTCATGCCGGTGATAGGGCAGCCGCTGCCGCTTATCGGCGCGGGCGGGAGCTCGGTACTGGCTTATTTTATGGGAATCGGGCTCGTGCTTTCCGTCCGTGCCCATAAGGATAAAAAATATCACATGTTTTATACGGAGAAAGACTGACGGACAATTGACAATTGACATTAACAATTAACAATTAACAATTGACAATTTAACATGAAAGGTTTGTAAGAAATTATGAAACAGCCATTAATTTTAAAGCCGGAAGAATTGTATCCCGCGATGGAAATCGAGTCCAAGCGCGGCAGATTTGAGACGGCAATCGCCGAGTATAAAAAGCATTTCGGCGAGGATACCGGCAAAAATATCCGGCTTTTTTCGGTTCCGGGAAGAACCGAGGTCAGCGGCAACCACACCGACCACAACTGCGGCAAAGTCTTGGCGGCAAGTATAAGCCTTGATATAATTGCAGTCGTGGAGCCGATTGAGGCGAATAAAATTGTCGTGAAATCCAAGGGTTTCGACGAGAATGGCGTCTGGCTCGACAACCTTGACGCAGTGCCCGAGGAAAAAGGAACGTCCGAAGCGCTTATTCGCGGCGTTGCGGCGGGCTTTAATAAAGCCGGTTATAAAATAGGCGGCTTCAAGGCGTACACGACCTCGGAGGTGCTCCCCGGCTCTGGAATGTCGAGCAGCGCGGCGTTTGAGGTTATGGTCGGGACTATTTTATCAAGCCTTTATAACAACGGCATGATTGACCCGCAGAGAATCGCGAAAATATCGCAGAGAGCCGAGAATGAATACTTCGGGAAGCCGTGCGGGCTCTTAGACCAAATCGCCTGCGCGGTTGGAGGGTTCATCGTTATTGACTTCAAGGACGCCGGCTCGCCGATAATAGGCAGGGTGGCGAGCGATGCGTGGGGCTCGTTCGGGCATGACCTGTGCATAATCAACACCGGCGGCTCTCATGCGGGAATGAACGACGAGTATGCCGCTATTCCGCATGAAATGCGCGATATTGCATCATACTTCGGTGTCGGCTGCCTGCGGCAGATTGCACGAAAGGACATCGAGCTCAACACGAATATCCTTCGCAAGGAGTTTGGTGACCGTGCGGTGCTGCGCGCACTGCACTTCTTTGAGGAGAACAACCGCGTTGACAAGCTTATACACGCACTTGAAAATCGCGACTTCGAGAACTTTTTGCGGTACATAAACGATTCGGGAGGCAGTTCGTTCAAGTACCTGCAAAATATTTATACGTCCGGCGAGGTCAAGCATCAGTCGCTTGCCGTCGCGCTCAATGCCGCCGAATACGCGCTCGGCGGGAAAGGGGCCTGCCGCGTGCACGGGGGCGGCTTTGCGGGGACGGTGCAGGCGTTTGTGCCGCATGAAATGCTGAAAGTTTTTAAGTTTAATCTTGAGCGGATTTTCGGGGTCGGTTCGTGCTATGTGCTGAGCGTGAGGGGGCACGGGTGCACGGAGGTGGAGCTGGATTGACTTAAGCTGCGCAGAATACATATGATGTGAAGCATTACCGATTTTGGAGGGTTATAAGTTTGAAAATAAATGATACCGAGCCGGGGAAAACGAAACTTTTTATTATTAGTTGGTGTTGAAAGGACATGATGAAAAATGATTGAACCGGAAAGAGAACTTACAGGCGGCAATGTATCAACTGTGACTACAGACGGCAGTGTCGTTTATAAAGACCGGAAACCGCAAAGCGCAACCATTCAGCGATTATTACGGCATTTGCAATGCAAAGGCATTGATTTTTGTCCGAAGCCATTGGGGTTTGATAATAGGGGCAGGGAAATGCTGTCGTTTATGCCCGGAAATACTATTGACGATTTTCCGGGTGTCAGTTTGATTACCGATAAAATCGAAACTGTTAAACAAGCCGCTTCCATGCTGCGTAAGCTCCATGACGCTACAATGGATTTTACAAAACAGCCTGATGATGTATGGTTTTTGCGTTATGACGGTGATTTACCTAATGAAGTAATCTGCCATAATGATTTCGCGCCGTATAATATTACTTTTGATAACAATCTGCCGGTTGGACTGATTGATTTTGATACAGCGTGTCCCGCGCCCAGAGTGTGGGATATTGCTTATGCCGTTTATCGGTTTGTACCGCTCGGCGAATCTGTCTACGACTGTGTATCGGGAGCTTATCGGGATTACGATAAGTCAAAAGACTGCGAGGAAAGAAAGATTCTGCTTGGTGTATTTTTAAATTCATACGGGTTTAATGATGATATTGAAGAATATATAGTACAGCGGTTGTCAGCTCTTGTAAATTTATTTGATGAAGAATGTGCCAAGGGCAATCAGGTATTCATTAAAATGAAGCAGGAGGGTCATCAGGAATTTTATATCAGGGAAATAGAATTTATCAAGAAGAATTATTATGATTGGATATAGTGTTAATTACATTCAACATATTCTTAGTAAGGGCATGGATTTTTACTTACCCGAACTTGAGTTTATAATATTTTAAATATTTTCAAAAAACACTTGCATTTTTATTTTATTTATGATAAAATAATATCGTATGTTTTGAGCGTTCATTAAAGAACGCGTTGAACGCCGCACAAGACGGTCCTCTGCCGCGCTGTAAGAACGTCTTAAAATGAAAGGAATTATATCAAAATGGACGCACTTAAATTAATAGCGCAGGACAGCATAAAAGAGAACCCGTCTGTATTCAACATAGGCGATACGGTTCGCGTGCACGTCCGCATACAGGACGGGAACAAGTCCAGAATTCAAATGTTTGAGGGAATCTGCATCGCCAAGAAGCACGGCGGCATAGAGGAAACCTTTACGGTTCGCAGGGTTGCGCACGGCGTAGGAGTTGAAAGGGTTTTCCCGCTGCACTCGCCGTCGGTTGACAAGGTCGAGGTTGTAAGGGCGGGTAAGGTTCGCAGAGCCAAACTGTACTACCTGCGCGGTAAAGTCGGTAAAGCCGCCAAGGTTAAATCGAAATTTAATTAATTGTAGGGGCGGGCTGGCGCAATGCGCGAAATGCCCGCCCGTATAAATTAACCGGGGACTTCGCCGCTGCGCACACGGCGCAATCATGATTAAATTAAATACTGTGAAATAGTTTTCAATTAAAACAACGATATTTCGGGAGAGTTTTATGGCGAAAAAAGTGCTGAACGAGATTTATGAATGGACGGAGAGTATACTTTTCGCCCTTATACTGGTGATTGTTATATTAACCTTTATCGCCCGCGGAACGAGGGTTGACGGTGACTCTATGCTGCCTACGCTTGAGGATACGCAGTTTCTGGCGATTTCACACCTGTATACGCAGCTGCGCCACAACGACATAGTGGTCGTGTTCGCCAAAGATATAGACGGCGCCCTGGCTGACGGAAGAACTGTTATAAAGCGCGTAATCGGGCTGCCCGGGGATACGATTAGGATTGATGCGGGCGCGGGACTCGTTTACCGCAACGGCGAGGCGCTGCCTGTTGAGATTCGGGACGGCATGATATATGAGGACGGTCACGTCATAAATGATGTCACAAAAGCAAGGTTTGACATGCCGGAGGGCGATGAGTGGACTGTGCCCGAGCATCATATATTCGTGATGGGCGACAACCGCAACAACTCCAAAGACAGCCGCAGCAAAGATGTCGGCATGATTGACACGAACTATGTAATCGGGCGGGTGATTTTCAGAGTGACGCCGTTTTCGGAACTCGGGCGGGTTGTATAGGTGTTGTTTTCACAAACCGTTTGTGAAAAAAGGACTTTAGGTCTGACAAAAAACAGTTAAATCGGGGAAAACGTTGTTTTCATGACCGTTTGTGAAAAAAGGACTTTAGGTCTGGCAAAAAACAGTTGAATCGGGGAAAACGTTGCTTTCATGACCGTTTGTGAAAAAAGGACTTTAAGTCTGACAAAAAACAGTTGAATCGGGGAAAACGTTGTTTTCATGACCGTTTGTGAAAAAAGGACTTATTAAAAATATGAATATACAATGGTATCCCGGACATATGACCAAGACCCGCCGCATGATAGAAGCGGATATAAAGCTTGTGGATGCGGTCGCGGAGCTTACCGACGCGCGCTGCCCCGAGGCGAGCAGAAACCCCATTCTTGATGAGCTGATAAAAGACAAGCCGAGGATAATTATACTTAACAAATCTGATTATGCCGATGAACAGACAACGAAAAACTGGAAAAGCTATTACGAAGGCAAGGGCGCAGCCGTGCTCATCTGCGACTGCAGAAGCGGCAAGGGCGTAAATTATTTTGTGCCGCTGCTTAAAAAGAAGCTTTCACATATAATAGAAAAGCGCCACGCGCGCGGCATGAAAGGGCTTTCCCTGCGCGTGATGGTGGTGGGGATTCCGAATGTCGGAAAATCGTCTTTTATCAACCGCATGGCGAATTCCCGCAAGGTTAAAGTTGCCGATAAGCCCGGCGTTACCCGCGGAAAACAGTGGGTAACAATTGACAGGGAAATTGAGCTTCTCGATACGCCCGGGATACTGTGGCATAAGTTCGGCGACCCCGAGGTCGCAAAGAAGCTCGCTTTCACGGGCGCGGTCAAGGACGAAGTCATGGATGGCGCGGAGCTTGCAGCCGAGTTTATTTCAATGTACCCTGATGCATTAAAAGAGCGGTATGGCGCAAATACACTGGAAGAAATCGCTGTTAACAGAAAAATGCTTGCTTCGGGCGGCGTGCCGGATATATCGCGCGCGGCGATTACGCTGCTTGACGAGTTTCGTGCGGGGAAGCTGGGGAGAATATCGCTTGAACAGCCCGCCGAGCCGGCGTTCCGAATATAATTAAGGAGAAAACTTATATGGACGGCAGTGCCGCACTTTTCGATTTTGACAAACAAAAACGAAGCATATACGGCATTGTTTGCGGCGTCGACGAGGCGGGGCGCGGCCCGCTTGCCGGCGCGGTCTTCGCGGCGGCGGTGATTCTGCCTGCGGACGTGATTATAGAAGGGCTCGACGATTCAAAGAAGCTGAGCGAAAAGAAGCGGGAACATCTCTACAGCGAAATCATCGTAAAAGCCGCTGCCTATGCGATTACACAGGCAAGCGTTGATGAAATAGAAGAGCTGAACATCCTGCAAGCTGCAATGCTTGCGATGAGGCGGGCACTTGAAGCGCTTGCATTAAATATTAAACCCGATTATGCGTTGATTGACGGCAATCATCTTCCGAAAACCGCAATCCCCTGCGAGGCTGTGGTTAAGGGCGACGCTATATCCGCGAGTATCGCGGCGGCTTCGGTTTTGGCGAAAGTTGCACGCGACCGCGAAATGCTTGAACTCGCACTGGAATACCCGCAGTACGGCTTTGAAAAACACAAAGGCTACGGCACAAAGCTGCACTGCGAAGCGTTGCGGGAGTATGGAATGTGTGAAGTTCACAGGAAGAGTTTTTTAAAGAAACTTGAAATGAAATCCTGACTAATCGGGGAAAACGTTCTTTCATAGCGCATTTGTGAAGAAAGGACATATTGAAAATATGACAGATAAGAAGAAAAAAGGTGATTTCGGCGAGGGAAAAGCTTGTTTATACCTCGAAAATAAGGGTTATAATATAGTCGCGCGGAATTTCAGCACTAAAACAGGCGAGATTGATATAATCGCGGAACATTCCGAAAAGGAGCGGCTTGCGTTTGTTGAGGTGAAAACCCGTAAGCTGATGGGAATGGGCAGACCCTCCGACGCTGTGAATAAATCCAAACAACATAAAATTATTAAAACCGCACAAGTTTATCTGTTGCGGAATCCGACCGAAAAATATATAGGTTTTGATATAATTGAAGTCACTGTGACGGACAGCATAAACCCTGATGTAATCGAGATTAATCACTTTGAAGATGCGTTTATTGACGATAGCGCGAGCAGGGGGCAAGTTTTATTTATATAATTGTTTAACTTAAAAAGCATGAAATGCTTTTTAAGTTCGATGCGCTTTGCGCATCGGTCGGCTCTGCCGACAAACGACGTATGAAATCGTAACTTCCGCGCCTGTGGCGCGGTATTCGCCCAACGGGCGAATATATGAAACAGTTTTGCTGTTTCTTAAGTTAAACGATTATATGATTTGAGAGGTTCTTATGTTCTACAACAGCACGCGGAATTCATCAGTAAAAGTCAGCTCCGCTGAGGCGATTATCAAGGGCTTATCGGACGAGGGGGGCTTGTTTGTGCCTGAAAAAATACCGCCGCTCACCGAGAGCGACATGAAATACATCGGCAGGATGAATTATGCCGAGAGGGCGCATTTAATACTGAAAAAGTTTCTAACGGATTTTACGGACGATGAATTGAAAAAAGCAGCGCAGAGTGCATATTCAAACAACTTTGCAACTCCTAACGCTATGCAGTTATCTAAGCTGTACCCCGATTGTTACGTACTCGAGCTGTTTCACGGACCTACCTGCGCGTTCAAGGACATGGCGCTGCAGCTTCTGCCGCACTTGATGACGGCTTCCGCGGCGAAATGTGAAGCCGCAAGGGACAGAAAAATTGTGATTCTTACCGCTACCTCCGGCGATACCGGCAAAGCTGCGCTTGAAGGCTTCCGTGACGTCGCAAACACAAGCGTGACAGTGTTTTACCCCGAGGACGGCGTCAGCCTTATGCAGAAGCGGCAGATGACTACGCAGGAGGGTGAAAACGTGCGTGTCTGCGCGGTTCGCGGAAACTTCGATGATTGCCAGACGGGCGTAAAGGAAATCTTCACGGACAGTGAATTAATCGCGGAGCTGGCTGAGAAAAACATGATTTTTTCGAGTGCGAATTCGATTAACTGGGGACGGCTCGTTCCGCAGATTATCTATTATGTTTCGGCGTATGCGGAGCTGCTTGAAGCAGGTGAAATCAAACAGGGAGAGAGCGTTAATATCTGCGTGCCGACAGGAAACTTCGGTAATATCCTGGCGGCGTATTATGCAAAGCAGATGGGGCTGCCGCTCGGCAGGCTAATTTGTGCGTCAAACTCGAATAATGTGCTCACCGACTGCATAAACACGGGCGTTTATGATAAGAACAGGGAGCTTATTCTTACAGCTTCGCCGTCGATGGATATACTCGTTTCATCGAATTTTGAGCGGCTGCTCTATCATCTTTCTGATAATGACGACAATGTGATAAACGCGCTGTTCACCGACTTAAAAGAAGAAAGCAAATATATATTAAACGATAAAGTACGCAAAAAACTCAACGGTCTTTTCTACGGCGGCTGGTGTGATGAAGCCGAAACCAAGCGGACGATTAAAAAGGTTTCAGATGAATTCGGCTACCTTATGGACCCGCACACGGCGGTCGCTTATAAGATTTATGCCGATTATAAAAAATGTACCGGCGACACGGCGAAGACGATTATCACCGCTACCGCGAGCCCTTATAAATTCTGCTCGGTTGTCTGCCGCGCACTCGGGCAGATGCCGGAGGCGGATGAGTTTATCATTGCAAAAAAGTTAGAAGCGTTAACTAATACCGAAATGCCCGCGCCTTTAGCCCGGACGGAAAGTATGCCGGTTCGGTTTACGGATTCAGTGGAGAAAAGCGAGATGAAACGTGCAGTTTCCGGGATTATTAAAACGCTGTGAGCTTGTATGCAATCGCTGATTTGCACCTGTCGATGGGATGCCTGAAACCCATGGACATCTTCAAAGGCTGGGAAAATCATGCCGGGCGGCTTCGCGAGAACTGGAACAGGATTGTAAGCAATAGCGATACAGTTGTGATTGCGGGAGATATTTCGTGGGGCATGAGCTTAGAGGAAGCGCTTCCCGACTTAAAGTTTATTGACAGCGAGCTGAACGGGAAGAAGATTATTATTAAAGGCAACCACGATTACTGGTGGAGTACGCTTGCGAAACTTAACGCATATAATTTTAACAACATCAGCTTTCTGCACAGAAATGCGTTTTTAGTGGAAAACATCGCCGTTTGCGGGACTCGCGGGTGGTTCAATGAAGACGACCAAAAGCGCAGCGAAAAATTACAGAAGCGTGAAGAACAAAGGCTTGAATCCTCGGTGAAATGCGCGGTTGAATATGGAGGAGAAGTTGTTGCCTTTTTGCATTATCCGCCGATTTTCGGCGGGTTTGAGAATTACGGCCTGATTGACGTACTTCAAAAGTATGGCGTGAAGCGCTGTTATTATGGACATCTGCACGGTACAGCGCATAAAAGCGCAGTTCTCGGCATGCGCTACGGGATAGAATTCGCCTTAATTTCAGCGGATTTTGTCGGATTTGCACCTGTTCGTATATAAATTTAATAAAAAGTACTGGAAATTTTTGTTTTTTTGTGCTATAATAAAATCACGCACTCAAACGTAAAACGTTTGGAACCCGCTTTGCGGGTGTTTTCGGCAAAGCCGAAACGGTGATTTTATTTCAACAATAATTCGGCGCGTTTGCGCCGCCGGCGGTTTTACCGCCGCAATCACCTGCGGCGATTGAAATTATGTTATATTTAAAAAGATATATTAAAAGAAAGGATTTTAAAATGGAAATCATCAAAAACAACAAGACGGAGAACGCGGTTGAGGTTGAATTCAAGGTGAGTCCCGAAGAGTTCGAGCAGGCGCTCGAGAAGACCTATCAGAAAGAAAAGAACCGTATAACTATTCCGGGCTTCAGAAAAGGGAAAGCTACCCGCAAAATGGTTGAAAAACAGTACGGCGAGAACGTTTTTTATGAAGACGCGATAAACAGCCTATATAAAAAAGTGGTTACCGAGGTAATCGACGAGTTAAAATTAGATGTGGTTGACGTGCCGGAAACCGAGGTTGTTTCAGTGGAAAGGGAAGAGGGCATCGCGTTTAAAGTGACTTTCACCGTTAAACCCGATGTCAGCATTAAGGATTACTTAGGCGTGGAAGTCGACTATAAGGTCGCCGAGGTTAGCGAGGACGACATTGCGGGCAAGCTTAAGGAAATGCAGCTTCGCGGCGCGCGCATTATCGACGTTGAAAACCGCGGGGCCGAAATGGGCGATACCGTAACGTTCGATTTCAAGGGCTTTTGCGACGGCGAAGCGTTCAAGGGCGGCGAAGCCGAGAACTTTAATCTTGAGCTTGGAAGCGGAAGATTTATTCCCGGGTTTGAAGAGCAGATTTGCGGCAAGAATATAGGCGAGGACTTTGATGTAAACGTCACTTTCCCGGAAGAATACCAGGCAAAGGAGCTCGCAGGGAAAGAAGCCGTGTTTAAGTGCAAAATTAACGGCATTAAGGGCAGGGAGCTCGTGGACATCGACGATGAATTCGCCAAGGACGTCAGCGAACACGACACGCTTGACGAGCTTAAAGCGGAGATTAAGGATAAGCTCACCGAGGAAAACAAAAATGCGGCTGACATGGAGTTTGA
>WRCY01000020.1 GCA_009783695.1 Oscillospiraceae bacterium
ACCCGATAAAACAAACTTAAAAAAGGACAAAGGTAAAAACCGGGCAGTTAAATCTACTGAATCGGGGAAAACGAAGCTACCCGATAAAACAAACTTAAGAAAGGACTATTAAGAAATGGCAGAAATTAAGTACGAAATCACAAAGGAACTCGGCGTTATGTCCGAGAACGCAAAGGGCTGGAAAGTTGAGCTCAACATGGTCAGCTGGAACGACAATCCGCCAAAGTACGATATCCGCAACTGGTCGCCCGACCGCGAACGTATGGGCAAAGGCATAACGCTGACCGAGGAGGAGATGGAGGCGCTGGTCAAGCTGTTTAACGAGCGGGATGAAGAGGATACGTTTGAGTGATTAAGCAAGACTTGACAAAACGCATTTTTTGTGGTAGAATAGAAATGACAAAGGCTGTACCGGTAAGCGGTCGGCTGAAAGCTTAGGTCAAAAGACTGTCACTTTAGTCGGTGGGCGGTCTTTTTTCTATGTCTTGGATTATACGAAACATTAAGTATAGTGCCAGTAACGTCATCACCGTATCCATAGCGCATCACCCCTTTCCTTGAAGATGGGGTTCAGCCAACCACCTATTTTCCGCATTTTGTGCGTGGTACAACCTCTGTCAGAGCTATATTATATCACATTTGTAAATTTTTGCCAATAAATGTAATCGGGCGTAATCGCGGTGATTGTACCCGATTTGATTGTTATTTTAATCTTATATAAGTACCCGAGTGGTTATAGTCAGTTGCCCCCGATTGCCATGTCAACGTTAATTTATCTCCGCTAATCTCAAAATTATAGAAATAATTATCAACGCCGCCTCCCCTGTTACTCGTATAAGTTTGTTTTAAATGCAATGTATTACCATCAATTTTATACTCTCCGTCACGCCAGCTTATCCATACATATGTTCCGTCGTCATAAAAAACAAAAACAGGAGCGTCGCTATTTTCAGTTATCCATGTACCTACTAACTTAGATGAGCCGCTGCAACCCGAAATTATCAGCAGCCCTAAAACCAAAACTAAAATAAAACTAACTATCCTCTTCATTTATCTGTCCCCCAATGATTAAGTTTAGCGTTCATACGCCATTAATTTGTATTATATCATAATATACATGTACTGTCAATACAATTATATGTATTGTATTCACATTAATGTTTAATAAAAAACACGTTATCATTAATAATGAGGTGATAACGTGAAAGATAAATATTCTGAAAGTTATAGAAAACTTGGGTTAAACATTAATTATTACAGAAAAGATAGAGGAATGTCACAAGAGATATTATCAGAATTAATAAGTATTGCAGAGCCATCGCATTTAAGTAAAATCGAAAACGGACATTCCGCACCCTCGCTCGATGTTGTTTTCGGAATCGCAAAGGCGCTGGACATACCTGTTTACAAACTGTTTGAGTTTAGAGAATAGCAAAGTTTAAGGGGCGGTAAATCCGCCCCTGTTTTCATATCAGATTCCTGTTCTCCATCGCCCTCACCAGCGTCACATCGTCCGCGAACTCCAAACTCGCCCCCACCGGCAGCCCGTACGCCAGCCGCGAAACTTTTATCCCCATCGGCTTAATCAGGCGGCAAATGTAGCTCGCGGTCGCCTCGCCCTCAACCGTCGGATTCGTCGCCATGATTACCTCAGCCACATCGCCGGAAAGCCGCGCCATCAGTTCCTTCATGCGAATCTGCTCAGGGCCCGTGCCGTCCATGGGCGACAGCAGCCCGTGCAGCACGTGATAGCTCCCCTCAAAGCCGCCCGCGCGCTCGATTGCGGTCACGTCCCGCGGCGACTCCACCACGCAAATCACGTCGTTCATTCGCCGTTCGTCCGTACAAATCACGCAGGTTTCCTTTTCGGTGAAGTTCTGACAAACGCTGCAGCAGCGGACGCTTTCCCGCGCCGTAATTAGCGTGTTCGCAAAGTGCCCGACATCGTCTGTGGTCATGTTGAGCACGTGATAGGCGAGCCTCTGCGCGGTTTTCATGCCGATTCCGGGCAGCTTCGCGAACTGCTCGGCGGCGAGTATCAAAGGGAGCGGGGTGTATTCAGCCATTTATTCTTCCTTTCGTCCCAGCAAATAATCAGCAGATATATTAAAAAAATCCGCAAGGGCGATAATAGAATCAAAAGAAGGCTTTGATTCATTAATTTCATAACTTTGATATGAGCGTTCAGATACATTAATTGCTTTTGCAGCCTGTTTCTGAGTTACTTTTTTTGCTTTTCTTATAGATTTTAAATGTTCACCGAAATTATTCATAAAAATCTCCAAAAGTATTGACACGTGGTATATCTCGTGTTATAATGAAAATACGAGGTATGCCTCGTAATATTTAATAAGGAGAATTTGATAATGTACGACATACTCGATTCGTTTTTCACCAAATACGTCAACGAAACCAGCGATTATCAAAGGCAGCGGGGTGTATTCAGCCATTTATTCTTCCTTTCGTCCCAGCAAATAATCAGCAGATATATCAAAAAAATCCGCAAGGGCGATAATATTTTCAAACGAGGGTTTCGCTTTATTGTTCTCATATCTTTGATAAACACATTCA
Source organism: Oscillospiraceae bacterium (assembly GCA_009783695.1). Classification (GTDB taxonomy): domain Bacteria; phylum Bacillota; class Clostridia; order Oscillospirales; family Ruminococcaceae; genus Ruminiclostridium_E. The sequence goes on from WRCY01000020.1 coordinate 2,572, forward strand.
TCTACGCCTATTCCCTCAGCGACTTCTTTCTGAGTCAGGCTTTTAGATTTTCTTATATTTCTTATATGCTCTGCAAAGTTTATCATAAAAATCTCCAAAAAGCATTGACAATACTTTAAAGTATTGTTATAATATAATTATACTACTTTTTAGTATTGTTTTTGAAAGGGGAATAATAAAATGTACGACATACTCGATTCGTTTTTCACCAAATACGTCAACAAAACGAATGTAAATCAAGAATTAAAGCTTCATGCAGAAGAGCTTTGGGAAGAGCTTATGAAAAAATTTAATGAAGAAGAAACCGCGCTTCTCATCAGGTACGCCGACGCTCATAATGAGTTCAACAACCGCTGCTCTGTCGAGAATTTCAAGCAGGGCTTCTGGATTGGCTGCAGGTTCATGCAGGAGATGACCGAGTTTTAGCCGTTAATCCTCCGCGCACCCCAAAACGGCGCCGTGAATAGCCGCCGCACAAAATATTAAGGAAACAATTCCTTTGTCATATTATTTTTTCGTTTCGTCTTCTTTCTCTATATTGCTGCCGCCGAGTTTAACATAAATCTCGTCAATAACTTTTTTTAAAGTTTCTACGTTGTCAGTGTCAAGCAAACCCTTTACTAATGCGATGCTTGCAAATAATTCATTATTCGTTGCCATGATTTTCTCCTTTTCTATCAAAACCCCATTCCGGGTATATTGAGCCCTCCCGAAATCTTCTCCATCTCCGCCGCTGACTCGTCATCAACCAGCTTTATAATCGCATTGACGCCCGCAATAATCATGTCCTCCAGGTCCTCGGGCGCGTCGGGGTCGATGAGCTCGGGCTTGATTTTCACGGAGCGAAGCTCATGCGCGCCCGTCATCGTCAGCTCAATCATGCCGCCGCCCGCAGTCGTGCTCCACTCGCGCTCGGCGAGCTCGGCTTGCTTTATGCCCATCTGCTCCTGCATTTTCTGCGCCTGGCGAATCATGTCATTCATATTCCCCGCGCCTTTATTCTGATATTCTTTAGGCAGTCTTGCTTTCATTTTAATAATGTCCTTTCTGCGCAAATATGTTTATAATCAATTAACTTCAAAAATGTTAAAGCACTATTCAAAACGCGGTATTTTCCGCATAGCCGCCGCGCGGTTTAATTCGATTGTATATTTCGTTTTCCCCGTTACGGAGGATTAATTCCTACCTCTCTTTTACCTCTATTCCTTTTTGACTTAACAAGCTTTTAAACTGCGATATTTTGTCAGCCGGCGGCGGTTCTTCGGGTAAGGGTGGTTCTTCGGGTAAGGGCAGTTCTTCGGTTAGGGGCGGCGGCTCGTGTACAGGCTTAGGTACAGGTTCAGGTACAGGCGGCAGTTCAAGTTTAGCCGGCGGCAGTGAAACCCCTTGTAATATTTTGCTCCAGCCCGGCGCAAGGCCTGGTGTTTCGGCTTGCGATTCACCGCTTTGCGGCCGGGATTCCGCAATCTCCTGCGGTTTTTCAATTGCAGGTGTAGTTGTGACCTGTCCGTTATCCGCTGACAACTGTCTATTATCAGATGTCAATTGCTCACTTTCAACTTTCCGCTGTCCCTTATCACCTGTAAGCTGTCCGCTGTTTTTTACCCGCTGTCCACTGTCACCTGTCAGCTGTATCACGCAAAGCTCCGCAACAAGCCGCTTATCCCGGCTGCGCGAAATCCGCTCGTAATACTCCTCAAGCGTGTCAAGGCACTTCATAATCCCCGGCAGTTCGTACATACCGCCCAGCCGCCGATAATCGTCCGCTTCCTCCGGCAGCCATGAGATTAAACTTGTTTCATCAGGAATAAGCTTCAAAAGCATTAGATTGCGGTAATGCCCGATGAGCTCCCCCAGAAACCTGCCCATGTCTTTCGACTGCCCGTGCAGCGCGTTTATGATTTTAAGCGCGTTCACAGGCGAACCCGCGAGCACCGCTTCCGAAATCCCAAAGATATATTCGCTTCCCGCGACACCCGCAGCTTCCCGCACTACCCCGCCCGTGACTTCACTGCCGTGGGATATGCACGTTTCCAAAAGCGACAGCGCGTCCCTCATGCCGCCGTCAGAAAGACGGGCAATCAGCTCCGCCGCGTCATCTGTAATGCTTGCACCCTCGGCTTGGGCGGCGTTTTTTACGGCTTCCGCGCAATCCGCCATATTCACCCGCCTGAACTCAAACCGCTGACAACGCGAAAGTATAGTCGCAGGGACTTTGTGATTCTCGGTTGTAGCCAAAATAAAAACAACATGGGCTGGCGGCTCCTCAAGCGTTTTAAGCAGCGCATTAAACGCGCCTGCAGAAAGCATATGCACCTCGTCGATAATGAACACGCGGTATTTTAGGCTCACCGGCGCGTAATGCGTCTGCTCGCGCAAAACCCGCACATCGTCAACGCCGTTGTTGCTCGCCGCGTCGATTTCGCTTATGTCCGTCGCGCCTTTTTCGATTTCTTCGCATGCTTCGCACTTAAGGCAGGGGTTGCCGTCCTCGTGGTTCCGGCAGTTAAGCGCTTTTGCGAGTATTCTCGCGCACGTGGTCTTGCCCGTCCCGCGCGAACCCGTAAAGAGATATGCGTGGACGGTTTGATTGTTTTTTATTTGATTCTGCAGGGTTCTCGTTATATGCTCCTGCGAAAAAACGTCTGCAAATGTCACCGGACGGTATTTTCTGTATAGTGCTAAGTAGATGTTGTCACCAACTTTCAAGGTTTGTGACGGGGGACAAGCCCCCGAAGCCCTTATTCGCGCTCGGCGCATCCCTCGTCATCAATCGGTTTTAAGATTACGCCCTCGGAATTTGCCATTTCCTCGAGAGCTTTATGAGCTTCTTTTATGTCTTTTGATTTGCGGAGAATGTTGCTCATTGCAACAAGAAGAACCTTTGCTTCATAAGCCATAATTATTTTCATTAAGTTCTTTCTTCATGATTGAATCACGAAAACAGCGTTTCTCCCGATTCAGTTTTTTTATTTTAAACTTAATCTCCTTACCGTGGCTTCCGAACCCTGCTTGCAGCCGCAGGCTGAACCGCAACACAAGCCGCTTACCGCTTAATGCTGCTCGGTTCCCCGCCTGACATGGTTCGCAGGGCGGCCTTGCGCGGGGCTTGCGGCTGCAAGCAGGATTCGGAATTTTAATTATCAATTGTACATTGTCAATTGTCAATTGTCCGTCAGTGTTTCATCAGCGCGATGAACGCCTTTGCTCTGTTCACGATAATGCGGTCGTTATCGTATGTAAGGTGGTTGATTGCCTTGCTGATTTCCACCCACTTAATTTCCGATATTTCGCCCGCCTGCGGCAGAATTTCGCGGCTTCTCGCCTTGGCGACGAAGTAAACGACAGTTTTCTGCGCGTCGCGCCGCGGTGAAAACGTCACGGTTTCACGGAAGCCGGTATCGACAAAAACATCAAGACCTGTTTCCTCCTTTATTTCGCGCACTGCGGTTTCGAGCTCGGTTTCGCCGTCCTCAATATGCCCCTTCGGGAATGACCAGTAACCCGATTTTACATGCCTAATGAGTAAAATCTCGGTGTTTCCGTGAAATTTCCTGTAAACTATGGCGCCGCATGACTTCTCGTGCGTCACATTTATCCGCCCTCTCCGATTTTTTGTCTATTTGCAGCCTGCTTACAGCACGCTCAAATATATATTATATCCAGTATATCATAAAATCATTGCTACGTCAACGATTTTGTGATATAATAGTATCAAGTGTGAAACAAAATCCCCGTGAACCGGGGAAAACGTTGTTTTCATTTTTCCTTGGTGAAGAAAGGACTTAATGAAAATATGAACCATTACAGTATTCCCACAAAGTCTGTCCCCGAAATCATCCGAACCAACACGCTGACGTTTTTTAACCTGCTGAACTTCTGCCTGGCGGCGGCTGTATTCCTGACGGGCGAATACCAAAACATGCTTTTTATGGGCGTGGTCGTGTCTAACATGCTTATCGGCATATTTCAGGAGCTGCGCGCAAAGCGCGTTATAGACAGGCTTTCACTGATTCATCAGACTAAAGCCAGAATAATAAGAAACAATGAAATAATCGAACTTAATATAGCTTGTATCAATCTCGGCGATATTATAATCCTCGGTGAGGGCTGCCAGATTCCCGCTGACTGCGAGGTTATAAGCACATGCGGGAGCCTCGAGGTTAACGAGAGCCTGCTCACCGGTGAAAGCGAGCCGGTCATTAAAAAAGCGGGCGATTCCCTGCTCGCGGGCAGCTTTATAGTCTGCGGGGAAGCGCAGGCGGTAGTCCGCAAAGTCGGCGAGGATAATTTTGCGTTTTCCATTATGAAAGGCGCAAAATACCTCAAGCAACCCGTTTCGGAAATGCGTACGGCTACCGCAAAAATCGTAAAAGGGCTCACAGTTGTTATCGTTCCCATGGCGGGCTTCATGCTTGCAAAGTCGGTGTGGGTTACCGGCGAGGAGCTTTTCGCCGCAGTAAACAGCACGGTGGCAAGCGTGCTCGGAATTATTCCCCAGGGGGTGATTCTGCTCACCAGCGCGGTAATGGCAATCAGTGTTATCAGACTCTCGCGGCATAAAGCGCTTGCCCGGAATCTGTACTGCGCGGAAACGCTGGCACGGGTGGACGTGTTGTGCCTTGACAAAACCGGCACACTTACAACGGGCGGTATGTCGCTTGAAAAAGTAGTCCCGCTCGGCGGTACAAGCCTGCGCGAGATTGAAGCCGCGCTCTGCGCCTTAATGCAGGTTTTACCCGATAAAAATCCCACGGCGTCGGCAATCCGCGCCGCATACAATCGCAATACCGACTGGAAGGCAGTGAGTATCACACCTTTTTCAAGCGTGAGAAAATACAGCGGCGCAGACTTCGGCATGCACGGCAGCTTTACGCTCGGCGCGGCAAGCGCCTCGGTTTATACCGGGATAACGGAAGCAATGGACGGTAAGCGCATGCTGACACTTACAAAAAATGATAAGCCCGCCGCACACATTATAATCAGTGACACAGTTCGCCCCGAAGCCCGAAAAACCATCAGCTTTTTTAATAAACAAAACGTGAGTATAAAAATTATTTCCGGCGACAACCCCGTGACCGTAATGCATGCGGCATTAGCTTCAGGCGTAAAAGACGCCGGCAATTTCATCGATATGAGCGACGTCAGGATTGCCGATATTTCACGTATTGATGAAATTGCAGAGAATTACACTGTTTTCGGGCGGGTAACGCCGCAAATCAAATTAGAGCTCATCAAAGCGCTCAAGAAAAAGCACACGGTAGGCATGGTCGGCGACGGCGTTAACGACGTGCTTTCCCTTAAGGAAAGCGACTGCGGCATTGCCATGCAGTCCGGCAGCGAGGCAGCGCGAAACGTCGCAAGCCTTGTACTCTTAGACGACAACTTCGCATCCCTCCCGAAAATCGTCGCAGAGGGGCGCCGCAGCATAAACAATCTTGAAAGAAGCGCGGGGCTTTTCCTCACGCGGACGGTCTATTCGCTGCTGCTCGCGGTACTTTTCCTTTTTATAACCTTGCCGTTTCCGTTCACACCCATTCAAATGACGCTGATTAACGGCGCTTTTATTGGAATCCCCAGCCTTTTCCTCGCGCTCGAGAAAAATGCGGCGCTCGTCCGCGGCTCGTTTCTTAAAAACGTGCTCATGAAAGCAATTCCTTACGGGCTCTCGGCAGTTTTCGGAATCCTTGCGCTTACTGTTTTTTCGGCTGTCTTCGATTTCACGAAGGAGGAATTCCGTACCTGCGCGACGCTTATTCTCGGCATAGCTTCGTTTGCGGTACTTTGCAGAATCTGCCGCCCCATTGACGGCAAAAAGCTTGTGCTCATTGCGGTGTCCGGGATTTTATTTGCGCTCGGGATTGAGTTTTTTGAAGAGCTGCTGGGCGTGTCGGCGTTCACGCCGCAAATGCATATCGTGACGTTTCTTCTCTCGGCATTTATGCTGCCCGCCTGCATAGCTTTGCCGAAATTGACGGAATATATTGTTGAAAGGCATAAAAAATGACTATCTTAAATGACGGAAAAATCCAAATTTTCACCGACGGCGCCTGTTCCGGGAATCCGGGCCCCGGCGGCTGGGGCGCAATTCTGCGCTTTCAAGACCGCGAAAAGGAAATAAGCGGCTCAAGCCCCGCAACCACCAACAACCGCATGGAGCTCACCGCCGTAATCGAGGCGCTCTCGGCGCTCAGGCGCCCCTGCTCCGTAATCCTGCAGACCGACTCGCGCTATGTTGCGGACGGCATAACAAAAGGCTGGGCGAAAAGCTGGCGGGCAAACAACTGGATTAAATCCGACAAGAAACCCGCGCTGAACGCGGATTTGTGGGAAAAGCTGCTTGAGCTTTGCGAGATGCACACCGTCGAGTTCGTTTGGGTTAAAGGGCACGCCGGACACCCCGAGAATGAGCGATGCGACGAGCTTGCGCGGGGGTTTTTGTAATAATATGCGATTTTTCTTGACATTTTGGTTATATTATAGTATTATTAGTGTGAGTATATCCTATTGGTATAAAATGTTACGCATTTCATATTAATGGGGGGTTGCGCTGCCGCGGCAGCGCCCGCTGCACACGCGCAGCGGTATCCCGTTTAATTAATGATGCAACCCGCATTATTATTAAACGATTATGATTATTAAACACGGACAAATATATAGCCGATTAACTTGAAAAATGCTCCGCATTTTCCACAGCAAACGAGTTTGCTGATGCGCCGCAGGCGCGCAATCGGCTACGCAATCGAATTAAGCCCCCTCGCGGCTTACGCGGCAAATGCCGCGTCTTCAAAAATGCTTAAGCATTTTTGAAGTTAATTGATTATATCTTACAGAAACCGGAGGAAACCGCATTGTATCTGGGAAGCGTCAGGTTTTTCAAGCACCTGATTGTCAGTGCCGTTGTTATAGTTATCCTCGGGCTCGGTACCGCGGTGGTTGTTTTGGCGGTCGGAAATAATGAAAAAAAGGCCGAAATCGAACAGCTGGGTCAAATAATAGATGCGCTTGGAATCGAAAGCAACGAACCGGTGAATACTATGAGTAACGGCGCAGACTATGAACCCGACGATAATATCCCCGGGCAAATCGAACCGCCCTCCGTTCCCGAGCCGGAGCCTGCCATAAAATCCGAACCCGCGTCCGACGACAGCCCCTATGCAGAGCTTTTCCCGCATCTCTACTCGGATTACGTCCCGCCCGCAAGCTATATGGACGACACAGGCTATATCTATCTCACATTCGACGACGGCCCCTCGGTATACACTGCCGACATTCTCAGATATTTGGATAAGCACGGCGTTCATGCGACGTTCTTTGTAATGCCCGACGACAACGAGAGAGGTAAAGATTTCCTCAACACCATGCTCAACAACGGGCACGAAATAGGAATCCACTGCATGAGGCATGAATACAGTATAATCTACAAGAGCGTAGAGGCGTATTTGGAAGATTTTAACGAAGCGTGGAACTTAGTGTACGAGCAGACGGGATACAAGCCGTATCTGTACCGCTTCCCCGGCGGCAGCATTAACGATTACAATAAAAACGTCAGAGCGGATATAATCGCCGAGATGACAAGGCGCGGCTTCGTCTACTATGACTGGAACTCGGACAGCCGCGACGCGCTCGACGCTACCTGGACGGAGATGTACAACACCGTGCTAAATGAAGTTGCGAACGTTCCGCGCGCCGTTGTGCTTTTCCATGACCGCCCCGGCGGATACAACACGGTTACAGTCATAGAAGATATTATTAAGGCGCTGCTCGCCGACCCCGCGGAGTACAAGTTCAGCACAATCACCCGGGAAACAAGACCGATGCAGTTTTAACAGTGAGCAATTAACTGTATTGAATCATGGAAAACGATGCTTTCCGATAGCAGAAACCTATGAAAGGACTATATTAAACATGGGCATTAAAGAAAATTTTACGCAGGCGGTTAAGGAGCTTACCGGCGCGGGAAAAGAAGACAAGAATAAATCGACGCAGGTTGAGGATTTACGCCGCGCGCTCGAGGCTGAACCCGCTGTGGCGGAGCCTGCCGTTTTACCGGCGGAGCTTGAGCCCGCAGCCGAGAGTATTCCGGAGGTTGTCGTTCCCGAGGTAAACGGCGAACAGCTCTATGCGCCGAAAGCCACTCACTCCGGGCTTGACGTCAATATTTCCCAGCTTCACCAGGCCCCCAGCGTTAATGATTTTAATTCGGGTTTTGGCAGCGTCAAAGAGCCGTCGCCTGTCAGCTCTCCTTTCGGGCAGAGCGCTTTCCCGCGGGCAGAACCGAGTCCGGTTGCGGCATCGCCTTTCACCTCAAGCGCGATGGCGGAGGCCATGGGCGAAGTTTCCGACGCTCCCGAGGAGCTCACAGTGATTTCAAAGAGCACTGTAATCGAGGGGAACGTCCGCTCGTTTGCGAACGTCAACGTTGACGGGAACATCAGGGGCGATATCGAAACCACCAAGAATATCGACCTTAACGGCAAGGTTATAGGCAACCTTACCTGCAATAACGCGCAAATGCTCACCTCGCAGATTCAAGGCAACATCCGTATGAAAGGCAACATCCTCATGGGGCGCGATACCCTGCTTATCGGCGACCTTGTGTCTACATACGCCAAGGTTAACGGCAAGGTCAAGGGCAACCTTGAAATCGGCGGAAAGGCGGAGCTCAAGAGCGACGCGGTAATCTTCGGCGACATAAGCGCGTCAACCATTACCGTTGACGACGGCGCGATTATTCAGGGCTACGTCAGCACCACGTTCCTCAATAAAGAAGAGAGCAGGAACATCTTCCCCGACGCAATCAGTATCGCCGAATAGGTGATACTGAGAAGTATCTGCAAAATAACAACGTAACGCTGCACATCAATAACAACTGCTCCCTTGACGGGAGCAGTTGTTTTCTTTTTTATGAAGCGAAACGGACTGAGCTTTTTACACTCAGTCCGTTTCTAATAAATTATAAAGAGAGGTAAAGGGTTTAAATTTTGTCGGTGATACCTGCGATGTATCTGAGAATGTTCAGTGCGTCGGTTGTGCCGGTGTCGCCGATTTTGCCGTTAGCTACGAACAGCTCAAGAGCGTTCAGCGGGGCAATGCCTGCGATGTGGCGGAGAAGCGCCAGTGCGTCCTGTGTCTGGACTTCGCCTGTACCGGTGATGTCGCCTGTCTTGCGCGCGAGCACGAGATAGTCGCCGGATGCGGGTACGTTTACTGTCGCCTGACCGTTCGCGCCGATTGTTGCCGCGGATACGACCTCAAGCTCGCCGTCTGCACCGATTCTGACGAGGATTGCGTTTTGTCCTGCAACTTCTGCGGTTGTGCCGAAGTTAATCGTTTGATTTCCTGCTGCGGTTGCGCGGATTGTCGCTGCGGGGAGAAGCGCATCGCCTCTGAGCGCAGCAACGGTTGTTGCAGGAATCGTAAAGTTTGCAGGAAGTGTCAAGGGTGCGCCGGGCTGTGCAACTACGGGAGCGGGTGTAGTAGGTGTAGTCGGGTCGCTCGGTGTTCCACCTCCGCCGCCTCCACCGCCGCTGCTTGCTTTGTCGCGGGTGATAGTAACGCGGTAGAACATTTGCGTTGTGCCGTTTTCTGCAGTAACGGTGATGTCTACTGTATTCGTACCGACAACAAGGCTTCCTGCGCCTGCTGTGATTACGGGTGTTGCCCCTACCGATACTGTGATGTTGCTGTTAGCAATCGAGCTCACGCTGTTTCCTACAGATATGGAAGCGGTTCTGCGTGCCGATGCCGACGAGCCGTCGCCGCCTGCCCATGTTACGTTTCTGCCTAAGATTTGCGTGATGTTCGCTTCATTGCTCTTGGTGTCTTCGCTTACGACAAGGTAGAATACGTTTGTCGTTAAGTCGTCAATGCTCAATGACAGCGGGTGAGAGCCTGCGGGTGTATCAGCTGTAATAGAAACCGTAATGATTGTGCTGTTGTCCGTTGTTTCTTCTGTTACAAGCTCAATACCGTCAACATCATTAATGTTGTTAAGCTCGATTTCCGTGCCGTCTTCTATGTTTGCCGTTGTAAGGGTGAACGTTGTTTCTCCTGCCGTTCCGACTGTTAATACTTTGGATTGCGCCGGGCTGACATATGCAGCGGGAGCGTTAATGTCAACAACCGTTACGGAGATTGCAGCTGTCAGCGGTACGTCGCCGGGGTTTTTAACGCCTTCGGGTAAGGTAACGGCTCCGGTAATAACGAATGTTTGTTCGTCTTCTTCATCGGGGTCGTAATCACTTCCCTCGACATCCCATACAACAGCCGCCGTTAAGCCTGTTGAATTTTGTGTTGTTACGATTGCAACCGTATCCGGGAGCATTGATTCTAACATTTCAACAGATACGCCGTTCGGGATTCCGCCTATTGCCTCGGGGTCAGTTATGCTTATGAGGTCGTTGTCTTCTGCAATTACGCAGGTACAAACTACAGGATTCAAGCACTCGCCGCCGCTGAACAATTCAATCTTTGTGATTGTCACCGCTGCTCCGTCACCAAAGAATACCATTATTCTCGATTCGGATAAATCATATGTCGATGGCAATGCATCTATAATATCGTCATATGTGAACGTTGCTACCCCGCCAACATTACTGCTTGCCTTTATAGGTTGGTCAGGGCTGGCGGGAAGCAAAACTTCTGGAACATTGATAGCAGTACCGAATTTTAACATAGGCGGTACGGTGCCGGTGAAAGTAACTTCAATATAGCTGTCCTCAACTATCTTGTCTAAGAAGTCAAGAGGTGCGGTGCGATTAATACCCCACCAAATTGAAGCAGTGTCTGCAAAGGCTATAACGGGTTCGTGACCGCCCCAGTCGCCAACGCCTAAAGTAGTGTTGTTGTTTGAGCCTGTGAATATTACTTGTGAACCACCGCCACCGCCGAGGCAATTTTCACATTCGCCGCAATCGCCTTCTTCCTCGCCGAATACGTGTATCGGGCAGTCGCAGTCTTCAGCTATGCAATCGGGGTTAATGCATTTGGGTGCTTCTTCTATAACTTCGCAGATTTTAATGCTGTGTACATTGAAGTCTACAGTAGAAGAGATTTGCAGATTGTTGTGTTCATGCGCCACCTGTTCCCATTCAAGTTCAAATGTGGTTTTTGTTGTGGGTAATGCGAATGTTTTCGCTACCCCTGTAGGATGGTTGTCGGGTACTATATTAAGGTTTCCTGCTGTTGTTACCGCCGATGCTTCCATGATGATTCTATATGTCTTGCCTACTTCACCTTGGAAATTTTGGTGGTAAATAAAGTCATTAGTACCATGGAATTGAATTCCTCTTGCATTTGCATTTGTCGCATTGGTAACCCTTAGGGCGTTGTCAACAACTGACATAACAGTTCCCGCAAAATTAAGTCCCATGTGACCGGACCAAGTCATGCGTTGGATACCGTGACCATCAACGAATTGACCGTTGTCACCAAAACCTATGCCTGCAAAGGATTCGAGTAGATAAACGTTTTTATATGTGATGTTGCCGCCTTGTGCGGGTAGAATCGTCAGCGTGAACACTGCGGATTGCGCTCCGTCAATGGTGAGGCGCAGTGTGCTTGTTACGCTTGCAACCGCGTCTTCGCTTATCGCCAGTTTGAGCGTACCCGCGTTACCTGCGATTGTCACCTTTCCGTCAACCTCTACGTCATCCGGCAGGTTCGATACGGAAACAGTATATTCGCCGTCTGCGATGTTGGTTGTGGTTACGGGGAATGTTACGGTGCCCTCCGTGCCTGCGCGTGCTGTGCCGCTTTGCGCGCCGACAGCTGCAGTCTTCTGCAGTACGACAAGGTTAAAGCTATCTGTTTCCTCGCCGTCTACCGTCAGCTTGAGCGGGTGTGTGCCGTGAGGTGTTGCTGTTGTAATGGAAATAGTAACAGTTGTGCTGTTGCCTGTCGTCTTTGTCGTTACGAGCGAAATGCCCGCAACGGAATTTGTGTTGATGAGCGAAATATCCGAGTCGGTGTCTATGCCGACTGTCGTCAGCGTGAAAGTCGCGCTTCCGATATTGCCCGAAATGAGTGTTCCGGTCTGAGCTCCGACTCCCGCGAATTTCTCGCCGAAGCCTACTACCGTGACCTGAACTCTCGCGCTTTCCGCTTTGTCACCGTCTTTTACCGAAACATAGTAGTTTGTCGCAGGTAAATCGGCGGTGGCGGAAGTAAGGGTCAGCTTCGTTCCGTCGGAGGCTGCGCTTACTGCCGAGAGAGCTGAGCCGCCCTCAGCCGCCGCATAAACGAACCATGTTCCCTCAATTGCAGTTTTTAAGGTGAATTCTACTGATTTTTGTTCAGCAGCCGCTTTCTGCACAACATTGTTGCCGGCTTCAAATTCGGGAGCCGGGGTTTCGCCGCAGTTGCAGCTGTCTTCCCAGTCGGCTTGAACGCCTGTCTTGTCGAAGATTACACAATCACATTCTGCCAGTAATTCAAATTCAAACGTGAATTTGTCCTCGCCGGAATAGATTACGGCGAATTCTAACCAGTTGAGACCTGCAGGGATTTCAGCGAAAAGGTCGGTTGTAAATACTTGATTTCCGCTTCCGGCAGCCAAGTCACCGAAGACTGCAGAGTTATTGTTTATATTAGGCGCTCCTTGGTTCTGTAGTAATTTCAACCCGTTATTAGCCGTAGCTGCAATTGTTGTATCGGGGATAACTGTGATTCTCGCCTGCGTTGCCGCTTGAAGCGCAGGCTTCACTCTTGCACCACTTGTAAAAGCAACACCGCGTTCGCTGTGTGCCGGGTGGTAGCCTGTTGTTTCAACGTGTGCTACAGCGTAGAAAACCGCCGCTAAGCCACAAATCTCACACGAACCGTTTGTGCCTGCTGTGTTATGTATATGTGATTGATTACAGGTTGGGGCTGTACATTCGGAGAGAACTCCCCATTCGCCTGCCGGCCATACACACTCGCCTACGGGGCAGTCGCCCGCCGCAGGAGGTTCATATGTGTAAAGAGGCAATGCTGTAAGTTCATCTTCTGACGCATTAATAAATATAATTGAAGTTATGTAAAAATCATTAGTTCCCTGGGGTGTTATCCAGAATTGCCCCCAATCTGCGCCACTGGCGTAAATTGGTGTTGTACTATTGTAGGTATATGTCATTTCCAATGCGTCCCAAGCAATGGAAGCAGTCGGAACAAAGCTGAGGTTGGGGTTTGCACCGCTGTTTGCATGAGTTGAAAACTCGATATTCCCGGCTGTAACGCCCGGTCCGGGTGCAACTGTGATTTTAAATCCGGTAGCTGTATTACGATGGTCAACGCCTTGATAAAAGTTAGCAGCATTGGACACACCCAAAGAGCCTGCCGGGAAACCCGTGCTGCCTCCGCCTAAGCCGATATGATTCCAAGCACCGTTATTAATATTCGCCGAAGCGGGATTTAATATTTCTGCAGGCGTATCGCCTCCCCCGCCTCCAAGCAGCTCCAGCACGCTCGTGCCGCCTACGGTGATGGAGGTGATTTTAAATGAGGTCGCTAAAGAGTCGCCGTTTGTGCAAATTCTATGCGCCGTCCCTGTCGCTAAGGAAGAAGCCGAAGCCGCAGAAATCGTAACGCTTGTCGCGTTGCCTTCAATGGCTTTTTCCCAGTCGCCGTCAACATAGAGTTCAAATCTCGGACCCCAGCCGCCTCCGCCGCCAGTAATCGAACCCGTAATAACTATGTCGCCGGCTTTCAGAGCTGCTAAGCCCCTTACATTAAGCCCGAAACCGCGGTAGTTTTCGTCTCTGTCGCTCACGACAATGCCGTCGGCAAGGCTCGAAATAGTAGCCGCAGTGCCGATGTGACCCTGGCTGATTTCTACTAAGTCGCTCGCAAGGAAATCAGCCCATGTGTAGTCACTGCTGCCGCCGCCGTTTAAATACGAATCAAGGTCAAGGTCTTTTGTAAACCACGCGTTCGTCGTGCCGTTAATAGCCGTAAACCCTGCTTTATTTAAGTCGGCATTTGTAATCCATGTATTCAATACGCGCTTTACTTCTCCCGAGGTTTCAAAAAACGGTCTTGCTTCACCATTGAATATAACTTCAACGGATGTACTCGCGTTAAAATTAGCAATACCTTCAAAATCTGATATATCAAAGACAAAGAAATTCTGTCCCGAACCCATCGAAAGGTCGCCGTGCCAACCAGCGGTAGGGGAAACAGATGTCATGGCCCAAGCCCAGCTGTTGCCGTTGCCTTGCAGAACAATCTGTGCTCCGCCCATACCCCCCACGGAGTTCGTTTCAACTTCAAAGACTAAGTACTTAGCATCGCCAAGACCGGTTGTATTTGCCCTTGCTGTTTTAGGTTGAGTTGAAGAACCTTCTGTCAACCCACCCATTTCAAGAACGAATATAGCATCACTCGCCCCCGCCACAACCGGCGTGAACGTCATCATGCCGGCAATCATCGCCAGCGTTATGAAAAGAGATAGAATTTTGCGTGTGTTTCGTACTTTCATTTTTTTCCTCCGTAAAGTATTTGGATTTATTGCAGCACGCCCGGCGTGCCTGAGGTACTTATTGGTCCGGGTTATTTAATTTATCAAGTAGTTTTTTATATTCATCGTAAGACGGGAGGTCAATTCCCTCAACATTTGCCGCGCTCTGCACTGCAAAATATGCTTCTTCCAATGAGCGCGCAGTCGCTACAGCATGCCCGATTAATTTAAACAACATTTTTGTTTCTAAAGCCATTATAACACCTCCCAAAAACAACTGTACAGAAATTATTGGTTTTTTTCAAATACCGCAGTTTATTGGTCTTTTTTGATTTCTTCCTTATATTCTTTATAAGTCGGCAATTGAAGTCCCTCTACATTGGCAGCTTTCCTGATAGCATCATAAACCTCTTCCGCACTTTCTGCCATCGCTGCTTTATCGGCAAGCAGAGTAAGAATTACTTTCGTTTCATAAGCCATTACAACACCTCCCAAAAACAACTACACAAATTAATTATACAGAACTTTCCGTAAAACATCAATAGACAAAATAGACAACAAATAGTATTAAAAAATAGCAATATTTACTAAACGCAGAAAAACCGCCTTGTTATGCGATTTTTCCCGGTTTTTATTATGCATTAAAATTAATTCATGAACTCGCCGCTGTATTCGAGCAGCGTCACCGTTTCGACGCCCGCGACCGCCTGATACTTTTCAACGGCGTCTGCGTTGTTGCGCCGGACTTTTATTTCAATAGTGAGCTCGACGCTCTCTCCGGTTCTCGTTTTATTCTTGAGCTTATAGCTTGCGCAGGTGAGCAGCGCGTTCACGCCGTCTTCGGCTTGTGCGCCATACCTTATTATAAGAAGGTAGCTTTTCTTCTGCTTCTTGAACAGCGTGAGGAGTATGTAAGTCGCCGCTATGAACGCCGTCCCGAGCATCGCAGCCGGATACAGCCCCGCGCCCGACGTTACGCCCGCCGCAATCCCCCAAAAGAGGAAGCCGATGTCAAGCGGGTCTTTCACCGCCGAGCGGAACCGCACAATCGACAGCGCACCGACCATTCCGAGCGATAGGACTATGTTCGCGCTGATGGTGTTGATGATGAACGCGGTCACGACGGTGACCAGGACGAGCAGAATATTATAGTTCTCGCTGAAGACTATTCCGCGGTAGAAGAAGCGGTAGACGAAGTAGATTACGATTCCGCAAATAAGCGCGGTGCCGAGCGCGGTGAGTGCGCGTTCGGGTGAAAGGCTTTCATGCGAGCTCATAATTTCGAGGCTTTCCTCTATGATTTCGCGAATACTTGCACGGCTGTTTAGTGTGAGCATATTTTATTGACCTCCAGTATTTTATCGGCGCAAAGCACGTATTTTGAAACAGGTTCCCCCATCAGCGGAACCCCCGAAAAGATTTCCTGTATGTATGCGGGTATAAATCTGTCGTATTTGATTTCGAGAACCACGTTGTCGGGGAAGTCGCAGACGGGCGAGTATGAAGCCTCGAATACATCGTGCGAGCCGAAACCGGTTGAAAGCTCCCTGTCAAACGTGATGCGCACGTTGCCCGCCTCGGCGGTGAAGGCGTCTCTGAAGTAGTCGGTTATGACGGCGGGCTTCAAGCCCGTAATTCTGGCTTCAGCGTAGAAGTGCCGGAGCAGCTCGCTCTGTTTCTCCAAACAAAAGGCATAATCGCCCCTCAAAACCGCCTTATATTCATCAAGCGTCAGCAGCGCGCTTTTCTTCCTTATATACTCATCTTCCTTATACTTCCCCTCAAGGCTGATTCTGCCGGGCGAGAGGTTGTAGACGCGGATTCTGAATTTCTTGCGCTTCAAAAAGCCGCCGAGCTTGTCCTTATACGCAGTCCTGTAGACATCATCAAAATACAGGGTCGTCACTCTGTAGCCGCCGTCCCCCTGCGAGTTTTCGTCCCGCTTCATGACAGCGGTGCAGCGGCGCTTGAGTATTTCATAAACCCCGCGGTTCAGCAGATACTTGTTCTCGTGCCGAAAGCCGCCGGGGCTTTTATGTAAAAACTTACTAAGCATAGCGGCCTCTTTCGGCGTTATGTAAAAATCTATTAAACATAGAAGACTCTTTCAGCTTTTTGTAAATATTTTGTAAACATAGGATTATTTTAACATACTTCTGCGGTTATTTCAAGGGGTTTTTGAATTTCTTTATTTTATCTCCTGCTCAAGATTTTTAAATAAATCACAATCAAAAAACTCAACTATAGAAATATCAAGCCCGTCGCACAGCTTTTTTATGGTTGATATTGTTGCGCTTTGATTTCTGCCGCCGGTTATATTGCTAATCGTTGATTGAGTCACTCCGCTAATCGTGCTCAGCTTGTTTATTGTTATCCCTCTATCGGCGCAGAGCCCGATAATTCTTTCCTTTACTGCGCTCCCTATATCCATGTCATAACCCGCCTAACACCATATTTTGACTTAATTATGACACAGTCCGTTAAACACTTGTTACCTCATTTGAGTTGACAATAAAGATAAGTATTGTTATAATTAGCACATGGTTTTTATTTATACAAAAACATCCTTTTATTTCGCTTTCCTTTCGGCAAATTCCGCATGGCTTGTCCTTTATAATAGAAATAAAAACGTAAAAAAGGTAAAAATGAAAGGAAAGTAAAAATGAAAGCGGAAACCACTTTGAATTTCGACATACGGGACAGGCTCGAAACCTACTCCGAACGAAGCCTTGTCCGATGTCCGTTTATAACGGTCTGCGGTCTGCTGCTCGGGCTGACCTCGCTGCTCGGGCACGTTTCGCCGTTTCCCTTGATTCTTATCGGCGCGCTGGCGGGCTCCGGCAGCGTCTACGCGCTCGCGGGCGCGTTCCTGGGCTTTCTGATTAGCAGCGGGTTTTCGGGCTTCGCTGAGAATCTGAACCTTATTATAGTAGCGGTACCGCTTGCCGCGTTCCGGTTTTTCGCGGGGCGGCGGCACGCGCGCCGGACGGACATCGCGACCGCAGTAATGGCGGGTGCGGGGATTTTTATTACCACGCTGATTCTCACCGGCGGTGCGGATTTGGCGCTGCGTGCGCCCGCTTTCGGGCTGGTGACGGGCTTCGGGACGCTCGCGGTCACAAGGAGCCGCCGCTATTTTAATTCGGGCAAGCTCCTCTCGGCGCTTCGCCCGTCCGGCTTCGCCGCGCTGGGCTTTACATACGCGCTGCTCATCGCCGCCCTCTCGAATTTCGAGCTCAGTATGCTCAACCTCGGTGTTTTCACAGCGTCGCTCTGCGCGGTTTCTTTCTCGTTTAAGATAAGATACGCAGGCGGTGCGGTTTGCGGGGCGGCAGGCGCGTTCGGAATCATTATGGCGGAGCCCTCTTACACGGGCGCCGCTCTTGCTGTCTGCGCCGCCGCCATGACCGCCGCACTCTTCACGCGGCTCGGCAAATACACGCACATGGCGGGTTATGTTTTGGCGACGGGAATTTTCGTCGCTTTCACCGGTATCGACAACTACACATTCGCCGAGATTAATTCAATCATAGCAGGCGGGATTATCTTCCTGCTCGTGTCGCCCGATATGATTACCCGCAGGTTCCGCCGCGAGGTTGTGCCCCGCGGAGGCGCCGAGGTTTCCGAAATTTTCGCGCAGCGGCTGAAGCTCACGGGAGAGGCGATGGGCGATGTTAAGTCGGCTATTGAAAAGACCGCCGAAATTCTCGACCGCGCCGGAAGCAAGGAAATCTCGTGGGTTTACAACACGGCGTGCGGCGAGGTGTGCCGCCGCTGCCGCCACAACATGACCTGCTGGGGCAGCGAATACAACGATACCGTGCGGGTTATGGGCGACATTACGAGCCTGCTCAGGAAAGGCAAGGTTATCAAGTCCGAGCATTTATACGGGCCGCTCGCCTACCGCTGCGGCAAACGCGAGCAGTTAGCCTCCGCGCTCAACACGCAGTACCGCGAATATACCGCAATTAATACTGCAAACCGCAAAATAGCGCAGATGAGGACGATTCTGCTGTCGCAGATTTCCGCGACGCAGACGATGATGCTGACGATGTCGGGCGAGTTCGGCTCGACCCTGGACTTCGACCGCACTCTCGCCTACGCTGTCGAGGGCATACTTTTCGAGCACGGCATAAGCGAGCCCAAGGCGGCTGTTTCCACCACGGGCGGCGGCCTCGCAAACGCAGAAAGCCGCATGACTCTCGAGGCTTACGGCAGGGGGCGGCTCAACTGCAGCGCGGAGAAGCTCTGCGACCGCATTTCAACAGCCCTGCGCCGCGAGTTTGACCTGCCGGAAATCATTCACACGGGCGGCGAGTTTTTGCTCACCATGTTTGAGCGGGCGGCTTATTCAATCGAGTACGGCGTCTATCAGGTCAGCCGCGGCAAGGAGAAGAACTGCGGCGACTACATCGACAGCTTCATCGACAAGAAAGGCTTCGCCTATATTATCCTCTCGGACGGCATGGGCAGCGGCGGCAGAGCCCGCATCGATTCGGCGTTCGCCTGCGGCATGCTCATAAAGCTGCTGCGTGCGGGCGTCGACATAAACGCCGCGATTGAAATTATCAACAACTCGCTGCTCGTGAAGTCCGCGGACGAGAGCTTCGCGACGCTCGACGTATGCAGAATCGACCTCTACAGCGGAAACGTCGAGCTTTTCAAGGCGGGCAGTGCGCCGACCTATATCAGCTGCAACCGCCGCGTTGTGAAAGCGAGCGGGAAAGGGCTGCCCGTGGGGATTAACCACCGCCCCGTTTACGAGCGGCAGACTTTCACAATCGGCAACAGCGATATCATCATCATGGCGAGCGACGGTGCGGAGCTGTCGGAGCGTTGGCTCGAGCACGAGCTCCACAAGGGCGCGTGGGGAACCGGCGGCGACGATATGAACAGCTTTGCCGAAACTATTGCGACGGCGGCGAAGTATTCGTCGGACAAGGAGCGGGAGGACGACATAAGCGTCATTGCGGTCAAGCTTGTGAGGTAGGGAAACCGATAATTTATGGGTTGACAAAATAATAAATTTATGTTATGATAAAAAAGGAAAAGGCGACCAGTGACGGTTTAGCCTAAAGAATTGTTAAAGTAACCGATTCTTTGAGCAGAGGCGGTTACTTTTTTCTGTCGTTTTGCCGGAGTGCTATGTAAGTCAATACTGCGCTGCAAACAGCGATAATAATATTGAAAAACTCGTTCCACAACATTGCCTCACCCCCCTTTAACGTAATCTGCGAGGAGCTTTTCGGCTTTTACCGCCACCGTTGGGTCGCCTGCGGCGTTATGCCGCAATTCCAACTATATCATAAATGTAAAAATTTGTCAATATACGCGAAGACCGGTTGGTTTTAAAACCACCGGTTTTTTATGTATATATTTGATTAGACAGGATACAAAAAATCACCGGGTTTTGCGTTTTTCAGCCGTTCAACGCAATTAAGGCACACGCACAGCCTTCCTACCCGTACAAGATTCCCCGCCGAATCACAGAAAACACAGCCCTGTGTTAGTTTTTTCAAAACAAGCTCGCTATATAGCGGCCGCAGAAACATTTGTATATCATCACCCTCGTACCACCGCAGTTCCTGCATATAATCTTTGGGAATGAAAAATTTCCCTGCTTCTTCAATTTGTTTAATCATCAACTTTTTTACTCCTTAACCTATATAGAGAGTATACTCTCTATATGTTATTATACTATACGTTAAAATATAAGTCAAGGGGTGACTTTTATGGACGCAATAACTATAGGCAAGGCAATCAGGCGATTAAGAGAGAAAAAGCATTTAACACAAGATGTACTTAGCGGGCTTGCAGATATAGACAGGGGTTATTTGGGTGAAATCGAAAACGGAAAATACAATCTTACCGTAATGGTTTTATGTAAACTTGCTGATGCGCTTAATGTAAAGGCGAGCGATATTTTACGTGAAGCGGAAAAAGAATCATAAAAAAGGACTGCCCTGCAGTCCTTTTATTAATTCTGCCCTTTTTCAAATTTTATACCGCAATGAGGACATACTATTGTTTCGCGCGCTGCGCTGCGCTGTGTACCGTTAAGCGTGTTCCCATCGTTATTTACACCATCAGCCGTGTCGGCAAGAAGCTCGGGCATAGAAACCTCAAGCACGTCCGAAAGATACTCGAGCGTGCGGATTGACGGAAACGCCGCGCCGCTCTCTATTTGACTGAGCATGTTGCGCGTTATGTAATTGCCCACGACTTCCGACTGCGTCATCTTTTTTAAAAGGCGCGCTTCCTTGAGCTTCCTGCCTAATATTTCACCGTTCATTTTTTCATTAAGCCCTTTCTCCACCAGCGAAGAATGGAAAGTTGCGTTTTACCCGATTCAACATTAATTTATATCAAATTTATTGTCGCCATGCTGCCGCAAGCACATGTAAATCTGATTTACATCTATTTTAACATTTAATTGCTGAAAAATCAAGTCTTTTTTTGAAAAATATTTAATAAACATATTGACAATCTGCCGCGTTACAGTTATAATAGAAACAGGGTAAATCATATTTACAAATCATGGCGGCGGATAAGTTTGGACTCATATCTTCGTGAATACGGGGAAACGCTGTTTATATCTCACTTTGACGGAGAGAGTTACATATAGCCGCTTCGCGGTTTACGCCAAAAATGCCGCGCCTTTAAAAATGTTTAAGCATTTTTGAAGTTAATTGATTATAAAAATTTAAAACGAATGATGCTGAATCGGGGAAAACGAAGCTTTTTATTCTTCGTTGGTGCAGAAAGGACATGGTGAAAACATGGATTGGTTCTCGGAATTCTGGGGCGAGCTTGACCTTTTGCGGCAGGTGCTTTACTGCATCGCCGTGCCCGGAACGCTCATACTGATTATACAGACGATTCTGATGGTATTCGGCATCGGCGGCGAGAGCGCGGAGTTCGACGTGCCCGAGGTGGAGGCGGCAGACCTCACCACCACAGGCGCGGACGGCTTCGGGATTATGGGGCTTTTCACGTTCCAGGGAATCGTTGCGTTCTTCTGCGTGTTCGGCTGGAGCGGGATTGTAGTCATGAACGCTTCGGGGAGTACCCTGCTGTCGCTGTTTTTGGCGTTCGTTTTCGGTTTTGCGGCTATGTACGGCGTGGCGAAAGTAATCAGGCTTATGACGAGGCTCGCGGTGAGCGGCACGATAAAAATGAATCTTCTCATCGGTGAAACCGGAACCGTCTACATACCGATTCCCGAGGACGGCACAAAGCGCGGCAAGGTGAATATCCAGCTCGCCGAGCGCATAGTCGAGTGCGACGCAATCAGCGAGACGGGCGCGCTGGCGACAAACACGCCTGTCCGCGTCACGGACATAATCGGCGGGAACGTACTTGTGGTGGAGAAGATGTGACGGACAGTTATAATGAATAATTAACTGCAAAGCTTTAACAGGAAAAAAAGTTTGAAAACAAACACAATTGAACCGAGAAAAACGTTGTTTTTATTATTCGTTTGTGAAGAAAGGACTTAATGGAAATATAATGTTCAAAAGATTTTTAACAGTTACAATTATAGCGGCAGTATTGCTTTCGGCCGGCTGTACAGCCGATAAACCGGCGGTAAGCGCCTCGGGGGTCAAGGATATTACTAACACCACCGCTTGGGACATCGTTAATGATATGCGGGTCGGCTGGAATCTCGGGAACACGCTCGACGCCTACGGGGACACGCCGGAAGGATTTTCGTGGCTCGGCGACGGCACTTTCGCCGGGACATCAGTCACGGAAATGGAAACGGCATGGCTCGGAGAGGGGGCGGTCGCCGCCACGCAGGAGCTCTTCGATACTCTCAAGGAAGCCGGCTTCAACACCGTCAGAATCCCTGTGACGTGGTATAAGGCCGCCGATGCCGCCAACGATTATAAAATCCGCGAGGACTGGATGGCGCGGGTAAAGGAAATTGTTGATTTTGCCGTTGTTAACGACATGTATATAATTCTGAACACTCATCACGAAGAGAGTCTTTTCAAGGTTCTTGACAGGGAGATGAAGGAGTTTGATTCGCTGAGAGCGTTCGAGTTGATTTGGAAGCAGATTGCCGAGGTTTTCAGGGACTACGACGAAAAGCTGATTTTTGAGGGACTCAACGAACCTCGAACGCGGGGAAGCCGCAGCGAATGGGTTGGCGGAACCAGAGAAGAACGGCTGAACATCAATACATATCACCAGCTTTTTGTCGATACCGTAAGAGCCACCGGCGGCAATAACGCCTACCGTGTGCTGATGGTTGCGCCTTACGGCGCAAACTCGGAAACCGCAGCAATGAAAGACCTGAAAATCCCGAAAGACACCGTCCCGGACAGAATCATCGTATCAATTCACGCCTATACCCCGTGGGAGTTCGCGCTGCGCAACGACGAGGGGGCAGTCGATACGTGGAGCAGAAACAACCGCAGCGACACCAGCCCGATTCATCATATGTTCAACCGTATTTACGACGCTTTCATTCATGACGGAATCCCTGTAATCATGGGCGAAATGGGCGCGATGAACCGCAACAACACAGAAGACCGCGCTGACTGGGCGGAGTTCTACGTCAGCACTGCGAAGAAATTCGGAATCCCCTGCATCTGGTGGGATAACGGTGAGGTTGAGGGCGACGCCGAGCTGTTCGGGCTGATAGACAGGGCGACTAACGAGTTTTTCTATCCGGAGATTGTGGAAGCGCTTATGAAAGCGACGCACCCGATGGGAGCGCGCGGTTATGCCGTTGCCGCGCAGCGGCAGGCAGACCCTGATGAGGAAGTTGAGGAAACTGAAGAGGAACCCGAACCATACGCGGGAAGTGAAATTCGTATATTACGTGCTGATTTTGATACTGTCTTGTCTTTAATTCCCGATGATGAAACAGAGCTCACAAGCGAGCTACGAGCTTTCGTAAACAAATTTTTATATCCGCTCGTTCCCGAAGATGTAATTGTAGTTGGCGCAAGGACGCTGATAGATTTTTACAGAGATTATTTTTACGCGTTGATGACCGAAGAAGAGCTTGCTGAATTATATATGAAATATAACGCTGTACACATTATGTCGGTTGAAAATCTTGACCTTATTTTCAACGAAATCTTCTCGAAAGAAGCAGGAAATATAATAACCGATTATCATGAATATGCCGATGAAAACGGTATAATTGCATGGGGACCTTTTGGGATTCACGGCGGTTATCGCCTTATTCTAATGGAACAATCAATAAGCGATGATGCTGTTGAATTATATTTCTACAACGTTTACAGCTACGATGAAATATTAGTCCGTAAAGGCTACGTTTGGCGCGAGGACGGGAACGGCGTTGAATATATCGACACAACCGAAGTCGGGCGGTGGGATTATGACGCCGAGGAACAGCAATCCTATGCAATTCTCTATGAAGACCTGCTTGATACGCTCGACATCGTAAAATACACGTTCGTCCTCGAAGACGGCAAATGGAAAATTTTAAGCATAGAATCCGTCGCGTAGCGACACAATAATTGTTCATTATTAATTGCTAATTATTAATTATTTATCGGAGGTAAACCATGGACCCTAACGCTATTATTCTTATTTCGGTATTCGCGATTATCGGCTTCGCGCTGCTCATGGGCGTGCTGTCGCGCTTCCGCAAGTGTCCGTCGGACAAGATTCTCGTAATTTATGGTAAAGTCAAAGCCGACAATAGCGGACAGAGCCGCAGCGCAAAGTGTATCCACGGCGGCGCAAGCTTCATCATGCCCATCTTCCAGGCGTACCAGTACATGGATTTAACGCCGATTTCAATCACGGTAGACCTGCGCAGCGCGCTCTCGAAGCAGAACATCCGCGTCGATGTGCCCTGCCGCTTCATGGTGGGTATTTCAACCGAGCCCGGCGTTATGCAAAACGCTGCGGAAAGGCTGCTCGGGCTGCGCCTCAACGAGATTCAAGACCTTGCGAAAGACATAATCCTCGGTCAGCTTCGTTTAGTAATAGCGACCATGGAAATCGAGGAAATCAACACCGACCGCGACAAGTTCCTGCTTGCAGTTTCCAACAACGTTGAAATCGAACTGAAGAAAATCGGTCTGCGGCTGATTAACGTTAACGTCACCGATATCAGCGACGAGTCCGGCTATATCGAGGCTCTCGGTAAGGAAGCGGCGGCAAAGGCAATCAACGACGCTAAAAAATCAGTCGCCGAGAAAGACCGCGACGGGGAAATAGGTCAGGCGGAGGCGCTCCGCGACCAGCGTATTCAGGTTGCGTCGGCGGACGCTGTCGCCGTGCAGGGTGAGAACGGCGCAAAAATCGAAATCGCCCGCTCCGATTCAAACCGGCGCGAACGCGAGGCCGAAGCGCTGAAGCTCGCCGTAGCCGCCGAAGCCGTTCAGGCGGCAAAGGCGAAAGAGGAAGCCTATGCGGCGCAGCGTATTGCGGAAACCGCGAGGGCCGAGCTTGAACGCGCCACGCAGCAGGCGGATATAATCGTAAAGTCTGAAATTCAGAAAAAGCAACTCGAAATAGACGCGGAAGCACAGGCTGAGGTCGTACGCAGGCACGCAAAAGGCGACGCCGACGCTATTTTTGCCAAGCTCGACGCACAGGCGCGCGGCTCTAAGGAAATCCTCGTTAAGCAGGCTGAGGGTATCAGAGAGCTTATCGCGGCGGCGGGCGGCGACGCGGACAGCGCAGTGAAGCTGCTGATTGCCGATAAGCTTGAGGAGCTCACGCGTATTCAGGTTGAGGCGATTAAGAATATTAAGATTGACAAGGTCACGGTCTGGGATTCGGGTTCGGGCGCAGGGCAGGACGGCAAGACGGCAACGTCGGATTTTCTTTCCGGACTCATGAAATCCGTGCCGCCGCTCGGCGATGTGTTCAGACAGGCGGGAATGGATTTACCGAAGTTCCTCGGCGAGGAGATTGCACAAGAGGTAAAATAAGAAATTTATTTAATAAAACCCGGCTGTTTTGAGGAAACAGCCGGGTTTTTTAGGTTATATGGCAGATAATAAGATTTTTATCACCCGTTTACATTGAAATTCTCCGAGAGCATATTCATTGCTGTAGTTAATTTATGCATATAAATAAAAGGACAAATAATTGTAAAACTTAAAAGAATACCGAATATCCAAAAATCACTTACGCCGAATTTATAACTTACGCCGCGGCGGTTTAATTCGCTACCTATTCGATTACATAAATTATGTACCCAAACTAAAGTTCCTATACCGAGAGTTATTGGTGATACAATGAAAATCAAGAGCCAAAAATTCATTGTTCTCTTTCCATCATATCGGCTTGCCATTACATTGAGGTCATCTGCTATGCTCGCCCAAAAAATTAACCCATAGATACCAAATGTAATAAAACTTAATAATATAAGTTTTATTACACTTCTGCTCGTTTTTAACTGTGCGACCGGAGCTTGATTATAAACATTCACATTTACGTTTATCGGTTGCTGCTCATTTTGTTGTTGTTGCTCTGTCATGAGTAAATCCTCCATATGATGTTAAAATTAATAGGCACTATAGTAATCTGTATAAATAATTACTATATTAACTATTTATGAGTTATTATATCATGTTGCCAATCACTTGTCAAGCCTTTATTATTAAAAAGGGTGATAAATTTGATTAGTAACTATAGTTTAGGTGAAAAGCTTCGTGAGTTAAGACGATACGCAGAATTTTCGCAGGAAAGGCTTGCTTTAGAAGCCAATATAACACCCGCTTACTTAGGTCAGGTAGAGCGGGGGGAAAGGAACATCACCGTAAATACGCTCGAAAAAATCTGCACTGCGCTGGGCATCTCCCTCGCCGACTTTTTCAACAGCTTTGAAAATAAATCCCCTGCCGCATCCGACGAGATTTTAAGCCAAATCATGTATCAGCTAAACGGTAAATCAACCGATGAAAAGCAGGCGGTCTTACGTATGGTAAAGCTTATTTTCGCAGTCCAAAAAATGAAATAGATATAAAAAACCGGCTGTTTAAGCCGGTTTTTCTGTTATGCTTGTTGTTTGGATACGATATTGAAGTTTCCGCTGTCGTTCTTTGTAAAAGTATAGATGAAGCGCCGCGTGCTGACAGCCTCAAGAAAATCATAGCCGTCGGGGCTGTTCATCTCCGTAACCGTTGCATGAACGAAGTAGCTGCCGTCCGACTTATACGCGTCCGTGACGTCTATGCCGTACATTCCGCCGCCGCCCATAACGCTAAGACCGTATATAACAATCATGTCGTTTTTGCCGTCCCATACATACTCGTTTACATTGCCTGCACCGATTTCATTTCCCTTATAATTTTTATAATCGTAGCCGGCGATTGAAAAGCCTGGGTTAAGCAGCTCTTTGAAATATTTGTCGATTCTGCTTACGGAATACCCGTACCCGTAATGGGTATAAGCCGCATCCCCGGGCTCGCCGCCGGTTAATTCTGCGACCCGGTTGTAGCTGTACATTGCATCGGGCTGCAGCTCGGCGTGAACCGTGGGAATCCATATTAACAGCTGCAGAAGCTGTGTAAGCGGGACGTCGTTTATGCTGTCAAACGCAGGTAAATTCCCGATGGCGGGGCTTTTCCCCGAGATTATCCTGATGTATTCTGTCAGAACTTCGATGTCCGCCTCGCTCAAAGCCTCGCGCGCAGGCGCAAACGCGGGAAGTCCCGCCGCCACCCGTAAAATCGCGAGCGCGTCGGCGGAGGTTATCGTACCGTCGCCGTTCATGTCGTATTTTGCTTTCTGCTCCTCCGTAAGCTCAACGAGCCCCGCAGACGCCCGAAGCACAGTCAGCGCGTCCGCCGTGGAGAACCCCTCCGAGGCAAAAGCACACGTTGACAGCGGGGACGCCGCCATTATAACGCTGAGTAAAACTGATAAAAACTTTTTCATAAGAAACCTTCCTTTTATTTTTATAATCAATTAACTTGAAAATGCGTTACATTTTCAAGGTGCGGCGACTGCCGTACAGCCGCGCAGCGGCTTAATTTGATTATATAGTTGATTACGCGCTTACAGCGCGGGCGGCAAGCTTTGCTTGCCGGAAAAACCGCAAAGCAGTTTTTCAAGTTAATCAACTATAACACGATTTAAAAGGTGAAAATGTTTTATAAAAACCCTTGCTTTTTTCTTCCAGATATGTTAAAATAATTAAGTGTAATTAAAAACGGGGGATAAACATGACATACAAAGAACAATTCATCAGGTTTATGGCTGACTGCGGCGTGCTTGTATTCGGCGACTTCACGCTTAAAAGCGGCAGAAAATCCCCTTATTTCCTCAACGCCGGTAACTACAACACCGGCGCGGCTCTCGCAAGGCTCGGCGAATTCTACGCGGAGTGCTTCGTCGGCAACAAAGTCGAGGCGGATACGCTGTTTGGGCCCGCATATAAGGGAATACCGCTTGCCGTTTCGACCGCTGTGACGCTCAGTAACAAATTCGGCATTGACATAAACTATTGTTTTGACCGCAAGGAAGCAAAAGACCACGGCGAGGGCGGCCTGTTCGTCGGGAAGCAGCCCGAAAACGGTGAGAAAATTGCGATTATCGACGATGTTTCAACGTCCGGCAAAGCCATTCGCGAGGTATTGCCGAAGCTGCAGAAAGCCGCGCACGTAAACGTAACTTCGTTCCTCATTACCGCCGACCGCATGGAAAAAACGCTTAACGGCGAGCTTTCGGCAGTGCAGGAGATTGAAAAGGAATTCGGAATTAAGGTCTATTCGATTATAAATATAAACGATATTATTTCCGCGCTGGGGAATAAAATTATAGCAGGAAGCGAGTATCTGCCCGCGATGAAAGCGTATATTGAGGAATACGGGGCGAAATATTAACAATAAACAGTTCCTGCGAATCTGTAAAAATGCACGGTTCATAATTATTTCATATAACAAACCCGTGCGCCAATAAAACTTATTACTTCTTGCGTCTGTTGGGCGCACGGAATTGAAAAACGAGATGTGGCTCAGTTTGGTAGAGCGCTGCGTTCGGGACGCAGAGGCCGCAGGTTCGAATCCTGTCATCTCGAGCGGCGAGCCGCCGCAGGCAATATGTCGGCGGTTCGTATTTAGTACAGAATACTCGAGTCGAGAGCCTCGGCACGTATTATCATTGCAGCTTTATAGGAGAATCGCTATGAATTCACAAATTGATAAATCGCTGCTGCATGTAGTTATTGATAACATGGCGCCTAATGAGCTTGAGGTTGTTTATAAAATGTTTTCGGCGTTTATAAACGATTATCAGGATAGACATTTGTCTGCAGAGGAGTACAAAGCTCATGCACAGGCGTTGAAAGATGATGAATGGTATGAATAAATAACATGCCGATAAGTCACTGCTGCCTTAAAAGGTGGCAGTGTTTTTTATTTCTCTTCCTCCTCCCCGTTCCGACAATCTTTTCGCCCGTTCCTTGCTAAAATGATAGCAAGGACTTTTTTATTTAACAAAGGAGGCAGAACCTTTGGAAATTATAAACAGCGGCGACAGCCTTACTGTCATGCTTTCGGGCGAAATCGACCATCATGCCTTACTATCCCTGCGCGGCACTATTGACGCGCAAATCGAACAGCACACGCCGCGCCTGCTCGCGCTGGACTTCGGGGGCGTCAGTTTCATGGACAGCTCCGGCATAGGGTTGATTCTCGGGCGGCGGCGAGTCGCCGAGGGCTACGGCGGAAAAGTGATGATTAAAAACGCTTCCGGCTACGTCTTGAAGCTTATAAAGCTCGCGGGGCTCACCCCCATGCTGATGAAACAGGAGGTCAATAATCTGTTATGAACATAAATAATTATTTTCGGCTTATAATCCCCAGCCACTCGCGCAACGAGGCTTTTGCGCGGGCGGCGGTCGCGGCGTTCGCGGCGCAGCTCGACCCGACGGTCGAGGAAATCAACGACATCAAGGCGGCGGTCAGCGAGGCGGTGACAAACTGCATCGTGCATGCCTACCCCGACAAAATCGGCGACATAGAAATCGTCGGCCGCATAATAGAACACGACACCTTCTACATACGAATCAAGGACAAAGGGCTCGGCATCGCGGACATTAAACAAGCGATGCTGCCGTTGTTCAGCACGTGTGAGGAGGGAGAGCGCGCAGGGCTCGGTTTTGCGGTGATGGAGAGCTTTATGGACAAGCTCCGCGTCACCTCGCGCCCCGTCAAGGCGGGAGCCGCCCCCAGCGGCACAAGCGTCATCATGACCAAGCGCGTTACGTCGAGATATGAATAATTATATGACCGATGAGTTTGCACAGCGCAACATGGGGCTCGTCCACTCGCTTGCCAACCGCTTCCGCGGTCGGGGAATCGAGTATGAGGAGCTGTTTTCCGCAGGCTGCGTAGGACTTGTTAAGGCGGCGAAAAACTTCGACCATGACAGAGGTTTGCAGTTTTCAACCTACGCCGTGCCGGTAATTTTGGGCGAAATAAAGCGCCTCTTTCGTGACGGAGGCGCAGTTAAGGTGAGCAGGGGCTTAAAAGAGCTGTCGCTCAAGGTCGCGCGCGTCCGCGAACAGCTCGCGCAAAGCAGTGACGGACAGGAACCGCGGCTGTCTGACATTGCGGCTGCCCTTAATATAACCGTTGAGCAGGTGAGCGAGGCTTTGTCGGTAAACATGCCGCCGCTTTCTCTTACGGACAGCGACGAGTCGGGCAGCGAGTACGACCTGCCCGTGGTCGCGCCCCAGGTGAAGCTGACGGAGCTGATTGCACTGAAGCAGTCGCTCGGGCAGCTTGAGCCCGAGGACAGGAAGCTCATCGTCCTGCGCTACTGGGGCAACAAAACACAGGGCGAGACGGGCGAGGCGCTCGGAATGAGCCAGGTGCAGGTGTCAAGGCGGGAGAGGAAGATTTTAGACGAGCTGAAAAGGCAGCTGGTGTGAAAGGCATGAAAAAAGCGAGGCACTATTGAAAGTGCCCCGCTTTTAATAATTATAAAAATTCAAGTACACCGTTGATAAAATCGAAATGCAATTCATTTGCTGTACCCGGCTCATATAAAATGTAATCACTTTTTTGTTCTAATAAGCTTTCGGCAGTATAAAAAGAATTTCCCGTTTCCATGTTAAAATACGTTATTTCATCAATTGTGACTATATAGAAAGAGTAGATGTATTGTCCTCGATTATCCGCATTAAATGTGATTAAAGCATCATCACCCCAAATGTAAAGATTAACCAACTCATCAGTTCTGTCGGAACTGAAAGTTATGCCCGTTTGAGTGTTGGAAGGGCTTGATATGCGCTCTTCTCGGATACATTCACCGTCTTTGCTTATTTTTATGGAACACCATCTGTTGTATGGAAAAACATAGCTATCATCAAGATGAATAATATAATGTACAACCTCTATATCATAGTCCTGCCCGCCGATAACAACAAGAGCATGAAAAATAACTTCTTCGATTTCATCGGGGAGTTCATAGCCCTCTTCGCTGATTTCCGGTGTATGTTGTTCAACTATATCTAAGGGTTCTTCCTTAATTTCCTCTTGGGTTTGTTGTTCAAAATTATCTGTTATCGGTACGATGTTTTCTGCGCAACTTGAAAAAACAAAAAGGATAAACAAGAATAAAAAACATATTTTTCTATATTTCATAATGTATCGCTCCTTTAATTATTTAACAAACCGAAGAGGGAGGTTACCCCCTTCGGTTTGTTAATTTAATTATATAATATCCATGAGTTCCCATTTACCGTATTCGCGCTTATCGCGTCTCTAAATTCTGGGATTGAAATTTCGCGAACCCCTCCATGAGCACTAAGCCAGTGAGGGTCCATTAGTTTAACTTTATTCGTTACATGGTTAATATCGTATATAACTACATAATGTTTAAAAGTGCTATTATAATAACTAAGAAGATTTGTATCAGCAAGATAAATAATAGGTACATAACCTTTTGCCAAGCTATTTTCTAAACGACCCATAGCTGTGTCTATATTGTACACCGTAACAATGCTGTCTTTATATGTGTTTCCATTAGCATAGTAATGATTCATCATCCATTTCATATCTTGAAGATGTGTTCCGTCTGATTGCGTAGTTCCCATATCGGCTGCTCTGGCATCTAAAAACGCTCTGTTTTTATTACTCGTAGTGTTTAATTGTGTTCCATTTCCTATAAGTGCTTGAGCTATTGAAGCGGGACCGCAATAATAGTTTAATATTTGATTTACGTATGGAACAGTATAGTCAGCATAAAACCAACTGCTTAAATGATTACCTAAAGGAATTATAGGGGTAAACAATGAATCATTTAACATTCTTTCGGTTAAATCATAAGCATCATCGGGGTTTTTATTAAACGTATATATGAATTCAACATCGTTAATTAATAAATTAATCACTTCATCAATAATAATGCTTTTATCGGGATACATGCTTTTATATTCATTTGCTATTTGCTCTGCGAGGTCATCAATTGTAATAATCGAATTTGCCGATACCGGTATAATGAGTAGTGCTGAGATAAACACTGTTGCTAAGAATAAACTTGTGAATTTTTTTAACATAATTATTTCCTCCTAAAAATGTTTGTTACTTCTTGTCATTCTGAATGCAATTATGTATTGCCCATGGGAATCACCCCTTTCTCCATTTTACGGTAATTATTATACTACCACATTTTTATGGAAAAACAAAGTGATTCTCGTCGTATTGTTTTATCTATATATGTCGTTATTTGTATATGTTTTAAATCACTTAATAAAAAGCGGGGCGCTATTGAAAGTGCCCCGCTTTAAGTACTACTGCGACGCTCTGTCGAGCACCACGTCTGTTTCCATAAACTCCGACAGCTTCGCTTCAAATGCCTCTGCCGCCTCGGCAGTGAAGCTAAACTCGGCGTATAAGTCAAGTTTTTCCTCAATCATTTCAGGGGTTATGCCTGCGGCTTCGTAGGCTTCGGTATCGTGCCAGTAAATCCATGCGGGAGAATATATTTTATCAGCATGAATTATAGAATACTCAGAAGCAAAATATTCATTAACTTTTATATCGTCATATGTAAATATAATGTTCAAATCTTCATTGGTAATTGAATGTTCATTAGACCAACCATATTCAACATTCATGTCAAATCTTCTTTTGAATTCATCAATAACAATATTTTCATCGAGTTTGAATGTTTTTAAAAACGAATATAAATTTGCATGACCCATTAAAGATGGTTCGCTATTTTCGTTTAATTGGTTGCTTCTAATCCATTCGTCAGCTTCTGGCACCAATCGTATTAATTCAATAGGGATTGTTTGTATTTTTACAATGCCTGGTTCATAATAATTTGCCAGTTCGTCACCACCTATACCTTCACCTTGCTCACCAAATGGTAAAGGTATATTCTCAAAAGTGGTTTGATTAGTAGTTGGATTCTGCGCGCAGGAACAAACAAATATTGCTGTTAAAATGGTTAAAATTAGAATTTTAATTAAGCTTTTCATAACTTTTATCCTTTCTTTTAAATCTCTGTGAAGAAATCTTGAGGGTTATAAGTGTTACTTGTAGTCCATGTAGCACTCCATCCGCCGGTATTGTTAATATCGAAGTGCAAATGATTACCAGTAGAAGTGTTCCCAAGACTACCCACATTACCAATATGTGTCAATGATGTAACAGTGCCTCCTTTACTTACTTTTAAATCATCAGCACTGTCCATATGTAAATATCTTACGACCAAACCGCTTTCTAATGTTATTGCTGCAAAATATCCCATAGTTGCGCGATAATCTGCTTCTAATACTCTTCCTTTACCTACCGAATACATTTTATAACCACCACAAATATTAATACCGCTACTGTTTCGGTTAACGATATCAACAGCATAGTGACCAGTTCGGTATGTATCAGTAAGTATTGTTGCCATTTGCGGGCTTCTGAACATATACACCCACTTTAAGTCCATATGCGATGATATAGGTTCTCCCTTAATCGTAAAGCTTCCATATGTGGAACCAGTCGATTGAATTTTAAGCGTATATGATGTGCCGGTTTTTAAATATCTACATAAAGGTGTTGAGGATGACGGATTATTCATAAATATTAATTCTCCGTTGGAATCCAATATAGATACTCTTGAATTGGAAGAAAAAACGCTTGAAAAATAAAACTTATAGATTCCGTCAGAACTCACCGTAAGCGGATACGAAACACTTCCGCCAGGTGTTGTAACATTTCCGGTCTGTGTAAATGACGGTGTTATTGCTTGAGATGAAAAGGCGTATAAATTCATCGTAATTAAAAATGCTACAAAAACTATTGATATTTTCTTTTTCATAGTCTTGTCCTTTCCGCCTCAATTCGAGGCATCAAACTTCATTATTGCTTTTCTTCTTGTGCATTTTTTAGAAAGAACTTATTAAACCATCGGAATCACAACTTTCTCCATTTTATGGTAATTATTATACTACCATATTTTTATGGAAAAACAAAGTGATTTTCGTCGTATAGTTTTGTCTATATATGTCGATATTTGCACATGCTTTAAATCACTTAATAAAAAGCGGGGCACTATTGAAAGTGCCCCGCCTAAATA
>WRCY01000021.1 GCA_009783695.1 Oscillospiraceae bacterium
CACTTCGACCCGAAAATCGTCGAAGCGTTTTTGAATGTCGCC
Source organism: Oscillospiraceae bacterium (assembly GCA_009783695.1). Taxonomy (GTDB): domain Bacteria; phylum Bacillota; class Clostridia; order Oscillospirales; family Ruminococcaceae; genus Ruminiclostridium_E. The sequence goes on from WRCY01000021.1 coordinate 43, forward strand.
GATGATTTCTGGGTGGAATCAGTGAAATCAAATACAGGCAGCAAGTAAATCAGAGAGGTTTTCAATGTCTAACAACAAGCATCCTTTAATGAAAAAGTTTATTCTGTTCTCAATAATATTTTTCCTGATTATTGTTATATCGGGCAGCTTTGCTTTTGTGCTTTCGATGCAGCAGATTATTAGGTCAAACAAAGGGAGCAAGCTTTCACAAAAACTTGCGATTGAACGCATCTTTCTGGAGAACTCGATGGCGTCGGAAATCACGCTTGTCATGAAGCTCGCCGACTCTCCTATTGTCAAGCATTACTTTCTAAACCCTTCCGACCCCGAGCTGCGGGAAGCCGCTTTTGATGAAATGGAGTCGTACCGGCGGGCATTTTTGGACAACATTGTTTTCTGGGCGAACGATATAGACAGGATTTTCTATTCCGGCGATAATACGCCTTATTGGATTGACGCTGAAGACCCCGTGAACTATTGGTTTAATATGACCCTTTATGAAACGGAGGATTATAACTTTAACATTAATTATAACCCTGACTTAAATCAGATAAACCTGTGGATTAACGCACCGGTTTTTGACAGCTCCGGTACATCTATCGGGATAGTCGGCACCGGCATTGAACTGACTGAATTTATAAACTCCATTTATTACGATATGGATGAAAAAACGCAGCTTTATTATTTTAATGTCTTCGGTGAAATCTCCGGCGCAAAGGACATTGACCTTGTCGTTAACAAGGTTTATATCCGGGACGAGCTCAATAATATAAACATCAATATTTTAGAAGAAGCAAAAAACCTCAGCCGGGATGAAATTCAAATCTTTGACGTTCCGGGGGGAACTCTTGCAATCGGCACGGTACCGAAATTAGAGTGGTATTCGGTAGCTTTTATGCCGCACGGCATTAACGACTACGACCTTGCCATGACGGCGCTTTTTCTTGTCGTTCTTGTTTTGGTTTTTGTTATTTTCGTTGTGTTCAACGTGTTCATTAACATCGTGCTCAAATCTTTGCGGGAAACCATGACTTCCCTTAAACACGCAAGGTACGAAGCTGAGGAAGCCAACCGAAGCAAAACCAACTTCCTCGCCACCATGTCGCATGAAATCCGCACGCCGCTCAACGCAATAATAGGAATCGCACAAATCCAGATACAAGAGGAGGTTCATTCCCAAAAATATTCGGAGTCGCTTGAAAAAATCTACAGCTCCGGCAACAATCTGCTCGGAATTATTAACGACATTCTTGACATGTCTAAAATTGAAACAGGCAAGCTTGAACTCAACCCCGAGGAATATGAAATCCCGAGTCTTATTAACGACGCGGTTCAGCTCAACATAGTGCGGCTGGGCTCGAAGCCGATTAACGTTGTGCTCGACATAGACGAGAACCTGCCGTTCCGGCTGCTGGGCGATGAGCTGCGCCTGAAGCAAATTCTTAACAATCTGCTTTCCAACGCGATAAAATACACCGAAAAGGGGCAGGTGAAGCTGAGCGTAAACCACACGCCGGACGGTAATGAAATAAAGCTGCGCTTTGTTGTTGAAGACACGGGACAAGGAATGAAGCCCGAGGACCAGAAGAAACTCTTCTCGGAATATCTGCGCTTCAACGCCGACGCAAACCGCGCCACTGAGGGAACGGGGCTGGGGCTTCACATCACCAAGAGGCTGGTTGAGATGATGCACGGTAAAATCACGGTCGAATCCGAATATGGAAAAGGCAGCACGTTCACAGTCGAGGTAAAGCAGAAAGTCGTTTCCGCTTCCCCCATCGGCAAAGAGCTCGCCTGCAAGCTGTGCAATCACACGTTCAGCGGCGAAAAGCAAACCGCAAAGCTGCAGATTTCCCGCGAGCCCATGCCCTACGGAAGCGTGCTTGTAGTGGACGATGTGGACACGAACCTGTTCGTGGCGGAAGGGCTGCTGCAGGCTTACGAGCTACAGGTGGAAACGGCGATTAGCGGCTTTGTCACGCTCGACAAAGTAAAAAGCGGAAAGCGCTACGATATTATCTTCATGGACCATATGATGCCGCAGATGGACGGCATTGAAACTACGAAAAAGCTTCGCGAAATGGGCTACACGGGCACAATCGTTGCGCTGACCGCCAACGCCCTCGTCGGAAACGAGGATATGTTCGCGCAGCACGGCTTCGACGGTTTTATTTCAAAGCCGATAGACGTCCGGTATATGGGCGAAATACTGAACAGATTTATACGCGACCGATACCCGCACGAGGCGGGGAAGCACGGCGAAAAGACGGCGGCAGTCGCCAATACCGAAATAAACCCGAAGCTTATGCAAATCTTCCGCAGCGATGCCGAAAAGACAATCGTCACGCTGCAGAAAGCGATTAAAAGCGGCGACATAAAGCTTTTCAACACCGCTGTCCACGCTATGAAAGCGGCGCTCGCAAACGTCGGTGAAACAAGAGCTTCCTTCATGGCGGCTGAGCTTGAGGAAGCAGGCTTCGCCGGAAATACGGACAGCTTCATTAAAACACTTGAAAAACTAATTGATAAATTTAAAATAAATGAAGTAAAAATTAATGACGTTAATGAGGATGCCGATTATTTAAAATCACAGCTAATGCTCATTCAAGCCGCCTGCGAAAACTATGACGACGACGCGGCATACAGCGCGCTCGACAGCTTAAAAGAAAAGCAATGGCGGCATGAAACCGCCGCCGCACTTGAGGCAATCCGCGACAAGCTGTACATCTACAGCGACTTTGACGGCGCCGCAAAGCTCACACAAGAGCTGCTTTAATTTCCCTCACAAACTTTTTTACGGGTTCCATGCAATCCCTGCCATGCTCGGCGATGATTTTTACAATCGCGCTGCCGATAATAACGCCGTCGGAAACCGCCGCCATTTCTTTCGCCTGTTCCGGGGTCGAAATCCCGAAGCCCACGGCACAGGGCGTATCCGAAACGCGCCTAATCCGCGCTGTCATTCCGGTTATGTCGGTGCCTATTTCGCCGCGTACGCCGGTGACGCCGAGCGATGAAACACAGTAGATGAAGCCCTCTGACTCTTTCGCAATCATCTCGGCTCTCTCGCCGGAGGTCGGCGCAATCAGTGAAATCTGCGCGATTTTATATTTCCCGCACTCGCCCGACAGCTCGCCTTTTTCCTCGAAAGGCAGGTCGGGCACAATTATGCCGTCTACGCCGGACTCCGCACACCTTTGCATAAATTTCTCTTTTCCGTAAACGAAAACAGGATTTATGTAGCTCATGAAAAGCAGCGGTATATCTGTTTTTCCGCGAACCCGTGCTATCATATCGAACAGCTTGTCAACAGTGCAGCCCGCGCGCAGCGCCCGCTCGTCAGCTCCTTGAATCACCGGCCCCTCCGCCACGGGGTCGGAAAAAGGCACGCCGATTTCGATTAAATCCACGCCGGACTCAGCCATCTCTAAGATGAGCTTTTCCGTTGTTTCGATGTCGGGGTCGCCGCCCGTAATAAACGCTATGAACGCTTTCTTGTTTTTAAACGCTTTTTCTATTCTATTCATTTTTTATCATATCCTTTCTATATCAACGAAGAATGGAATGTTTCATTTTTCCGATTAAGCATCGGTTATTTTTCAATTATATTTAATCCCTTATACCGCGCAATAGACGCGACGTCCTTGTCGCCCCTGCCCGATAAATTAACGACTATGACCTGCTCTTTGCTCATGGTTGGCGCGAGCTTCCGCACATACGCTACAGCGTGAGCCGACTCTATCGCAGGGATAATGCCCTCCGTGCGCGACAGATACTCGAACGCGCCGACCGCTTCCCCGTCGGTAACGGCGACATATTCCGCACGTTTAATCTCCGCCAAATGTGCGTGCTCGGGGCCGATTCCGGGATAGTCAAGCCCCGCCGAAATACTGTACACCGGTGCAATCTGCCCGTACTCGTCCTGACAGAACAGCGACTTCATTCCGTGGAAAATCCCGACAGTGCCGAGCGTCATTGTCGCGGCGTTTTCACTCGTTTCGACGCCTTTACCGGCCGCCTCGCAGCCGATTAAACGAACATTTTCGTCATTAATAAATTCATAAAACACGCCGATTGCATTGCTCCCGCCGCCGATACATGCGACCACTGCGTCAGGCAGCTTCCCCTCCGCTTCTTGAATTTGTGCGCGAACTTCCTCGCCGATAATCTTCTGAAAGTCACGGACAATGGTAGGAAACGGATGAGGCCCCATAACCGAACCGAGCACATAATGCGTGTCGTCTATGCGTGAAACCCATTCACGCATAGTTTCGTTGACAGCATCCTTAAGCGTCATTGTACCGCTCGTGACTGGATGAACCTTTGCGCCGAGCAGTTCCATACGAAAGACATTAAGCGCCTGCCGCTCGGTGTCTTCTCTGCCCATGAAAATTTCACATTCGAGCCCCATGAGCGCTGCCGCTGTCGCGGTCGCAACGCCGTGCTGACCCGCGCCCGTTTCGGCAATTACGCGGGTTTTCCCCATTTTTTTGGCAAGCAGAACTTGCCCCAAAACATTGTTGATTTTATGCGAGCCGGTGTGGTTCAAATCCTCGCGCTTGAAGTAAATTTTCGCGCCTTTTAAATCCGCAGTCATCTTCCCGGCGAAGTACAGCAGCGACGGCCGCCCCGCATAGTTTTGCAGCAAGCTGCGCAGCTCTGCTTTAAATTCCGGATTATCTTTGTAATGCAGATACGCTTTTTCGAGCTCGTGAATGTTGTTCATCAGCGTCTCGGCGACGTACTGCCCGCCAAACTGCCCGAATCTGCCTTTCCTATTTTCCATATTTTTATCAAGTCCTTTCTTAACTAACGAAGAATGAAAACAACAGTTTCCCCGGTTCAGTACCATTTATTTTCAAAGTTTTCATCAAGTCCTTTCTTAACTAACGAAGAATGAAAACAACAGTTTCCCCGGTCCAGTACCATTTATTTTCAAACTTTTCATCAAGCCCTTTCTTAACTAACGAAGAATGAAAACAACAGTTTCCCCGGTTCGGTACCATTTATTTTCAAACTTTTCATCAAGTCTTTTCTTAACTAACGAAGAATGAAAACAACAGTTTCCCCGATTCAATACCATTTATTTTCAAACTTTTCTTACGCTCCTGATAAATTCTATTATTTTCGCCGCGTCTTTCACGCCGTTTGTTTCCACGCCGCTGCTTACGTCCACTGCGAACGGCGCCGTTTGTTTAATCGCCTCCGCCACATTCTGCGGGTTCAGCCCGCCCGCTAAGAAAAAAGGCTTGCCTGTTTTCGGAATCGCCGCCCAATCGAAAGTCTGCCCGGAGCCCGGGCTCGGACTGTCGAACAACAGATAATCTGCCGACTGCGAAGCTCTGTTCACCTTGATAACCGGCTTGCTCGTTTTCGACTTCAGTTCCCGGATATAATCCTCGCTTTCTGTTCCGTGCAGTTGAATCATATCTATCACGCCGATTTTTAAAATATTTTCAATCGTTTCATTCACAAATACGCCGACAGCTTTAATTTCAGGGTCTAAGCTGTGTTTTAATTTAATCGCTGTCCCGAGCGCCACAAAGCGGCTGCTCCTTGCGAAAACAAAGCCGATGTAATCAGGACAGGCCGCATTGACATACTCAACTTCCTCAAGGCGGGAAATCCCGCAGATTTTCACCTTAACGATTCCAAGCTCACCCCTCTCATCAGCGTTTCGCCCACCAGTACTGCGTCTGCACCGATTTTTCGCAATCGCGCTACATCCTCACGGGTCTTAATTCCGCTTTCAGCCACGAAAATCACGTCCGGCGGCACAAGCCCCCGGAGCCGCTCGCTCGTCGTAATATCCACCTCGAAAGTTTTAAGATTGCGGTTATTTACGCCGATAATCCGCGCGCCTGCCGCAAGCGCCGTCTTTACTTCTGCCTCGTCGTGAACCTCCACAAGCGAGCATAAACCGAGGCTGTCGGCGACTTTAATATACTCGGCAATCGTATCGCGGTCTAAAATTGCACAAATCAGCAGTACAGCGCCCGCGCCGAGCAGACCCGCCTCATAAATCATGTATTCGTCGACCGTAAAATCCTTGCGCAGCAGCGGGATACCAACCACATCTGCAATCTCGCGCAGATAGCTGTCCGCGCCCTTAAACCAGTACGGCTCAGTCAGCACGGAAACCGCCGCCGCGCCCGCCTTTTCATAACTCTGCGCAATCGCAACACAATCAAAGTCTTCCGCTATGACCCCTTTAGACGGCGAAGCTTTTTTCACCTCGCAGATGAAAGAAATATCGCCGCCGCGAAGCGCTTTGGCAAACTTAAAATCCCCGCGCGGCATTGCCCGCGCCATCGCGGTTATTTCCTCAAGCAGAACTTCATATTTCCGCGCATTAACGCGCATTTTCGTACGCTCCGCTATCTCGTTTAAAATATTCATATTTTCTGTTAAGTCCTTTCTTCACCAAAGAGGAATGAAACAACTCTCCCGCCCGCTGCAGGCGGTACCTATTCCGGCGTCACGCCGGCTCATTGGAATATCTTACAAACTCTTCTAACTTAATTTTCGCTTCTCCGCTGCTGATTACCCCTTCCGCAACTTTTACCGCCGCTGCGATTGACTCGTACCTGCCTGTAATGAACATCGCCGCCGCCGCGTTTAGCACTGCGGCGTCACGCTTCGCTGATTTCTCGCCGGACAGCAGAGCCCTTAAAATCGCGGCGTTCTCTTGGCGGCCGCCGCCCTGCAATTCCTCCGGTTTACACCGTTCAAACCCGAACTGCTCGGGCGTAATTTCATACTTGCGAACCCAGCCGTCCCGCACCTCGCAGACAAACGTCGGCGCACACATCGATATTTCGTCCAGCCCGTCTTCCCCGTGCACCACCATAGCTTTTTTCACGCCAAGATTAAACAATACCTGCGCCAGCGGTTCCGCGAGCTCGCGGTCATAAACGCCCATCAGCTCCATCGCGGCGCCCGCAGGATTTGTCAGCGGCCCCAGAATATTAAACACAGTGCGGATTCCGAGCTCCCGCCGAACAGGCGCCACGAACTTCATAGCTATGTGATAATTCTGCGCAAACAGGAAGCAGATGCCTATTTTTTTCAGCAGCTCCGCGCTTTTTTCCGGACTGATATTGATGTTCACACCGAGTGCCTCAAGCACATCGGCTGCCCCGCACTTGCTTGACGCGCTGCGGTTCCCGTGCTTTGCGACAGGAATCCCCGCCGCCGCGGTAATAATAGCGGCAGCCGTAGAAATATTAAAAGTGTTTGCGTGGTCGCCGCCTGTGCCGACTATTTCGAGCGCGTCTATATCGTGCAAAAGCCGCACGCAGTGCGAACGCATACCTGCCGCCGAAGCCGTGATTTCATCAGTGGTTTCGCCCTTAAGGCTCAGCGCGGTGAGATACGCGCTCATCTGAACGGGGCTCGCCTCCCCCGTCATGATTTCGTTCATGACGGCAAGCGCGGTTTCATACGTCAGGTCCTGCTTTTTCGCAAGAGTGAGAATAGCTTCCTTTATCATGCTTTCATTAAGTCCTTCCTTTACAAACAATAAATCAAAACAGCGTTTTCCCCGTAGATATTTATTTTATACTAATATCCGATAAAAACAATCACAAGATTTGCGTTTAATTTGAGATTCCGCCCGATGCCGCTTCCAGCGCGCTTTTTATTACCATAGCTTTATTCACGCACTCGTTATACTCATTTTCGGGAACGCTCTGCTTAACCACGCCCGCACCCGAGCGGATAAAAACCTTGTTGTTCTTTTTATAAGCAATTCTTATGGCAATGCAGGTGTCCATGTTCCCCGTAAAATCAAGATAGCCTACCCCGCCGCCGTAAATTCCGCGTTTGCTTTGTTCAAGCTCGTTTATAATCTGCATGGAGCGGATTTTAGGCGCGCCCGACAGCGTCCCCGCCGGCAGCATGGAATTCACCGCGTCAAGGCCTGTGAGCCCGTCTTTTATATCGCCGCTTATTTCCGAACAGATATGCATGACGTGCGAAAAGCGCAGCACCCGCATATACTTCTCGATTTTCACACTGCCCGGTCTGCTTATCTTACCGAGGTCCTCCTGACCCAAATCCACCAGCATATTATGCTCGGAAAGCTCCTTCTCGTCAGCAAGCAAATCTTCCTCAAGAGCGATATCCTCATGATTATCGGCACCGCGCGGACGCGTTCCCGCAATCGGGAACGTCAGCAGCCTGCCGTCCTGCAGCTTCACCAATGTTTCGGGCGAAGCCCCCGCAATCTCAACGGTACTGCCCGAAAAATAAAACATATACGGCGACGGATTTACAGTGCGAAGCACGCGGTATGCGTCCAGGATACTGCCCTCGAATTCGGCTTCAAGCCGGTTCGACAGCACAACCTGCGAAATCTCGCCCGCATTAATATAATCCTTCGCCTTGTCCACCAAGCCGCAAAACTCATCTTTCCCGAAAAGCGGCTTAAACTCAGACCTCAGCTGCGCGGGCGCGGTTATCTCCGGCTCGCCGCTTGTGATTATTTCCCTGATATAGTCAAGCTTTTTAACAGCTTTTTCGTATTCTTCCTCAAGATTCTCCGTGCTTACATTCACGATGATTATTATTTTCTGCATAAAATTATCAAAAGCAATAATTTTATCAAACAGCATTAAATCAACATCGCTGAAGCCCTCGTCGTCGGGCGCGTCAAGGTTCAGCTCCGGCACGGAGTATTTTGCATAATCATAGGCAAAATATCCCATCAGCCCGCCGGTGAACGGCGGCAGATAATCGAACTTCACGCTTTTATGCATGTCTAAAATCTGCTTGATAACCGCGTTCGGGTTTTCATGCCTAACCTCGCCGTTAACAACGGTTACACCGTTCAGGCAGCTTATTTCCATCTTAGGGTCAAAACCCAGGAACGTATACCGCCCCCATCTTTTCGAGTCCTCCGCGCTTTCCAAAATAAAGCAGTTCCCGCTGACTTTCTTAAGTTTTTTAAGCAGCATAACCGGCGTGATTTCATCCGCGAACATCTCAGTACTCACGGGAATAATATGATAACTTTTATTTACGGCTTTTGCCACTTCCAATGCAGGTCTGTACATAATTAAATCTCCTTCCCCTCAAGTTCTGCCCGCTTCTTCAAATCCTTCATCAAATCATTAAATTGTTCTAAATCCAATGACTGCGCTCCGTCGCAGAGGGCATTTGCGGGATTGTTATGCGTTTCAATCATTATGCCGTCCGCCCCTACCGCCATAATCCCTTTCGCGAGCGGCGCGACAAGGCTCCGTATACCCGCGGCGTGGCTCGGGTCGGCGATGACGGGCAGGTGTGACTTCTGCTTGAGCAGAATCACTGCCGACAAGTCAAGCGTATTGCGCGTCATAGACTCAAATGTGCGGATTCCCCGCTCGCACAGGATTACGTTCGGGTTGCCTGAAGCCACGATATACTCCGCGCTCATGAGCAGCTCCTCAATTGTGTTTGCGAGCCCGCGTTTTAACAATACCGGCTTCTTAAGACTCCCGACAGCTTTAAGTAAATCGAAGTTCTGCATGTTTCTTGCGCCGATTTGCACTATATCGACGTCTTCAAACAGCCCGATTTGCGACTGGTTCATAATTTCCGAAATAATCGGCAGTCCCGTTTCCCGCTTCGCCAGCGACAAAAGCTCCAGCCCCTCCGCCTGCATGCCCTGAAAGTCGTAGGGCGACGTCCGCGGCTTGAACGCGCCGCCGCGCAGAATTTTCGCACCGCCGGCTTTTATGCTTTTTGCAATCGCAATCACCTGCTCCTCGCTCTCGACGCTGCAGGGCCCCGAAATCACCGGAAAGTACCCCTCGCCAATCTTCACTCCTCCGACGTCAATGACAGTGCTGTTGCCGGTTGCAGCGCGGCTCACCATCCTGTACCGCTCTGTTTTAGGTTCCGTGAAAAACGCCATCTTTTATGCTCCTTTCAATAATAAAAGCGTATCCATGAGCTCTTTTTGCTCACTGATACGCCGGAACTGCTTAAATATAATTATAATTAATTACAACTCAAACAGGCGTGATTCAGTGAAACACACTAAAGAACGCCAACGCCAGGTATTAGTAATGTTAAGTTGTGTCATTTCTATCTGAATCCTTTCTGCTGTTTGTTACATAATAGCATATTTTTTTTGTTCTGTCAATAGGTTTTAAAAAATTACTGCTCCCTTTATATAAAATGAGCAGTAAAATACCACGGCAGCGCCACGCTGCCGCGAAATATGATGCGCATAATAAAACCTAAAACAACACGTTATCGCCACTCTTTAAAAGAGCAGCGATATAACGTGTCGAGGTCCTCGACCGGGGAAGGAGGGAATTGAACCCTCGCGCCGTGTTACCGACCTACCCCCTTAGCAGGGGGGCCCCTTCACCGCTTGGGTACTTCCCCAGTGTGCTGCACGGATGAATTGCTTAACAAATTCGTTCGTACTACTTGGCGCACATTATATTTTATCATAAATAAAATCTCTTGTCAAGCGTTATTATTACACTTTTTACTAAAATTTTTACGTAAAGCCATAAAAACACTTGACAACAGGCAGATAATACTATAAAATAAAATTGATATGCTTGTATGAGTTGCATGAAACTGCTTCTTTTTTATATAAAGCAAATCAATCTTTTTAATCCCGCAATATTTAAAAGCGGGTTAATATAGTAAGGAGGACGCTGCCAATGAATGAGTGGCAGATAATGGTCTTGCTGTGTTCGGTCAGCTTCGGAGCCGGAGCCTTAATTTTAGGCTTAATCATGTTCCGGGTCGGCATAAAACACCGCATGAAGTTTTCGGAGGCGCACATAGAATCAGCAGAGAAAGAGGCGCTGCGAATCATTAATGAAGCAAACGAAAAAGCCCAGGCAAAGAAAAAAACCGCCTTAATAGAGGCAAAAGACGAAATCTACAAGTTCAAAGCCGAGGCGGAAAAAGACATAAGCCGCCAAAAACAAGAGTCCGAGCGGGAATTAAAGGAACGCAGGTCGGAGCTCAACCGTAACGAGAAGCGACTACAGCAGAAAGAGGAGAATCTCGAGAAAAAAAGCGATAAAATCGAAAAATTAGAGGAATCATTAGTCCAGAAGAACAAGCTGATTGATGAAAAGCTTGAAGCTGCCGAGGACGCAAAGCAAAGCCAGCGCAGGGAACTCGAAAGAGTAGCGGAGCTATCCAAAGAACAAGCGAGAGAGCAATTGCTCTCACTGCTTGACGGCGAGCTTGACCACGAGAAGGCTGTGCGGATTTTAGCGCATGAGCAGCGGGTTAAGGACGAGTGCGACAACAAAGCCCGCGCTTATATCTCGCTCGCTATTTCGCGGCTCGCGTCGGAAACCGTGTCGGAGCTTGCAGTTTCCGTAGTTCCGCTGCCGAGCGACGAAATGAAAGGACGCATCATCGGGCGCGAGGGACGCAATATCCGTACTCTCGAACAATTGACCGGCGTTGATTTAATCATCGACGACACCCCCGAAGCTATAACTTTATCGAGCCATGACCGCGTAAGGCGCGAAATCGCGCGTATTTCGCTCGAGCGGCTCATTCAGGACGGCAGAATACATCCGACACGTATAGAGGAAATGGTAGAAAAAGCCAAGCACGATGTTGAAGTTAAAATCAAGCAGGAGGGCGAACGCGCCGTACTAGATACTAACGTCAACGGTTTGAATCATGAGATTGTGAAGCTGCTCGGCAGGCTTTATTACCGCACTTCCTACAGCCAGAACGTGCTCGCACACTCAGTTGAGGTCGCTCACCTTTCGGGGATACTTGCCTCCGAGCTCGGCGTAGACGCGAACCTTGCGCGCAGAGCGGGATTACTGCATGACATCGGCAAGGCGCTGACGCAGGAAATCGACGGCTCACACGTTCACATCGGGATTGAAGTCTGCAAAAAGTACAAGGAAAACCCAGAGGTATTGCACGCGATTGAAGCACACCACGGCGACGTTGAAGCCAAGACTGTAATCGCCGCAATCGTGCAGGCCGCCGACGCAATCAGCGCGGCTCGTCCGGGCGCGCGCAGCGAGAATTATGAGAACTACATCAAACGTCTGCAAAAGCTCGAGGAAATCTGCACCGCTTACAACGGCGTGGAAAAATCTTTCGCCATACAGGCGGGACGCGAAGTGCGTATTATGATTAAGCCCGACAGCATGGGCGACGACGGCATGATAATCCTCGCGCGTGACATTGCTAAAAAAATCGAGGACGACATGGAATATCCGGGCCAAATCAAGGTTCATCTCATAAGGGAGAGCAGAGCAATAGATTTTGCGAAGTAAATCAAACCGCAACCGGGTTTCATGAAGTAAACACAAGGGCTGTATCTCAAAAGTGCAGCCCTTAATTATACTTATTTCTATATATTTATACAAAAATATTTACACGATTCTGCACTTTTCGTTGTTGATATTTGTCTATATTTGTCGTATAATTAAAACACATCTTTAACAGAAAGGGTTTTAATTATGACACTTAAAGAATACCTGTCCCAAGCTGTAAAACTTGATAAGGTTATTGACAGCGCGATTCTCAGAATCGACGAGTGGAAAAAGTTCAGCGTTAAATCACGCAGCTTCTTAAACACCGGCAGCAGCGCAAATTATTGCAACTCAAGCAGTGTCGAGCGTACAGTTATGAAAATCGCCCGCGCCGAGGAACGCCTCAATAAAGAAATCGACAGATATGTTGATTTACAAAACGAAATCCAGAATCTTATACTCAACCTCGAAAACCATGAGGAGCGCGCGCTGCTCGAGCGGCACTACCTGCTCGGGCAGACATGGGACAAGGTCGCCGAGGAGTGCTTTGTGAGCCTGCGCACCGTGCATTACATTCACAATAAAGCCCTTAAAAAATTAGAGCCCTATTTCCAAAAAATAAAGGAACGTTTTATATGTTAAGGCTTATAATTTCCCCCCCGGGCACAGGAAAAACAACCTGCATAACCCGCAGAATTAAATCGGGCGATGTTTTAATTGTGCCCGAGCAAAGCCATTTTGAAACCGAGCGAATGATTTATAAGGCGCTCGGCGCAAGAGCCTTTGCCGATGTTGAAATCCTCTCGTTCACCAAGCTTTGCGGGGACATAACCGCACGGTTCGGCGCAGTTTGCACCTACGCGGAAGAAACAATGCGGGAAATCATGATGCTGAGGGCAGTGCGCGAGGTACCGCTCACGTTTTATAAGCAGAGGGATAAACTTGATTTCGCCGCGCGTATGCTGGGCACAATCGGCATGTTTCAGCGGGAGGCGTTATCACCGGAAGAGCTTTTGCAATCTGCGGCGGATATTGATAACCCGCGCTTAAAAGCGAAAATAACCGACCTCGTACTGATTTACGATAAGTACATAAATCTGCTGTCGTCAAAGAATTTTTCGGATAAACAGGACGAAATCAGAACTGCTGCGCGCCTTGCACGTGAACACAGGTGCTTTAGGGGCAAGAATATTTTTATCGACAGCTTCGACGGGTTTACGGGCGGGCAGCTTGGCTTGATTACAATAGCACTCGAGCAAGCCTCATCACTCACTGTCACGCTCATCGCGGACAAGTTCGGTTCATCCGACCCCCGGTACATAATATCGGCGAAGCTTGCACAAAAGCTTAAAGAAGCTGCCGCAAAAAGAAATATTCAAGTGGCCGTTGAAACACCCTGCTGCTATGTCCCCGAGCGCGACCCCCGCGATAATACCGAAATCTATCTTCTTTCGGATATTTATACCGAGAGCAGTTTTGTTGCGGCAAAAATACGCGAGCTGATTACTACAGAGGGTTATTCTCTGCGCGATATAGCGGTATTGAATCCGCCATCGCCCGAGGCGCTCGCGGGCGCTTTTTCAGCTTATGCAGTCACCGGCTTCTCTGACATACCTGAGGCTATAATTGAAAAGCCGGTTGTGCGGTTTATTATCACCGCACTTGAAGCTGCCGCCGGAAAGCCGGGCGCCGTGCTCGAATTTATCCGCAGCGGATTCATGCGGATTTCAAGTGAAACGCTTTTTGCGCGCAGCATAAAACTTTCCGCTCAGCGGAAAATCACCGGGAAAAGAACCTCAGACTATGTCAAAAAAGGCAGAACCTGCCGCCTCAGCCGCGCACAAATACAACTTCTGATACGCATCGCTTACGAATATAACCTTGATGGCGAAGACTGGTACAGCGCGTTTCCCGATGAAAAAGCCGAGCCTCTGCGCTTTGAAATAATGGGCAAGCTTGCGGCTTTAAGCAGGAGAATCAACAACACGACAGGCTGCCAAATCACCGAGGCGCTGGCGGAATTTCTGCTCATTGATTTAGAGCTCGGGCGGACTGTCGCCGATATTGTTTACATGGGCAGCAAGGTTGACAGCGCGCTCAACGACGAATACCGCCGTCTGTGGGAAACAGTTATCTCTGTCTTTGAAGATGTTCACAGCGCGCTGAAAGACGAGGAAATTATACTCGATGATTATATTTCTATTCTGAAGTCAGTTTTCGGGAAGACGATGATTGCAAGGCCTCCGCAAGTGCTTGACTGCGTGACCGTCGGTGACCTGCGCAGAACCCGTACGAGCGGAGTGAAAGCGGTCTTCCTGATGGGCGCGAATCAAGGGGATTTCCCGCAGAACTCGCTCATCGGTGCAGGTGCGGAATTTACTGACAGCGAAACTGAAAATCTGTGCGCGGCAGGGATTTTCATCAGCGAAAACCGCTCCGACCGCTATCACCGCGAACGGTTTTTAATCAACCGCGCAATGACTCTGCCGACCGAAAAGCTCTTCATAACCGTGCCGCTTCGGGATGCGGCGCTAAAAGAAAAAAAGCCGTCAAAAATCATATCGCAGCAACATGAAAAAATCAAAAATGCGGCAGATTTACCGCTCTCGTTTTGGGCAAGCCACAAGAACGCGCTCGGGTTTCAAGCGGCGGAAAAGCCGCATGAATCCGCGCTAAAGCACGCGCTTAAAGCAATCGACCCGCAGGAATACGAGCGTCTTTTTTTAAGTAAGAGCTGCAGTCATTTGCACAAAATAAACCCGGACAGCGCGAAAATACTGATGGCGCGGAAAACCTATTCCCCGAGCCGAATCGAAACGCTCAACACCTGCCTGTTCAAATACTTTTGCGCCCACGGCTTGCAAATCAGCTCAGCACGCACAAAAAACAGCTCCGAGCCTGACGCGCTGACGCGCGGAAACCTTACGCATTACGTGCTCGAAAAGGTGCTGCGCAATCATAAAGATTTCATGAAGCTTGAGCCCGGTGAGTTTATAAAACTTGCCGAAAAATATATTACCGAGTTCGAGCAGAAGACTTTCGGCGGCTGGGCTCGCAGTGCGCGTAAAAAAGAAATTCTCCTCGCTCACGCGGCGGGAATCGCCGAGGTTTTAAAGCAGATGCACGAGGATTTCGCTTTATCGGATTTCCGCCCGCTTGATTTTGAAAAGGAGTTTGAATTTCTGTTCGGCGATATTCGGATAAAAGGCAAAATCGACAGGCTTGATATTGCGGGAAACGCAATAAGAGTCATTGACTACAAGACCGGTGCCAAGGAGTTCAGCTTCCCCGAAATCGAGTTCGGATTAAACCTGCAGGCGCTTATTTATTTGTTTGCTGTCGCCGGTATTAATGAGAATTATAAGCCGTGCGGAGCGTTTTATCGCCTTGTCAACGGCGGCAGACTAAGCAAGGAGCTCAAGCCCTGCGGCGCGTGTGAAACTTCAGGGGATTTATATAAGAACCGCCTCGAAACCCAGCGGACGACGGGCTTGCAGTTCGGCGGGATTTGCGATGATATTGAAAGAATCAACAGTAAAATGAAACAGAACTCGGCTTCCCGCAGGGAGTTCATAAAGCTTGAAAACTTAGAGGAAGCGTCGTTTTCCGGGCTTGCGGAGAGAGCCGCAAAGCAGCTGAGCGAGCGGCTTCAAATTTTATACAGCGGCGATGTCCGCGCCGTACCGGCCTACTCGAAAAGCTCCCCCTGCGAGCACTGCGATTATAAAAACATCTGTAATAACGCGGGGAAAAAAGAGGAAGTGCGGATATGAAAGGTTTCAAACAAACAAAATTAAACCGCGGAAAACATTGTTTTCACTGCGCTCTTATGAAGAAAGGACTTTATGAAAGGCTCCAAACAAACAGAATTGAACTGCGGAAAACGTTGTATTCACTGCGCTCTTGTGAAGAAAGGGCTTTATGAAAGGTTTCAAACAAACAAAATTGAACTGCGGAAAACGTTGTTTCACTGCGCTCTTGTGAAGAAAGGACTTAATTAAAATGATTAAATGGAGCGGCGAGCAGCTCAAAGCCATTAATCACAGTACCGCGGAAAACGGCTCGGCAATCGTTTCGGCAGCGGCGGGCAGCGGAAAAACCGCTATGCTCGTCGAGCGGATAACCCATCTCATAACAAGCGAAAGCCCGCGGATTCCCGCGGACAGAATTGTTGCGGTGACTTTTACGAACGATGCTGCAGCGGAACTCAAAATCCGCCTTGAAACGGCAGTTAACGAGCTTATGCAACTGTTTGAAACGCCGTGGCTTGCCGAGCAGCTTATAAATTTAGAAAGCGCACATATCTGCACAATCAGCTCGTTTTGCATAAATCTTCTGCGCGATTATGCACAGGAGGCGGGCGTAAAGCCTGACTTTAAAATCTGTGAGGGAAAGGAAACCGAGCATTTCTCGCAGCAGGCGCTTGAATCCGCTCTGGAAGCGGTTTACGACGGCGTTTCTTTTACGCCCGAGGAAAAATCAATTCTGCGCAGCATCACAGGGGAAGCGGGCGACAGAGCGCTCGGGCGTGCGGTTTTGGAACTTTATGCCGAGTACATAAAGCAGCCCTTCCCCGAGAAATGGCTGAAAGAAAAATCCGCATTATATAATAATTCGGATTCAAACGGCTTCGCGGATTTAATCGAAACCCGGACGCAGCGGATAAAAGCAGGCGCAGAATACTGCCTTGGGCTTATAGAGGAATGTTTTAAATTGTCCTACAGCGATTCCATGACGGCAAGGCTTGAAGCCGACCTCGCCTTCGCCGAAAGCTGGCTCGGCGGCGAAAGCGGCAGACTTGAATTCGGAAATTCCCATTACGGAAAGGTATCCGATGAAAACATCGCCGCAAAGGAGCAAATTAAAGAACTTCGCGACGAGTACCTGCCGATTTTTAAGGATATAATTATTACCGCCGGGCTTCTTGTGGATTTTAGTTTTGTGACAGCAAAGCAAGCCCCGCAAGTGCAGTTATTATCAAAACTTTTCATGCTTTACCGGGAGAAGTTCCATGAGCTTAAAACGCAGGCGAATTGTATGGATTTTTCAGATGCGGAACATTTTATTTTACGGTTGTTGCAAAATAATGCAATCGCCGGGCAAATCAGAAATGGATTTTATGAAATAATCGTAGACGAGTTCCAGGACAGCAACGCTGTGCAGTACGAGATTTTCCGGCGGCTGGGCAGCGGCAGAAACCTTTTCTTCGTCGGCGATGTTAAGCAATCGATTTACCGGTTCAGAAACGCAGACCAGCGGGTTTTCACCCGCGTCACGGAAAGCCCGGACTACACCACGCTGACGCTCAATAAAAACTACCGTTCGTCGCGGGAAGTAATCGGCGCGGTAAACGAAATTTTCGGCAAGAGCATGACGCGGGAAACAGGCGGCGTTGATTACGGCGAAAGTGTAAAACTAATCTTCGGCTTGAGTACGGAAGCCCGCCCGGAAAACGAAGCCGAGCTCATAATCATCGAAAACGCCGAAAACACTAAAAAATCCGAAGCTGATTATATCGCCGCCCGCATCGTCCGAATGGTTGCAGACGGCTTTCAGGTCGCGGAAAAAGACGGCAGCTTACGCCCCTGCAATTACGGCGATTTCGCGGTGCTGGTCAGCGGGCTTGCGACTGTGGAGGAGGAGTTCGGCGCGGCTTTCGAGGAGCTCGGCATCCCGTTCGACAAGCAGAAAAGCGGCGACTACCGCGAAATCCCCGAAATCAAAACCGTGCTCGCCCTGCTGACTGTTATTGAAAAACCGTTTGACGATATGGCGCTGCTCACCGTGCTTATGTCGCCGCTTTATAATTTTACGGCGGACGACATCGCAAAGGCCCGCGCAAATGGCGTAAACAAGCCGCTTTTCGGCTGTTTAAACAACTGCGCTTTTATAAACGACCACCGCCGCTGGTCTGCTTATTCACATAATCACGGCGCAAAAAAGCTAATCCGGCTCATTTATGACGAGGGCGGGTTCAACCCCCTTGCCGCCGCAAGCAGCAACCCGGCAAAAACCATGACAAACATCAGGCTCCTGCTGCATTACAGCGAGAGCCTCGCAAGCCTTACAAGAGATACATTGTGGGGGCTTGTTGAAGCTTTAGGCGGTAAAAGCGGCGCAGTGCTCGAAGAAGCGCGGTTTTCCTCCGAAAACGGCGCGAAACGTGTTAAATTAATGACAATCCACGCCTCTAAAGGGCTTGAGTTCCCTGTCTGTTTTGTTGCGAGAACAAACGCAAGGTTTAATCTTCGCGAGAATTATTCGGATATTATTTTTAATGATGAAATCGGCTTCGCAATGCGTTACATTATCCCCGAAACAAGGACAAGATGCGATACTCTCCTGCACAAGAAAGCGCGCGAGGAAAACCAAGCCGCCGCAATAAGCGAGGAAATGCGCAAGCTGTACGTCGCTTGCACGAGGGCTCGGGACAAGCTTATCCTTACCGCAGCGCTTAAACCGGAGCAGGAACCCGCTAAAAATTCGTACTTGAACTGGCTCGTGAAAACCGGCATAAAACAAACGGTAATTCAACCCTTAAAGACAGAAATAATAACAGAAAAAATAAAAGCCGTCATGCATAAAAACGAATCACAGGAAATCATCACGGCAGTAAAGCGCGTTTATGCACGCGAGCCCTTAACTGAAATCCCGCGCAGGGTCACGGCTACGCAAATAGGCACGGGCGGGCCGGCGGCGGCAGTATTATCAGACGATATAACCGGCTCCGGCAAATTACAGGACGAGCCGACTGTCTTTCCGCGCGGCGCTTCGTTCATGAAAAATAAAAAGCTGACCGGTAAAAAACGCGGCGACGCCTACCATAAAATGATGGAGCTGCTTGACTTCAAGGAGATAAATATAGAGCGGCAGATGAACACGCTCAGGAATCGCTTCACCGCAGAAGAGTTTTCCGCCATAGAACCTGAAAAAATAAAGGCGTTTTTTACCTCGCCGCTCGGGCTGCGGGCCTGCGCAAGCACGGAAATACAAAAAGAATTCAAGCTCTGTATGGAAATCAGCCTTTCCGAGCTCGGCTGCCCCAAAGAGTTCGACATGCTTTTTGAGGACGAAAAACCCTTCGTCCAAGGCATCGCGGATATGTTTTTTTATGAAGACGGCGGTATAATTCTCGTGGATTATAAAACTAACAGAAACACGAATCCCGGCGAATTAATCCGCAGCTATCAAAATCAACTTGGGATTTATGCAAGGGCGGTCGCCGAAATGACGGGCACGGAAGTTGCCGAGAAATGGATTTATTCGTTTGAGCTTGGCGAGGTTCAAATTTTTTAACAGATTTTTTCATGGCTAATTATTTGTACCCTGGGAATTGCTAATACAAATACAACAAATATTTTAATTTTAAGTCAAGTCTTTTTGTGAGAATTGGAAAAAACAGGTAAAAAAGTCTTGACAAAATATAAAACAGGTGCTATAATATGCTTAACTATAGGGTGGCAAGTCCTGCCATACCGATTTTTAAAGGAGTAGTTTTTATCATGAAGAAATTTGCAGTAACAATTTTAGCAGTTTTAATGCTCGCAGCATTCGCAATTCCCGCTTCTGCTTACAACCTCGGCGGCGCAGACGACGCAGACGGCTGGCGTTACCTTTGGTACACTGACGGCGCGGACGACATTTCCACTAACTTAACACTCGATATGTTGCAAAAGGCAACTCATCTTGTAATTGAGCTTTCCGCAGAACCGGAAAACAACGTACAGTTCATTTACTTCGGCAGCGGAAACGGCTGGAGATGGACAGACCCCGTGGTTTTCGGACCTGAAATGGGCACTACCATCAATATCGACCTCAAGGCTCTCGCAGGCTGGGATGAAGCAGTATCCGGCGGCGGCGGCGAAGATGAAGCAGCGAAATTCGGTCCCGCTTCTGACGGTCTTGCTGAACTCATTACAAGCGCAACCCTCGTAATCCCCGGCGGCGGTGGCGGCACAGCTCCCGTACGTGTTGAAGGCGACGGCGGCGCGAAAACAGGCGTTGGCGACGTAGCAGTTGCTTCGGCAATCGCTCTTGTAGCGGCAGGCGCAGTTATATTCAGCCGCAAAAAGAAATAAAAAGAATTATCTTTACATCTTAAGTACAACGTAAGGAAACAGGAGGCAAATTAGTTTGCCTCCTTGTTTTATTAAGAGGAATAATGTTTGAAAAACTCACACAAAAACGGGAAAACGAAGCTTATCATTCCCCGCTCATTAGGATGAATAATGTTTGAAAAAACTGACACAAAAACGGGGAAAACGAAACTTTTCATTCTCCGCTCGTGAAGAAAGGACTTAATAAAAATATGAACTACAACAAAATCCCTGCACTCACCCCGCCCATGGGCTGGAACTCGTTTAATTCGTTCGACTGCAGCCCGTCCGAAGCATTAATTAAAGAAACCGCGGACGCCTTTATCGCAAACGGACTCAAAGACGCCGGCTACGAATACATCAATATAGACGACGGCTGGATGCTGCCCGAGCGCGACACGGACGGCAGCTTAGTCATTAACCCCGAAATGTTCCCGAACGGCTTCAAGCCGCTCACAGACTACGTACACAGCCTCGGGCTTAAAATCGGAATCTACCTCGGCTGCGGAATCCGCACTTATAACGAAAAGGCGGGAAGCCTCGGTTATGAATTTAAAGACGCGCAGGCGATTGCGGGCTGGGGCTTCGACTACCTCAAATACGACAACCGCGAAATCGAGGGTGAAGACCCGCCGCGCTGTTGCAAATCCGAATACTTAAAAATGGCGCTTGCACTCAAGAAAACAGGGCGCGATATACTTTTTTCGATGTGCGAGCACGGCAAAACCGAGCCCTGGCTCTGGGCATACGGCGTGGGGCAAATGTGGCGGACGACGCCGGACATCAAGAATCTTTGGGACGGGCAGCTGGATACGTGGGCGCTGAGCTTCAACACGATTGTTGACCGTATCGCCGATTCCACGCAGCCCTACGGCGGTACCTGCCGCTGGAACGACCCCGATATGCTTATTGTCGGAATGTATAAATGGAACGACTGGACCGGCCCCGGCTGTACCGATGCCGAGTACCGCGCGCATTTCTCGCTGTGGTGCCTTATGGCGTCGCCTCTTATTATCGGCTGCGACGTGCGCAAGCTAAACGATGTAACCAAAGCCACGCTCACCAACAAAAACCTCATCGCCGTCAATCAGGACATACTCGGGATTGGGGCTAAAAGAATCCGCAGTGCTGAGGGGATTGACGTATGGGTGAAGCCGCTTTCGGATGTTTCATGGGCTGTCGGGCTGTATAACCGCACCTGTGTAGCCGCGAATATTTCCGTCAACTGGGAGGAGTTGAATCTCCCTGCAAGTCTTTGCTGCTCGGTAAAAGACTTATGGACTGATAAGGAGCTCGGCGTGTTTGAGCGCGGCATTACGCTGAAAGTAGACAGCCATGCTATGGACGTGATAAAAATTACGCCTGCGTTTTAATGTGTTGCTGCTTTATAATCAATTAACTTCAAGAATACTTCGGCATTTTTGAAGATGCGGCAAATGCCGCATAAGCCGCGAAGCGGCTTAATTCGATTGCATAGCCGATTGCGCGCCTACGGCGCGTCAGCAAACGAGTTTGCTGTGAAAAATGCGGAACATTTTTCAAGTTAATCGGCTATATAAGGGGCGCGCAATGCGCGCCCCTACAGAAATCCCGCGCCTTTGCAGCGCGGGATTTTTATTATTACCCGTAAACTTCCACCAAAGCCTCGGCGATTTCGGGGAACCACCACTCTGCGGCACGCCTGTCCATAATTCCGAAAGCCTCCTCATCGCGGCGGTCGGGATTACGTTCCTTGATTCCGTTATCCCACCACAGACACGAAATACCGAGAGCCGCTGCCGCTTCAGCATAGTAGCGCGTCGCAGCAACGCGGGCCTCTAAATTATCCTTGTTTATACAGCCCATTTCACCCATTACAACAAATATGCCCTGCGAGATGAAGCGGTTGTCCAGCCGCTCGAACATGCTGTCAATATCCCTCGTGTGCTGTTCGTTCTCGGGGTCAAATTCGTCCATGCTTGAACGCGGGTCCAGTGCTAAACGATGCGGCAGGTATTGGTGAATTGAAACGATTAAGTTATCGCCGTCGGGCATGATAAAATCTGTAATCTGCGGCTCATAGCTTGCCGCGGCGTGCGTCGTCACCATGAGCCAGCGTTTGTCGTTATTACCGCCCAGCGCGCGCACAGCTTCAACAAACGCAAAGTTCCACCTGTTTATAACGTCGCGCGCCTCCTCTGTGCCGCCGTTCCATTCGTCTGCGTGACCTTTCAGTCTTGGCTCGTTCATGCCCTCGAAGATAAGCTTCTCGCAGTAGCCGCTGAATCTATCGCCAATCTGCGTCCATGCGGCTGTAAGCTTCGCCTTTGCCTCCTCGTAATTCTCCTCCGACGGGTAGAGCCAGTTCTCGTGATGCATATTGAGAATCACATATAAGCCGCGGTCTATGCCGTAGTCGACGACCTCCTGAACCCTATCCATAAACACTTCTTCAATAATAAAGTCCGGCGCGTCCCCCATAAAGCCGTACCAGGTCACCGGCACACGAAGCGTCCTAAAGCCTGTATCAACGAGCAGGTCTATCATTTCTGGCGTGGTTTGCGGGTTGCCCCATGCACGCTCCTGCTGCTCGGGGGTTACGCCTCTTCTGCCGTGCCCTCCGTCTAAAGTGTTGCCGATGTTCCAGCCCGCGCCCATCTCAGACATGAGCTCTGCCGCCGTAAGCTCTCTGAACTCCTTAACGTCCTCGTTTATATTCTCGGGGTCGTCGGGCGTTTCATCTGCCGGGTCATTTTCATCTGCTATCAGTTCCGGGTCGGGGTCAATTTCTTCCGGCGTTTTATTACACCCTGCCGTCACCCCGGCAAATAGTGCAAAACAAAGCAGCAGTGCTAAGATTTTCGCGAATTTCATTAAACAATTCCTCTTTTCTATAATCAGTTATCTTGGAAAGTATTTCAGCATTTTCAAGATGCGGCATTTGCCGCAAAGCCGCTGCACGGCTTGGCTTGATTGCATAACCGATAACTCATGTGTGGCGGGTTTAGCACCCGCCACACACACGTTTTATTTTATCACTTTCTTAACCGAAGAAATTATCAAGCGCGTCCTGAATAAGCAGCTCCACGCTTGCGGCATACGATGAACCGGACGCTTCGCCGTTCATGATTTCCACCATCGAGAAATCGTCGCCCAGATTCATGGATTCCCAAATGTCGAAGCCGGTGTTCATCTCCATCATCAGCGCGTAATTGAAGTTGCGCTCGGTTATATATTGATTCTGCGACCATTCAAGGTCCTCTGCTTTCTCGCGGTCAAAATTGTACCAGTTGTGCCAGTCGAAGATTACATCGTATACAAGCCCAGGGTCTTCGATGCCTTTAGGTATCATGTACCAGTTGCCGCCGACCGGCCCGTGGGTATTGGTTTCCCGATTGCCGCTGGGCCCTGTCGGCCACGGTACAACACCAACTTCAAACGGGAGCTCTCCGCCGCCCTGTTCACCCATCAGCCAGTCTGAAGTAATCCAGAATCCGGAACGCCCCTCAGCGTAAAGCTTATTGTTGATTGTCCACTCAGACTCGTCCCAGGGGCGCGCGGTACGCTGAAGATTGTAAATATCGTAAATGAGGTCGAACACCTGTATGGTCGGCGTCGATGTTACTGTCGTTACAGGGCTCGAAGCAATGGAAGTGCCGTTTGAGTGAAGCAGTCCGTGCAGCATATTCGTCCAATAGCCGCTCCAGCCGTAAATTCCGCGTTCGGTATCGGTCAGCTCTACCAAATACTGCTGCCACACATCCCATGTCCATTCGCCGCGGTCATAAAGGTCCTGCGGATTTTCAAGGTTCTTCTCTAATATCATATCAAGGTTGAAGCCCATCGGATAAACCGATATGCTCGAAAGCAGCGACGACCTGAACAGATATGTTTCCGGCTGCTGAAGGTTCAGGCTCTTCATGACGATGTTGTCCGTGAACGCGTCCGAACCCGCAAGCCCCATAGAATCAAGCGAGGTTGCAAGGTTGCTGAGTACAGCCGGTATGCCGAATTGTAAGTCTGTAAGGTAAACGTCAACGTCGGGTCTTCCCGCCATTATTGACGTTGTGATACTCTCCTGAATACCGTTAAAAGTGAGGTTTATATACTCAAGCTTAATGTTGTACCTCTCCTCAATTTCGCGCATATTCTTGAGCTCCAACTCCGCCGTAACAAGGTCGGAAACCCTCGGATCGTCATAAATGCTGTTGTGCTGCGATGTGTAGTATACATCGAACCATGTGCCTATCGTTATTGTGCGTTCGCCGTCAGACGAAGCCCTCGAGTCTGTGCCGGAACCGTTATTCTCGGTTTTTTCGCCGTCGCACCCCGCAGCTCCGACCATCGCCATCAGCATAAAAGATATAAGTAAAACAGAAAGAATCCTCTTCATTGAATTTATTCTCCTTTCAAATTTAAAGCTAATTTTTAAAACTATTCATGAATTACAAGATATGCTCTTGTAATCTGCAGGTCCTGTATGGTTTGGTCGAATGATACTCTGCCGTCATTGCCGCACTCGTCACATTCGGCGTCATCGCAGTTCGGGCACTCAATCGAGTAACTGAAGTAAGCCAGGAGCAGCTTCACCTGCGGTATGCTGTCGCCGTCGTAATCTTCGTGCTTTGCAAGGTCAAAGTCACTGAATACTTGCGTCAGATTAATCGTGAGCTCATTTTTGTCTGTGCCGCCGTCCGGGATAACTTCTGCCTGCTGCCATCTCCAGCCATTGCCCGAGCCGAGCCAGATTATTTCAAGCTTTCCGCGCGGAGGCGCAGCAAATTCTAAAACTAACTGCTGTGCGTAAGCCATGTCTTCTATGCTGTACGGAGAGTCCGTGTTGTCCGTACCGTCTGTGAGCCAGCCGACTTGGTTGTTGGGGTTGCTCGAATTTGCACAGTTCATGCCGCCGAAATCGAGGCCCATCTCAACGCCGAGCTCAACCTCTCTCCTTGAGGATTGGTTAAACTTATCCGGCGCGTTAAAGCCTGCGTCAGCGTTCACAGGCAGCCAGTTCCCTGCGTCGTCCTTAAAGCCTATGCCCATAATATACAAATTGCTGGCTGTCCCCCTGATATACTCGCCGTCAATCATAACGATTCCGCTGTCGTCCACGCGTCTGATGATAAACATATTATAAGCGCCGGAAACCATGCGCTTGTCAGAATCAAGCTCGGCCCTTGCTATGTTGGGGTTTCTGCTTTCAACGAATACCGACCACGGGTCTTTTGATTCCAGGCGGTCTGTGCCGTAAACTGCGATGATTTCGCCCGCAACAGCCTGGAAGCTGCCGTCGGGATGCTGCGCACCCATATATACTTCCGCAGAAGCAACGTCCTTTATCCTGTCGCCGAGCAGGCTGCATGCGTCTATGGCGATATACGGAACCGCTGTCCCCACAGGCGTGATACGAGCTGCGGGAGCGCCCTTGAATTCCGAGAGCTCAAGCGCCGCGTCGGGCGAGGAGTCAAAGGGTTTATAATGCATCATCAAAAAGCCGGTGTTCCCGTTGCTGAAATCTATTCCCGAAAAGTCACCGGGCAGCGCAAAGCTGTCGCCACTTACACCCTCGGATGCAGCGCCGCCGTTGCCGTTTTCGGATTTGCCGTTTTCGTCCTTATCGCCGTTACATGCCGCCATCATTCCGGCAAACAGCGCCAGGCAAAGCAGTAATGCTGCGAGTTTTGGGATTTTCGCGATTTTCATAGTATTATTCCTCTTTTCTAATTAATTTTAAGTTTAAGTTTTATTGACTGTTAATTATTAACCTACGATTCCGCTGCGCTCCACCCCCTCAATAAATTGTTTTTGAAGTAATATATAAAGCAGAATAATAGGAATTATAACCAAAACAATACCCGCATATAAATAAAGGGATGAAATCGCCGGGTCGAACACCTGGTCTAAATTTTGTATGTTTGCCTGCAGCGAGGTTATTTGCTTGCTGATTAATATGTCGGGGCTTATTAAAAACAGGTTTGAGAAAAAAGTATCGTTATACTGCCACACAATTGAGAAAATCGTCACCGTTATAATTGACGGCATGGCGTTGGGCATCATTATAAAAAAGTAAGTGTACAGTGAACCCGCGCCGTCAATCGAGGCGGCTTCTTCTATTTCCTTGGGCAGCCCGCGGAAGAACTGGTTGAAGATATAAATGTACAGCCCCGCGCGCAGTCCCGTCCCGAGCAGGCTCATAATTATAACCGGCAGAGTCCCTCCCGCAATGGCGTTGGAGCCGCCGCCGAGCAGATTTACGCTCTCTCCGCCGTTAAACAGCCCCACGAGCCCGAACGGATTAAAGTCCATAAATGTCGTATAAAGCGGCAGCATAACCGTATGCGAGGGAATCACAATCATAATTACGACACAGGCGAATAAAATTTTCTTGAGCGGGAAATTATGCCGTGCAAAGCCGTAGCCCACCATCGAGCAAACCATAAGCTGTATGACGGTCAGCCCGACCACATAAAACAGCATGTTGCGCATGACGTTCCAATAATCCATGCGTATAATCGCAAGCTCGTAACGCTCAAGCGTCGGATTCTGCGGTATAAGGTAGACAATGGGCGAGTATTTATCAGCATTGGAGAAGAAAGAATTCGCAACTATGCCAATCAGCGGCCCCAGAATTACATAGCTGAGCCCCAATATCAGCGCAGTGCGGAAAAGCGCCATCAGCAGGCTTTTCCCCTGCCGCAGTACGCGCTGCCTTTCGTTGGTGAAGTGCTTGTCGGCATACTTTGCTTTCACCCTATCTTTAAAACTTAAACGCTCCATATTTTCATTAAGTCCTTTCTTCATAAACGGGATTTAAAAACAACGTTTTCCCCGGTGTGCAACGCTTGTTTTCAAACTTAATCCCTCCCCTAATTGTGATAATAAGTGCGTTTTGATATAAGTGCGCAGGACACGAACAACAATAAACACACTGCCAGCATGCTCACCAAGCTGAACACCGAGCCGAGCGAGAAGTTATGCTGCTGGAAGATTGTATCATAAGACAGCCGCACGACAGGGCTTTTTATAAACGAGTCTACAACGGTATAAACGACGTTTGTGATTATCAGCGGCGACACCATAGGGAACGTAACCTTCCAGAACGTTTCATAAGGCGTCGCGCCCTCTATTTTCGCAACCTCATAAAGAGCGGGAGAAATCGACTGCAGCGCTGCGATAAATATTATCATCTGAACTCCCGACGCCGTGATAATCACGTTTATTCTCATTACGGCTTCCACGACATAATCAATCAGGTCAATGGGCAGACCCAGCTCGTTAAACATATATATGTAATACATCATGTTGGGCCCCGAGGTTCCCGCCGCTTGCACTACATCTGCCGACACAGGGCTCATGCCGCCCATCATCATTGCGCGCGCCATCGTGGTAGCTACAAAAATCGCCTCGGAATTAAGTATAACCGGCAGAAAGAATATTGCTCTTGCGAGCGTTCTGCCGCGGAATTTCTGATTAAGAAGAATCGCCATGAACAGGCTGAAAAATATAATCAACAGTACATCTACGCTCATATCAAGCAACGAGGAGGTCAGCTGCTGATTAAACGAGCCGTGCTCTGTAAAGGCGAACCTGAAGTTTTCAAGCCCCACCCACTTAAGCTCGTGGCCGGCTTCGCCCGGGGTCATAATCGTTTCAGATAGACTGAACTGTATCGTCATAATCAGGCTGCGCAGGTAAAATATTACAAACCCGAGAATGAACGGGGAAATGAACAGCAGCCCTTTTATGGACTTTTTATGCTCGAGGGTTAATTTACTTCTTGTTTTCACGCACTCACCCTCCCAACAGAAACATCGTTGCCGTCTATCTCAATAACCACGCCGTTGTCATATGTTACCCGCCTGCGCCCGCCGGGCAGAACCTCATGTTCCGTAATCGCGGCGCCGGACACTAACTTTAATACGGCGTTCACCTCGGTATAAACCCTAATCGCGGTATCGCTCCAGTTAGCGAAAGTCGCGGCGTGAACATGGTTTTTGCCTGTATATTTAAGTTCGCTGGAGTTCTCCGCTGTGAACACGAAATGCGGCGACGCGCCGAATTCTATAAGCCGTGCAATTGTCGCCTGCTCGTTGAACGCGCTGTTCAAGTTAAACGCCGTGCCCGCATAATTGGCGGAGCCGGAGAGAAGCATCTGATAAAAAGGTATTTCCTCGTCCACTATGTATATTGCGTTATGGGAAACCGGAACGTTAATAAAATCAGTGCCGAATTCAAAGGAGTACATGTTCCCGCCGGAAATCATCAGCGAATCCACCGCGCCGGCGAGCCTGCCGAAGCTGTCGACAATTATATCCCGCGCTTCTTCGCGGTTGATTATTTCAGTGCGCTTGCGGTCGGAGTGCAGGTCGTCGCCGAGGTCCCGCAGAGAAAGCCCCGTGACGTTATATTTGCCGAAATCCTTTAAGAAATCATCAACATAACGTCCCAGAAACTTGGGAGAAACCAGGCAGTGCAGCCGTTCTATATAGCCGAGCGCTGCCACGTTGCTGTAGCAGTCGGGGCAGTTAATCCCCTTAATAGCCACCATGCCGCCCCCGTAATAGCGCGAGGTTTCAATTTGCCAGGTGAAACGCCTCGAGGCGAATGAAACCTGCTGGAAAGCAACATCAAGGAAAAACTTCCCGCCGCGTGATTCAACTCTCTGCGACAAGGATTCGAGCTCGCCTTTGCTTCCTAAGCTGTTTATAAGTCTGATTCTGTCGGGTACATCATGATAGAAGCCGCGGTTAAACCAGCCCTGAAAGTTAATTACCTGGTTAGTTATGCCGTTTGCTGCAAGCATGTCGGAGATTTCGGTCGCCTGTGCAAAGGTTGTCATCGTAAACTGCCCGAAGTACCCGACCGAAAGAACGCGCTTCTGACCGATTGTGCTTCCGAGAAGCGACATATAGAAAGGTATATCGTCGCCCGGGCTTTCTGTCTGCGGCGTAAGCATGCCGCGCTCCGTCAGCTGCCCGCGCGCGTAACGCGCCATGCCGGAATAGCCCTCATGCCCGTCTGCAAGGAAGCTGTAACGCACTCTAATATCAACATCAGCAAAGTTAAGCTCCACAACCGGCAGCTCCGCCTCATTGCCCGTAGCGCCGAACATGGCGAGCGATATTGCGCCGCGCAGCGTAAACGACGGAAAGACATAGTTGTATGAATTAAGCTTGCCGGAAATGCTTGCCGTTATATCCGCGAGCGTGTCGCCCGATTGAATCTCAGCGAGGATTCCCTGCGGGCTTTCACCCGTGCGCTGGATACCGAAATACGGTACGCGCGCTGTTTCGCTGTTGCCCAGAACAATATATTCCTGCATCAGCGGGTCAAGATTGTAAACATACTGCATATAATCGTCTGCAAAGGTTTTGCCGTTATTAAAGTATATGATTGAACCCGAACCGTTAGGAACCATAAGGTATCCCTCTTCATCCTCGCCACCCGCCCCGAATGAACGCAGAAGCTGTATGCGGGCGAGTCTGCCGCCGCCTTTTTCTTTAATCTGCCCCGTAGGTATGCTGACGACAAGGCTGTCCCCGTCAAGGCGGTATTCAAGCGGCACAACAAAAGAAATCGGAATCGCCCCGCTGACGCCGGAGGCCTCCATATCCGCTATTAAGTCGTCTTCCGTATATCCCATTTCCTCGAACAGCTGGTTGAGCCGGCGCATCGTCGCCGCGCCGTTACGCGACGCTTGGTTAAGCTCTAAGAACCCCGAAGCTTCCGATGATTCGGGGAAGCGCAAAGTTACATCTCTCGCATCCCTTTCAGACAGCGAGGAGGTGAAATGTTCAAGCCTTTCGGGAGAAATGAACAGCGGCACGAGCCCGTACCGGTACGACATATCGCCGATTGTATAAGTAACGCGGAAGCCGTTCACAAGCGACTCAAGCTCGAACTGCCCGAGCGAAGTCGAAAAGTCATACGAATTATACCTGCCCATCAGACGGTTCGCATCGTAAAACTCGAGCAGCAGCTGCGACTGCAGAATGGACTTATTTACGCCGCCCGCTACGTGGTCGTTTTCGGCTTCGGGCGGGTTGCTGTAAGTTGTGACGTTTGTTCGCATATCAAGCACGGCGACTTCAGCCGTTTCGGGATTTACAAACAGCTTAAGAATATCGCTCTTTACGGCGAGCACCATGCCGGAGGGCGCGTCCTCATCGCTTGTACCGACGAACGGCGTTCCCGCCTCAAAGTCCGCGTTTGCAGTCAGAACGTTTCTGTATTCTCTGTGCAGGCGGTAGCGGAACGTCAGATAACCCTGGTAAATCCCGATTATCAAGGCCGCCGCGCCTAATATGCAAAGAAGTATTTTTGTACCCAGTTTCATATAGTACCGCCCTTAATTTAATATCGGAATATCAGCTCTGTGTAGATGCTGCGTATAAATATAATCACCTGATTGATTAAATCAAAAATTAACATCGCAAGGAAGATAAATACAAACATGGCGAAAAACGTAAAAACAAGCGTAATAAGCGTTTTAAGCAGATTATAATTATGTACAGTCATAATGCCCATAAGCACTAAAACAGCCGTCCAGCCTATACCGAAAGCAAGTGCAAAGTAATAGAATATTTCTTCGCCCGCCGCCACCGCGTGCGAAAGGAGCGTTGCGGGAATATATACAGCGATGAGCGGCGTGAGCGAGTAGCCGGTGACGGTGACGATGTCCTTGAGCCTCCCCTCGCCGTCCATAAGACAGGTGACTGACCAGTTCCCTATGCAGAACAGCAAAAACATCATGAATACCGCGCCGATTTCAGTCAGTCCGTTTACCGTACGCGGGTCTATGTCGTTTACGATGAAGTTGGCAAATATGCGGTTCATCGTAAAAACCAGTCCGAACATCAGCACGCAAATAAGTGCAACGGGAATGCTGCCGTGCTCGCGGTACCGGATTTCATAAAAAGAATCCAAGGGGTTGGTGAAGATTCTGCGGTAATAATGCATTTTCTCTTTCGTAAAATATTTGCTCATGCGCCCTCTCCCCCTTCCCGCCTGCGTTTTCTGCGTTTTACAATCTTTAAAGTAACCGGGATTGCTGCCGCAACAATCATAAGTACGGTAAGAATTGCGGGCAGATTTTCCTTCAGCACCTCGTTGCGGTATCTCTTGTAGGCAATCGAGTAAAACGTGCGATCCTGCCCAAGCTTGAGGTATCTCATGGCGTTCAGATTATCGCCGGCGGTGAGATATGCTTTGCCAATCCCGACGTTCGCGATTTCAAGGTTCTCGTTCAGCACAAGCACCTGCCGCCATTTTTCAACCGCCATCGCCTCGTCGCCGTCGAAACGCAAGCCCACAGCCTCGTTAATCAGCCGCCCGTACTCCGTTTCGTCAAAAATCATGATTTCGTTGCGCAGTGCGTCCAGCACAGCGATTTGGCTTCCGAATGCCTCGATTGCCACCGGCTGCCTGAACGTGCCCGCCTGGTTCCCGAGCCCGCCGAATATGTAGAGCAGATTCCCCTCGCGGTCATAAGTGAAGATGCGTCCGCGCAGCGTGTCAACCATCGAGTAAATACCTTTGTCGCGGTATACTATGTCCACTATTCTGGACGGCCCCGAATATATGTTGAAAGCCGATAATATAAAACCCATGTCCCCGCCGAGGTTTTCGTTCTCGCCTTTGCGGATTACGTCCTCGCCGCTCGGGTTCAGGCGCCGCGCCGCCTGCTCGCCTGCAGGGTCGATGTTTGATGCGTAGATGAAGCCGTCCGGGTCAACGTCAACCCCCGTGAACTCGGTAGGAATGAACAATACCTGCCTTTCGCGCTGAGCCCTGGTGGAAATCATCCGCCAGAATATCTCCCACGGCGTAATCTGCACGCTTATAGTGCCGAAGAACCCCGTGAACTCGCCCTGCTCGCTGAAAACCATAATCCCCTGGAACATGCCGCGCGCTATGACGTAAACGCGCCCGGCGTAGTCCACCGCGATTTTAAGCGGCGTGAAAACGAAGCCTTCGTCAAGCATTTCCGACTGCGGGTCACTGATGATTTTCACAGCCGTATCACCGTCGAGCACCACGACCCTATTGTTCAGCGAGTCCGCAACGTACAGCAGATTCTCCCTGCACACCGCCACGCCGTAAGGCGAGCGGAACGTGTCGGCAATGCCGTCGCTGTAAAACTCCTCGATAATGCCCACAGTTTCGGTCATCTCGGCGTTTATAATCACGATGCGGTCGTTGCCCGTATCAGCTATGTAAACCCGCCCGTCATACCCCACAGTCATTCCCTGCGGCCCCGAAAACGCACCCGCGCCGACCGATACGCCCGTCACGCTGCGCCCGGGCACATAGGGCGCGGGAGTGAGCACTATGTCCTCCCAGTAGTCGAAAATATATGAATCATACGGCACAACTCCCGTCGCAGACACAGGAATAACCGCCGCCACAAGCATCAGCACCGCCAAAACACACGAACTAATCTTTTTCACTGAAACTTTCCCTTTCAATTTAATTGTCAATTGTCAATTATAAATTGTCAATTGTTCATCAGTCTTTCATGCCGGATGTGGTCATGGTTTCAAGTATGTATGATTGGCAAATCAAAAAGAACGTGATTGGTATCGCGGCAATTATAAACGCTACCGCCGCCGCCGCGCCCGCCCTCTGCACGCCGCCCTGTGCAATAAACTGCAGTGCGTGCTGCAGGGGCCGCAGCTCCTCGCTGCGCAGGAACAGATGCCCCGTGTTCACCCACATCTGCTGGAACTGGAAGATTGCAAGCGTGAGCCACGCGGGCTTCACGTTCGGCATTATAATCTGCCAGAAGATTCTGAACTCGCTCGCGCCGTCGAGCCGCGCGGATTCTATAATGGAATTCGGGATTTGCTCCATGAACTGCTTCATCAGATACAGCCCCATGCCGAAAGCGCAGGCGGGCAGAATGAGCGCGAGGTGCGTGTTGTTAATCCCGAGGGCCGTGATTATAAGATAGTTCGGAACCTGCGTAACCGTCCATGAGAACATCATGGATAATATAACAAGCGAGAACATCACGTTCTTGCCCTTGAACTCGTGCTTCGCCAGCGGATACGCCGCCATCGACGCGAATATAACGTGCCCGACAGTGCCGCAGCCGGTTATAATCACGGTGTTGAGTATATAGCGCGAGAAAGGCACCCACGAGTCGCTCATCAGCACGAACAGGTCGGTGAAGTTTTCAAGCGTCGGATAGCGCACAAATATTCTCGGCGGGAACTGGAAAATCTCGTCAAGGGGCTTCAGCGCATTGTTCACAATCATAACAAGCGGCATAGCCATGAACACGCCGCAGATTGCCATCAGTGCAAACAGCAGCCCGTTGCCTGCCGCGGAGCGGTTTATTTTCCTCTCGCGCCGGAAAGGTCTGAACTTTCCTATGCGCCTCGGTTTCTCTTTTAAAGCACTTTTCATCTATTTACCCATGTCCTTTCTAAGCCAACAAGGAATGAAGTGTTTCGTTTTCCCCGATTCAGTACCGCTTGTTTTCAAGGTTTTATTTACCTATTCTCTTAAGTAATGCCTGCACCGCCTTGTTTGTTCCGACCATCATGCAGAACAGTATTGTCGCAATTGCTGCGGCGTACCCCATGTCAAACCGTACGCCGCTTCCGTAGTCGAGCAGGTGGGTGACAATGGTTGAGCCCGCATAGTTCACCGACGGATTACCCGCAAGCTGCAGGGAGATGTCGGCGATTGCAAAAGACTGCGTAATCTGCATTACCGCGCCGAACATGAGCTGCGGCTTCATCGCGGGCAGCGTAACAAACCAGAGCTCCTGCCAGCGGTTCTTTACGCCGTCCAGGGCGGCGGCTTCATAAAGCGACCTATCGACGGTCTGCAATCCCGCGATGAACGCAAGGAAGCCCGTGCCGAGGCTCATCCAAAGCTGCACGACAATGAGCACCGGCAGTATGTACCTTTCCCACTTCATCCAAAGCACAGGCTCCTGCACAAAACCGAAGTTCATTAAAAAGCCGTTGAGATAGCCGTAGCGGTCGCCGGAAAGGATAATGTTCCAGATTAAATAAGCCTGCCCGCTTATTGACGGCGCATAGAAAACAAGCGTCAGAAAAGCCCTCGTCTTGCCTTTAAACTCGTTGATTATCCACGCGAACAGCAGACAGAGAACATAACTGACAGGCCCCGTCACTATTGCGAAAATAAGCGTGTTCCGCAGCGCGAGCATAAACAGGTCGTCTTCTAAAATCAGCCTCGTATAGTTGCTCCAGCCCACCCATGTCGGGAATTCCAGAACGTTGAAGTATGTAAGGCTGAGCGTCAGCGACGCAAGCACCGGCAATATTGTAAACAGGAAGAACAGGATAAAAAACGGCGCAAGCAATATGTACGAAGCCTTATGCCTCGACATATACTGCTTGAACGTCAGTTTAAACTCGTCTTTTCGCTTATCCACTTAAACTTATTCCTTTCATATTTGGTAATTGTCCATTGTCAATTATCCATTGTCAATTGTCAATTGTTCATTATCCGTCACTCGCCGTACAGCGGCAGCCCGAATATTCTGCGTTTATAATTAATCTCATCGTTTATGAGAATTACCTTGTCGGTGAGCTCCTCGCGCGGCGAAACTTCCGTTCTTGCGTTCGGCGGGCGCTCGTTCTCCG